>NZ_JAYMEU010000001.1:0-343187 GCF_037029575.1 Alteromonas sp. CH_MED4-4 | reverse complement strand
TCTTGATAGTGATTTGAACAACCCTATCTTGGCTCATTTGAAGCCTTTATGGGAGGAGAGGGTCCATACCATTAATCCTCTGGATGAGCTTTACTACATTTTGCTAATTATCAGTAAAGTAACGGAGTTGTTGCACCGAAAGCTCAGTGAATAAGCGACACAATTTTTGCCGTTTCTTGTTCGGCGTATTCAATTGAATTGCTTATCACTTCCATGTTGAGACTTACTGTATTGGCTATCTCAGGGGTAAAAAGTTCAATGTCAGCGTAACTTTCTTTATTTAACTGACTTACCGTAATTCGATTTGCTAAACACAGGACGCAGATATCTACATCGGATTTATGTTTAGCTTCATCATTCATGAACGTTACCGGATAGTACAACCCAATAGGTAAGTGCCAATTTTCTAGTATGATACCGCTGCATTGAGCAAACGTAAAACCGAAATGCTCCAACTGGTTAACGTGTGGCAACACGTTCGTCTCAGCATTCAGGTATGACTGATAACGTTTAGTTTCTTTCTTGGCCACGACCAGCTCACTTAAGTTTTGCAATATACCCATTACAAAGAAGCGTTCTGCTCCGCGCACGTTAAGTCTCATCGCAAGACTTTTGGCTACCATGCCGCAATACACTGATGCATACCAATGTTTGTCTAAATTTATTAACTTAGTATCAAAGCGTTTAAATGCTGTGCTGGCAGTTTCTGCAATTACCAAGTTATACAGGGCTTCGCCTCCAATCACACTGATTGCTTTGGCAACAGATTCTACTTGAGAAGGAAACCGAAACAGCGAGCTATTCGCCAGCCTTAGTACCTTCGCTGTGAGAGAAGGATCAGCACTTATAAGCTCGCCAATATCCTCGGCGCTGGAACGGGGATCGTCTAATGTTGAACGCAGGCGCACGCAAATATCCGGTAACGTAAATGATTTCGCGGCATACGAAACATACTTATCTAACGACATCTAGAAACTCTCAGTCTACTTTTTACAAACTCAAGGCCGCTTACTCTGAACTTGGCGGATCATCAAACAGCGTGCACTGCCCAATTGATTCCCCCAGCTCTTTTTGCTGTTGCTTGCGAGCGCGCGTCAGCACCGCTTTTTTGCGCCGAGCACAGGCGCTGATTATTTTACGTTTAGTTGCATCATCAACCTTAAGCCAGTACAGGCGCTCGTCGCGACTTCGATAGCACCCTTTACAGAACCCCCTTGGACCTGACTCACACACACCAATGCATGGGCTTGGAATTTCAAAAAACTCCAGCTGTTGGGATTGTGATTTTTGTTCCGTCATGTCAGTGGCATAACCTTCAAAAGGTGAAACGAATACCACTTGGGCTTCATTTTCAAGCAAGCAACAGTGGCCACGCTTTAGCTTTATCAATATAAATTAAAACGCATACTCCAACATCTAGCCACTAGACATTAGCAGTAAGGCATTCCAATCTTCTAAGCCACGCTGCTTTAAAACTAAGCAATTCGACTCGCAGGCCTTTTCGATATGACAAAGCATAGCACGAAATACGGCCTGTTGACTGCTATACCATGTTCGAAAGCCTGATGCGCTAGTCGATAAGTGTGTATTCGATTGTAGAAACCACGCGCACTTTCTTTATATGTGGATGATGACTGTCGCGACTAGAAATACTGAACTGCCCTTGGTTAGCGCGCTTAATTTTGCCCAAAGTACTTTTTGAATCTTTGGCAAATTTTTCCGCAACCTCTCTCGCATTGAGCGTAGCTTCTTCAATCATTTCCGGCTTTACTTCGTTTAAGCGGGTAAATACATAGTCGGGCTGAGCGCGGTAGCTTTGGTCTGATAATACAATACCAGTTTTAATTAACTCCCCAATTTGCTGCATAAGCGCTCGCACCTTTTCAACATCATTGGAAAAGACAGTAACGGTTTGAATGGCACTGTAGCGAAATGGCGCTTTTTCACTACTTCCGTATTGTTGCGCCAATTTGTCATTTATTTCAGGCTTTCCAATAGTAATGCTTTCTGCTGAAATGCCCTTCTCTTCTAAAAAGCTAGCCACCTGAAGGCTATTCTTTTCAATATGTTCATACAGTTGAGGTAAGTCATTGCCCGCGTCGACAAATTGAATAGGCCAAATAACCTGATCAGCAATGTATTCTCGCTCTGACAATCCTTTTACGGTTACTACTCTATCCCACGTTTGCATATCGTTCATGGCAGAAGACACCTGAACACCAAGCAAAGACACAGCAACCACCATGCCCATCGCCATTACTATCGCCGCACCTATTTTCATTCGAATCTCCATTCTTTCTGTTTTCAACAGGATACAAGCGAATATAAGCTTTTCGGTTTCACAAAACGACATAAAAGCTGACCAATGGTGGCAAAAAAAAGGCCACTCAAATGAGTGGCCTAAAGAGCCCCTTAAGAGGGCAACGCTTGGGTAGACGGGAGAGTTAACCTTTACGCTGTATCAGGTAATAAAATACCGGAGTTAAGATAAGTCCAAATACAGTAACACCAATCATGCCTGAGAATACTGCCACCCCCATGGCCTGACGCATTTCAGAGCCGGCACCGGTTGATACCGCCATTGGCAGTACACCCATGATGAAAGCAATGGATGTCATTAGTATTGGACGAAGACGTAAGCGACTTGCTTCTTTAATAGCTGAAAGCGCGTCCATCCCCTTGTCTTGTAGCTCTTTTGCAAACTCGACAATAAGAATGGCGTTCTTCGTTGCAAGGCCAACCAGTACAATCAAACCTATTTGGGTAAAAATATTGTTGTCGCCGCCATAAACTTGCACACCAATAAGCGCGCTCAGCAAGGTCATGGGAACAATCAATATGATTGCCAGTGGCAAACGCAGGCTTTCGTATTGCGCAGCCAGTACTAAGAACACTAAAAGCACAACTAATGGGAATACAAACGCCGATGCATTGCCCGCTAATATTTGCTGATAGGTGATCTCAGTCCACTCGTAAGTCATGCCAAGTGGTAACGTTTCAGCCAGAATTTCTTCAATAGCTGCCTTCGCTTGGTCAGAAGAATAGCCTGGCGCTGCTGCACCGTTTATTTCAGCGGTGACGTATCCGTTATAGTGCATAACACGGTCAGGGCCTGCACTGTGCTCAATGTTCAAGAATGAGCCAAGCGGGATCATCTCACCTTGTGCATTACGCACTTTAAACTGCGTAATGTTCTCAATGTCCTGACGGTATTGGGCATCAGCTTGTACATTTACTTGGTAAGTTCTACCGAACAAGTTGAAGTCGTTCACGTATAACGAACCTAAGTAGCCCTGCATGGTGGTAAACAAGGTATCGATGTTTACACCTTGGCTCACCGCTTTTTCACGGTCTACATCTACATCGAGCTGAGGTACAGCAACAGTGAAGCTGGTAAATGCATCGGTAAGCGCTGGGTGTGCCCACGCTTTGCCAATCACTTCTTGCGTTACGCGCTCAAGTTCTTCAAAGCCTAGGTTTCCTCTGTCTTCAACCTGTAAACGGAAACCACCAATCGTGCCTAACCCCATTACTGGTGGCGGCGGGAATATTGCCACAAAGGCACCTTTAATAGACCCAAAGTTCTGGTTAAGCTGGGCAGCAATGGCGCCACCAGATAGATCAGGCGTCGTTCTTTTATCAAAGTCAGTCAGCGTTGCAAACAACACGCCTGAGCTTGGACTATTGGTAAACCCGTTAATATTCAAGCCAGGGAATGCAATTGCATCTTCAACACCAGGGTGTTCCATAGCAATACGAGACATTTCACGGATCACTTCTTCAGTTCTGTCTAAGCTTGCTGCATTAGGCAGTTGAGCAAAGGCGACCAAATACTGCTTATCTTGCGGCGGAACATAGCCTGTTGGTGTATTGGCAAACTGGAAGTAAGTGAGCCCTAACAGACCCGCGTAAAGCACCATGATGATACTGCTCTTGCGGATAAGCCCACCCACAGCACCAGTGTAGCGCTTTGAGTTACGGTCAAAGAAACGGTTAAACGGTGAAAATACAAAGCGGCCAAACACTTTATCCATTAAACGGGTTAACCAGTCATTCGCTTTACCGTGAGGTTTTAACAGCAATGCAGATAATGCAGGGCTAAGCGTTAACGAGTTAATTGCAGAAATTACCGTAGAGATAGTAATTGTTAGCGCAAACTGCTTATAGAACTGCCCAGTAAGACCGCTCATGAAAGCAGTAGGTACGAATACCGCAGCAAGTACCAGTGTTGTGGCAATGATAGGACCGGTTACTTCTTTCATTGCTTGTACGGTGGCTTCAAACGGCGCTTTGCCTTCAGAGATATTACGCTCTACGTTTTCAACAACAACGATGGCGTCGTCCACAACAATACCGATTGCCAACACTAGACCAAACAGCGACAGTGCATTCAGCGAGAAGCCCATTAGCTGCATAAAGGCGAACGTTCCCACAAGTGAAATAGGCACTGCTACGAGTGGGATAATAGACGCACGCCATGTTTGTAAGAACAGCACAACAACAAGTACAACTAACAATACAGCTTCAAGAAGTGTACTAATTACCGCTTCAATTGAACCGCGAACAAATACGGTAGGGTCGTAGGCAATTTCGTATTCAAGGCCTTCAGGGAACGCCTTAGACAGTTCCGCCATACGAGCGCGAACGTCATCTGAAATTTGGATTGCATTAGAGCCTGGTGCTTGGAAAACCGGCACCGCTGCCGCAGGGTTATTGTTAATAAGTGAACGCAGTGCATAAAACTCTGAACCTAGTTCGATACGCGCAACGTCTTTAAGACGGGTTATTTCACCATTCTCACCCGACTTAACAATAATATTTTCAAATTCGGCTTCATCTTTTAAACGGCCGCGCACATTGATAAGCAGCTGAAATTCGCTGGTACCCGTAGGCTGTGCACCTAGGCTACCTGCCGCCGCTTGCTGGTTTTGGTCGGCAATAGCTGCTGCCACATCGCCAGGGTTTAACTGGAGCGCAGCCAGTTTGTTAGGGTCTAACCATACTCGCATGCTGAATTCACCAGCACCGAACAGGCGCACTTGCCCAACGCCATTGATTCGCGCTAGCTCGTCTTTAACAAACTGATCAGCATAGTTTGAAAGATAAAGCATGTCATAACGATTATCAGGCGACGTCAGGTGCACTACCATGGTTAGATCTGGTGACGATTTTTCAGTTACCACACCTAAGCGCTGCACTTCTTGAGGTAAACGCGGTGTCGCGCGATTTACACGGTTTTGTACCAACGTCGTGGCTTCATCTGGATCCGTACCAATGGCAAACGTAATTGTTAGCGTCATACGGCCATCACTGGTTGCCTGTGATGACATATACAGCATGTTTTCAACACCGTTAATTTCTTGTTCTAGCGGCGTTGCAACTGTTTCGGCGATAACTTCTGGGTTTGCACCGGGATAATTCGCAGTTACCACCACGGTAGGCGGCACTACTTCTGGGTATTCTGTGATAGGTAGTTGCCAGACAGCAATTGCACCACCTATAAAAATAAGTAGGGAAAGCACGCCCGCAAAAATCGGACGGCTAATGAAAAACTGCGAAATGTTCATTACTTAAGACCTGCTGTTGCTGTACCTGTGGCAAATGAACCACCAGATAAAACATCCTCATATTGCGCCATGTTTTGGGTTACTTGTGTTGCATTATCAACACGTGACTGCCAGCTAGATAAGTTTGCCAGAGCATCTTCATCACCCATAGGCACTTCGTTAGCGGCAACTTGGGCACCAGGGCGAACGCGCTGTAAGCCATCAACCACAATGGTGTCATTTACGTTCAAGCCGCTTGTGATGATGCGCATGCTTCCCACTTTGTCGCCTAGCTTAACCGCACGGTATTCCACTTTACTTTCGTCGTTTACAACCAGTACAAACTTATTATTAAGATCTGTGCCGATAGCTTTTTCTTTAATAAGAATGCCCTGTTCATCGGTGTCACCTGCCAATTTTAAGTGTGCAAATAATCCCGGAATTAAACGACCTTCTTCGTTATTAAATACGGCACGAACGCGAAGTGTGCCGGTGCTACCGTTAACCTGGTTGTCGATGAAATCAATTTGACCCCAGTGGTTATAATCAGACTCGTTAGCAAGGCGCATCGCTACCGGCTGCTCGCTCACTGCTGTTGAAGCCGCTGATTTATCGGTTAGATAGTTTAGGTACGTCTGCTCATCAATATCGAAATACGCATATAAACGGTCGGTCGATACGATGCGAGTCAACTCTGTTTGTCCTGCTGTAACAAAGTTACCTTCAGTGATGTTTGCGCGAGAAATACGTCCAGAAATAGGTGCTTCAACACGAGCAAAGCCACGGTTTAGGCGCGCTACTTCAAGTGCGGCTTGCGTTTGGTTTAAGCTAGCAAGCGCTTGGTTTTTCTCAGCTAAACGGGCATCAAGAACTTCTTCAGAAACCGCCTGGGTTTTACGAAGTTTAAAAGCACGGCTATAGTTTTGCTCAGCCAACTGAACGCGACTTTTGGCTTCTTCAAGCTGTGCAGTCAATCGATCAACTTCTGCTTTAAACGTGCGGTTATCAATTAAGAATAGGGTTTGTCCTTGTTCGACATATTCGCCTTCGTCAAATGCAACAAAGTCAATATAACCCGACACGCGAGGGCGAAGCGCAACAATTTGCGGAGACTCTAAACGACCTGTAAAATTATCCCACTCGGTTAAACGCTGAGACACTACCGTTGCCACATCAACAGGAACACCAGCATTAGCGCCAGCGCTCATTGATTGACTTGGATCCTGCTCGTCACCACCGCATGCAGCGACAAGCGCAGTTAGGCTTACTATTGCCAATAAACGGGTAAAAGTTTTCATTGCAAGATTCTCTTAAAAATTAAACTAAAGTTTGATGCTGTGCATTATGCATCGCCACCAACAATAAAAATAATTATCTTTTTATATGCAACACATCACATGATATTATATATTGAAGATCGGGCTGACAGAGACAACTGCTTTTAAAGATTTAGAAGAATGGTTTCGCAGAGAAAATGAGAATAACCGTATAAAAAGCGAGAGCTTAGGGAAATCAACGGTTACAGCGATATAGTGTACCAGTGTCGCTCGTCGCATTCATTTGGAAAATAAATGCTTTTAGCTATAACCAATAACTAAACTATGTCAGTTAAATTACATAGCCAAAAAAGAAGTAAACGGCAGCTTTTTTCATCGTTCGGTAGATGAAAGTAGATTGTCCGCAATAGACACCGGAGACAACCATGCGTCCACATGATTTAAATTTATTGATGATTTTTGATGCCATCATGACCGAAGGTGCAATTACCCGCGCAGCTGACAGGCTGTCGATGACGCAACCTGCGGTATCTAACGCACTCTCTCGTATGCGCACAGCCTGGAAAGATGAACTGTTCGTTAAAGACGGCCGTGGTATTCAACCTACCTCATTTGCTAAAAACTTATGGAGTCAGATTCAGGGCCCTTTAGGCGAACTCGAAGTCGCCGTTAACCCAACTGACTTTAACCCTGCAACAGCTAAGCGTACCTTTCGTATAGCTGCAACTGACAGCATCGTTTCTATGGTGTGGGGGCCGCTACGCAAAGTGATTGAGAATGAAGCGCCAGGTATTAACATCCATGCCATTCCTAATTACGACATGGAAACCGACAAAATACTCAAGGACGCTGAAGCAGAGCTCACTTTCTCTAAATATCAGAAGCCTGGCTCTGTTATTCATGCCGAACATGTTCTCGACCCAAGCTGGGTTGTGGTAATGCGCCCCGATCATCCATTAGCAAAATCTCAATTGACTTTAGAAGACTTTGTCGCGGCTGATCATCTTCTGGTTTCTGTTACAGGCGATGTGACTGGCCCTACAGATCAGGTGCTGGCGAATTTAGGCCTTAAGCGCCGCGTGGCAATGTCAGTAAACCAGTTTTATAACGCTACACCGTTATTAAAAGAGAGCAACCTTATTTGTGTAGCACCATCTTTGGTAATGGAAAAAGAAATTTTCTCAGGGGAATTGGCGGTATTTGAAACGCCAATAGAAATTGTCAGCTCTCCGCTGTCTGTAATGTGGCACAAACGTCAGGATCAAGACGCGGGTTTACAGTGGCTTAGAGGTCTCGTGGTTAGATTTATTCGCGAGCGTGTACAGCGTCATGAAATGCTGCTCTCTCAATGCTGTAGAAAAGCCTATTGCGCCGAAACGGTTAAACGCTTTATGGACCAGCGCAATATGGACTGTGAAGAATTCACGCCAGCGCATTTGAAAACGCCCAGCAATGATGAAATGGACGAAGAACGCGACACTGTAGCGGTTGGAAAAGAAACGGCTTAATACCAGTCTGCTTAGATAACTACCCACTCGGCGAGACTTAGCATGTTCGTCATCGCGTTGTGTTATCGCAGGTAAAGTGGTTCTAAAACATTCAAAGCCCTAATAAAAAAACCGCTCAATGAGCGGTTTTTTCGTAGTTCGAACAAAGAAGCTAATTTACTTCTTTTTCTTCGCTTTCGGGTTTGGCAGGTCAGTAATACTTCCTTCGAAGATTTCAGACGCAAGACCAATTGATTCGTTAAGCGTTGGGTGAGCATGGATAGTCAATGCTACGTCTTCAGCGTCAGCACCCATCTCAATAGCTAGGCCGATTTCGCCAAGCATTTCGCCCGCGTTGGTACCTACCATAGCACCACCGATTACGCGGCCCGTTTCTTTTTCGAAAATCATCTTGGTCATACCGTTAGTTGCATCAGATGCAATTGCACGGCCTGAAGCAGCCCATGGGAACGTTGCTGTTTCATAGCTTACGCCCTGCTCTTTCGCTTCTTTTTCAGTTAGACCAACCCAAGCAACTTCTGGCTCAGTGTACGCTACTGAAGGAATAGCGCGTGGGTCGAAGTAATGCTTCTGTCCAGCAATAACTTCTGCTGCAACGTGACCTTCGTGAACCGCTTTGTGCGCAAGCATTGGCTGACCTACAAGGTCGCCGATTGCGAAGATGTGGTCAACGTTAGTACGCATTTGCTTATCAACGTTGATGAAGCCACGCTCGTCAACGTTTACGCCAGCTGCATCTGCGCCAACTAGCTTACCGTTTGGCTTACGACCAACAGCAACAAGTACTTTGTCGTAGCGTACTGGCTCTGCAGGCGCTTTCTTGCCTTCAAATGTTACGTACAAGCCATCGTCTTTTGCTTCAACCGCAGTCACTTTGGTTTCAAGCATGATGTTAAACTTGTCTTTGTAGTCTTTCATGAACACTTTCATGATGTCTTTGTCAGCTGCTGGA
The DNA here is from genome assembly GCF_037029575.1 of Alteromonas sp. CH_MED4-4. Lineage (NCBI taxonomy): Bacteria > Pseudomonadati > Pseudomonadota > Gammaproteobacteria > Alteromonadales > Alteromonadaceae > Alteromonas > Alteromonas sp. CH_MED4-4. The sequence goes on along the minus strand of NZ_JAYMEU010000001.1, from coordinate 333,904 downwards.
ATTAGCTGATCTAAGAATTCAACTACATCAATGTTCGAGCCAAGTGCTTCGTACACAGTACCCATTTCTAGACCGATGATACCACCGCCTAGTACTAGCATTTTCTCTGGAATGTCTTTCATTTCCAGTGCGCCAGTTGAGTCAATTACACGATCATCTTCTGGGATGAACGGTAGGCTTACTGGCTCAGAACCCGCAGCGATAATCGCTTTCTCGAAAGTAATAGTAGTAACGTCGTCACCATTTTTTACTTCTAGGGTGTTTGCACCTGTAAATTTACCGAAGCCTTGTACATGCTTGGTTTTACGCATTTTAGACATACCGCTAAGGCCATTTGTTAGTTGCTTAACAACGCCGTCTTTGTATTCGCGGATTTTATCTAAATCGATGGTAGGCTCGCCAAACGATACACCGTGGCTAGCAAGGTGCTTCGCTTCTTTCATCACTTTAGCAACGTGAAGAAGGGCTTTTGAAGGGATACAGCCAACGTTAAGACAAACACCACCAAGCGTGTCGCGAGAGTCTACGATAACTGTTTCAATACCTAAGTCAGCCGCACGGAATGCTGCTGAATAACCGCCAGGGCCGCCGCCCAGTACCACCAATTGCGTTTTAATTTCGCTCATTGTGAACCTCAATCCTGTTCTTGTAGGGTCATGCTATTACTTTTGTGTAATAGCATAACCTAAATGCCACCAAATGGGCTTATAAAATCGTCGAAAATGTTACTGATATTGTAAACTTTTTCGACCTTTTATTTAAAGTATGATTCTGCGTAAGTCAGTTAGGTTTGCAGCAACCTCAGTAGAGAATCTTGCACCTACCGCACCATCGATGACTCGGTGGTCGTATGACAGGCTTAGCGGCACCATTAAGCGCGGCTCAAACTCTTTACCATTCCACTTAGGCTTCATCTCAGACTTAGACACACCTAATATGGCGACTTCTGGTGCATTTACAATAGGCGTAAACGCCGTGCCACCAATACCACCTAGACTAGAGATGGTGAACGTTCCACCCTGCATGTCAGCCGCTTTAAGCTTGCCTTCACGGGCTTTCTTAGATGTTTCAATAAGCTCTTGAGACAGCTGCTCAATACCTTTCTTATTCACGTCACGAATAACAGGTACAACAAGGCCTCCCGGTGTTTCAACCGCAATACCAATGTTGATAAACTTCTTAATGATTAAGCTCTCGCCGTCGTCAGACAGTGATGAGTTGAATACTTCGTATTTCTCAAGCGCTTTCGCTACCGCTTTCATAACGAATACTAGTGGTGTGATCTTAAGACCAGACTTAATTTTCGCGTGGTAAGCGTTCTGCTCTTTACGGAATTCTTCAACTTCAGTGATATCTGCTTCGTCGAACTGCGTAACGTGCGGGATAGTCGCCCAGTTACGGTGTAAGAACGGTCCAGAGATCTTTTGAATTCGAGAAAGCTTTTGTTCTTCAATCTCGCCAAACTTGCTGTGATCAACAGGCTTAACCGGAACGATTTGAAGTACGTTGTCGCCCACAGGAGCACTGCCTGAAGCTGCTGCTGTGCGAGGTTTCGCAAGCTCAGCTTTCACATAGGCTTGAACGTCTTCTTTCAAGATACGGTTTTTAGGACCAGAGCCGTTAACTTGAGTAAGGTCTACACCAAACTCACGAGCAATACGGCGAACCGAAGGAGAAGCATGTGCTTTACCTGTATTTTTGGCTTCTGGCGCTGGAGGCACAGGAGAGCGACCTTGCGAGGCTTCCTGCTGTGACGCTTGTTGAGTATCTTCTTGCTGTGAGTCTTGTTTAGTCTCTTCTTGCTTAGGCGCTTCAGCAGGCTTTTCAGCTGCACTTGAAGACGAACCACCGCTGGTCTCAAGCTTAACAACCAAGGTGCCTTGCTTAACTTTGTCACCCGCTTTGATAAAGACTTCTTTAATCGTACCTGCATGTGTTGAAGGCACATCCATGGTCGCTTTATCAGTTTCTAGCGTGATAAGGCCGTCTTCTTTTTCAACGGTATCGCCAGCTGATACAAGTACATCGATAACGTCTACTTCACCGTCTTCACCAATGTCTGGTACAGCAACTTCGATAGTCTCGCTACCTGCAGACGCCGCTGGCGCTGATTCTTGCTTTGCACTTTCTGGCGCAGCCGGTGCAGATGCTTCAGAAGACGCATCGCTAGACGCCGATTCACTTGAAGACGAGCCTGAGCCCGCTACTTCCAGCTTGATCACTACCGTACCTTCTTTCACTTTATCGCCAGTACTGATGAATACTTCTTTCACCGTACCTGCGTGTGTTGAAGGAACGTCCATGGTTGCTTTATCGGTTTCAAGGGTAATTAGCCCATCTTCTTTTTCAATGGTGTCGCCCACTGAAACCAATACGTCGATTACGTCTACTTCGTCGTCAGAACCGATATCCGGAACTGCAACTTCAATCACTTCGCTGCTGCCAGACGCAGCTGGCGCTGCTTCTGACTTGCTTTCGTCTTTTGGTGCTTCTTGCTTAGGTGCATCTTCTTTAGAAGATTCATCTGAAGCGTTTTCTTCAGACGCGCCTTCATCGGCACTGTCACCATTGGCAACTTTCATTTCACCAATCACATCGCCTTCTTTGATTTTATCGCCTACTGATACAGTCAGGCTAACAATCTCACCTTCAAACGGTGCTGGGATGTCCATTGACGCCTTGTCACTTTCAACAGTAACAACGCCTTCATCAGCCTCAATGTTGTCGCCTACGGCAACACATAGCTCGATAACTTCAACTTCGTCACCGCCTACGTCGGGTACGATAATCTTTTGAATATCTGACATATGTAAAATACCTTATCTGGCTTACGCGTAAAGTGGGTTAAGTTTTTCAGCGTTAATTTCAAAACGCTTAATGGCTTCTGCTACCACTTTCTTCTCAACGTCACCGCGCTGAGCCAATTCGTAAAGTGATGCCACCACAATGTATGACGCATTAACTTCAAAGTGAGTACGCAAGTTTTCACGGCTATCGCTTCGACCGAAACCGTCTGTACCTAGGCAGCGGTATTCAGTTTCGATGAACGCACGTACTTGGTCTGAGTAGTTCTTCACATAGTCAGTGGCAGAAATCGCAGGACCTGCGTCTTTCGTAATTACCTGACCAATGTAAGGTACTTTTTGCTCAGCTTCTGGGTTTAGCATGTTCCAGCGTGCTACGTCTTGGCCTTCACGCGCTAGCTCGTTGAACGAGGTCACTGAGTAAACGTCAGATGATACGTTGTAGTCGTCACAAAGAATTTGTGCCGCTTTACGCACTTCGTTCAAGATAGTACCTGAGCCCATCAACTGAACATTCAGCTTAGACTTGTCATTTTCAACACGCTCAAGCTTGTAGATACCTTTAATGATCTGTTCAGCAACATCATCACCTTCTGGCATTGCAGGATGCTGATAGTTCTCGTTCATCAATGTTAGGTAATAGAAGATATTCTCGTTATTACCGTACATGCGACGTAGACCGTCTTGAACGATAACTGCTACTTCGTAACCATACGTTGGGTCGTAAGTAATACAGTTAGGAATTAGGTTCGCTTGAACATGTGAGTGGCCGTCTTGGTGCTGTAGACCTTCACCGTTAAGTGTGGTTCTACCCGCAGTTGCGCCTAAAAGGAAACCACGTGCTTGGCTATCGCCTGCTGCCCACGCCAAGTCACCAACACGTTGGAAACCAAACATCGAGTAGTAGATGTAGAACGGAATAGTGGTAGCGTTACACGTTGAGTAAGACGTACCCGACGCAACCCACGATGCCATTGCACCTAGCTCGTTAATACCTTCTTGTAATACCTGACCTTTCTTATCTTCGCGATAGTAAGCTACTTGGTCGGCATCTTGAGGTACGTATTTCTGGCCTTCATTGGCGTAAATACCTACCTGACGGAACAAGCCTTCCATACCGAATGTACGGGCTTCATCAGGAATAATTGGCACAATACGCTTACCAATTTTCTTATCTTTCAATAGCGCGTTAAGTACACGTACGAACGTCATGGTTGACGATACTTGACGGTCACCTGAACCTTTTAAGATGGCGTCGAATGCACTTAGCTCAGGAATTTCAAGCTGCTCTTCAGCCTGTTCACGGCGAGAAGGCAAGTAACCGCCTAGTGCTTCACGACGCTCACGAAGGTACTTCATTTCTTCGCTGTCTTCGTCGAACTTGAAGTATGGCAGGTCAGCAATTTTCTCGTCTGCTACAGGAATATTGAAACGATCGCGGAACGCTTTGATTGAATCAACGTCCATTTTCTTAACGTTGTGCGCTACGTTTTGTGCTTCGCCTGATGCACCTAGACCAAAACCTTTAACCGTTTTAGCAAGGATTACCGTTGGACGTCCTTTCGTATCAATGGCTTTTTGGTAAGCCGCGAATACTTTAACTGGATCGTGACCACCACGGTTCAAGCGCCAGATGTCGTCGTCAGACATGTTCGCTACAAGTGCCGCTGTTTCAGGATACTTGTTGAAGAAGTTTTCACGGGTGTACTTGCCGCCTTTGGCTTTACAGTTTTGGTATTCACCGTCTACCGTTTCGCCCATAAGCTGGATAAGCTTGCCAGATTTATCACGAGCTAATAGCTCATCCCAGTAGCTACCCCAAATAACTTTCACTACTTCCCAGCCAGCGCCGCGGAACGTACCTTCAAGTTCTTGGATAATTTTGCCGTTACCACGTACAGGTCCGTCTAGACGCTGAAGGTTACAGTTGATAACAAACGTTAGGTTGTCTAGGCCTTCACGAGAAGCAAGACCAATTGCACCCAAGCTTTCTGGCTCATCACACTCACCGTCACCCATGTAGCAGTAAACGCGCTGACCTGAACAGTCTTTGATACCACGGTTAGTTAGGTACTTAAGGAAGCGCGCTGTGTAGATAGCTTGAAGTGGACCAAGACCCATAGATACGGTTGGGAACTGCCAGTAGTCTTTCATCAAGTGAGGGTGTGGGTAAGACGACAGACCATCGCCAGCACACTCTTGACGGAAGTTGTTTAACTGTTCTTCAGTTAAGTTGCCTTCCATATATGAGCGCGCATAAATACCTGGAGAAATATGGCCCTGAGCGAAAATAAAGTCGCCGCCTTGGTTCTCGTTAGGCGCTTTGAAGAAGTGGTTAAAGCCAACATCGTAAAGCATAGCCGATGATGCAAAGCTACCAATGTGGCCACCAAGCTCTAGGTCTTTCTTAGATGCACGCAATACAATCATCAATGCGTTCCAACGAATCGCCGCACGGATGCGCGCTTCGATGGTCAAGTCGCCAGGCATTTTTGGCTCTTGCGCTGCTGGGATAGTATTGATGTAGGCAGTAGTTGCGTCATACGGTAGATGCGCTCCGCTGCGACGAGCTTTATCAATAAGTTTTTCGAGTAAATAGTGGGCGCGTTCTACGCCTTCCTCTTCTAAAACCGACTCAAGCGCATCAATCCACTCTTTAGTTTCTTGAGGATCTACATCTTGGTGCATCATATCAGACATGGTGCCATCCTATTTTTTGCTTATATAGAAAATCCTCCCTTAGCATTGCCTCTACTCTTAAAGGCGCTAAAAGAAGGAAAACTAAATTACGTTGTACTCACAGTGACCCAATCTGGCTCACCTGCTTTTGCAGTGGCACAGGAAAAACCTGACCGGCCTCTGCGAATGAATAGCTATCTAGCCCTTATCTTATAAAAGGTCAGACTAGTAACTAAATCTCTAATCGTCGCAATGCGCGCTGTACGCGGGTATCGCGTTGATTAATGGTTAATAGCGTTTTTTCAATAAACGCCAAATGCGTATTACATGCCTGACGCGCAGCTTCAGGGTCGCGAGAAGCAATGGCTTCTACAATTTCACGACGCTGCTTAGCAATGTCTTCCACCGCTTCAGGGTGCGCTGCCAGCATGTCGAAGTTTCGTTCAATATTGTCCACCAGCATGCTTTGCATGGTGCTCATTACGTGCAACAACACCATATTGTGTGATGCTCTTGCCATAATGATATAAAACTGTCCTAGCGCCTCAGCTTGGGCACGCTTGCTTTCGTGTGCTTTAGGCGTAGGTACGTCGTTCAATGCTTGCTTCAATGCGTTGTAATCTTCAGGTTGACCACGAAGTGCCGCGTAGTACGCCGCCATCCCTTCAAGCGCATGACGAAATTCAAGCAAATCAAATTGAGTTTCAGGACGCTGGCTAACTAAGTCCATTAGGGGGTCTGTCATGGCTGAGTTAAGGTTGCGGTTAACAAACGTACCGCCGCCTTGCTTACGTTCTACCAACCCACGTGCCTGTAAATTACCAATGGCTTCCCTAAGCGAAGGTCGCGATACATCAAATTCAAGCGCAAGCTCTCTCTCTGGCGGTAATTTCTGACCAGCCAATAACGTACCGTCGAGTATCATTGACTCGAGTTGCTCGGTAATCACATCAGAGAGTTTTTTTCGCTGCTGCCGCATGCGCGCTACGTATCCTTTTATTTAAACCCTGCTCTATAACAATAGCGACGTTATAAAAGCGGTGAATGTAAAAAATAATCGTGGAATATTTAATCACAAACACAATTGGTAATACCATTTTACCTATCTAGTTTAAGGCAGATCGATTTCGAGGTAAATACTCACAAGCATAGCAAAGCATTTACCTTTTGCTGGGTGTTAAGCTTTATTGTTGAATTTGTTAAGAAAAATCAGTAACCGCAAACTGGTCTGATGAGGAAGGGAGAATGCAGTAATAGGGGCAAAGCGCCTGATCTACATACAATTAATAAATAGACCAAACGCCCTTCTAAGCCAAGTAGGCTAGTAAATGTTAAAAATAATGACTATGCAAGACTGCCTACAAGCGTGAGCGCTGATGTTATTACAAGAAGAAAAATAACATTACGTTTTGCTAACTTTACAAGCACCTTCGGTTCTATTGCTGCATTTTCAGCCTGCAACTGCTGTTCATCAGGCGTTAGAATCTCAGCTTTCGAAGAAATTTGTGTAAGCACATCGTATGCAGGTACATCGAACTGAAGTGCATACTTAATCCACTCAGGCAACGCTCGTGAGAAATGTCCCATCATCAACATGCCAAAAGCGGTAACGCGAACAGGAATATAATCGAGCGCAAACATCAATCTTCCCGCAGCGGCTTTTAAAGGGTGATTTGCATCACACAATGCCTCGGTTGTGCTTCGACTCAAGCTATAAAACAGCGCGCCAGGTGCACCAAAAGCAATAAACCACAGCATCACAGCGGCATAGTGTTGATAGTTAAGCCAGGTAAGGTGTTGGCCAAAAGTTTTGCCTTCTGTACCCGCACTTCCGTCACTGTCTGTTTGACTTGCACAATGCCCAAGTTGGTCGGTGTACATACTGCACGCCTGAAGGTCACCTCGATCAGCAGCATTCAAAAAACTCTTGTAGACGGCTCGCAATGCAGGGCAGCCAATACAGATGAACAAAATTATGCTTTGCTCTATAAACGTAAGAAATGCACCAAGTACCCAGTATTCAATTGCTCCCAGCACTACTGCGGGAAGTAAAAGATAGAAATAAAGTGCTGTGGATGAGGCCTTTTTACTCCCCTCCTCACCTTCATTTCCTTCTTGAAACTTAATCAACCCTTTATCTTGAAGAAAAGCACGATATTGAGCGGCATACTTTTCAATATGCCAATTAGGTGTTTTTGTTATCAACCGCTCGAGGCTGAGAACTAATAGCAAGCTCATTAACATCATAGGTATTGAGTTTCCTTTTTTCTGCAGTGCGGATTAGTTAAATTATTTAAACCCAGCAACGCGCATTCTATATCTTGCCCAATCGAAAGATGCACCAGGGTCAGTTTTTCGCCCTGGTGCTATATCATTATGGCCTACGATACGCCCTAAAGTGATCCGAGGATAGTATCTCGTAATAAAATCAGTGAGTTCGCCAAGGGCTTTGTACTGTGCATCGGTGTAATGCAACGTATCAGTACCTTCAAGTTCAATACCTATAGCATAGTCGTTACAGCGGCTGCGGCCTTGAAATGAAGACAGGCCCGCGTGCCATGCCCGCTGTTCAAAGGGCACAAATTGCTCTATTTCACCCGTTCGATAAATTACACAATGAGCAGAGACCCGTAACCCAGCAATTTCTCTATAGAAAGGATGTTCATCAGGATTGAGGGTTCCGGTAAACAATTGGCGAATGCCCGGCGTACCAAACTGTGAAGGAGGTAGTGAAATATTGTGTATCACTAACAGGCTAACGTCTGCGCTGTCAGGACGGGCATCATAATGCGGACTTGCTGTGTACTTTGCTTCGTTGTAAAGCACCATAGTATTTGCTTCGATAATTGATTTTCTGCGTTATAGCCTACATTGTATATGGATATAAGTGTATAGGGCTATACATTGCATTCTAATAAGCTTATCAGCACGTTAGTCCTTTGCTTAAGAGATTACGCCGAGTATTTAGCAATACGAAAAGCGGTGCACCACTATTATAAGAAAGGTAGAAGCATGAATGAACAACAAGACCTGACAGCGTCGACGGGTAAATGGATGGTTGCGCTTGCTTGGATTTGCGGTTTTGGTCTACTGGTTTTTGTTTTCTCAGATCTTTTAGAAAAACAAATTAACCCAAATAGCGAACCAACATCAGAGCGTATTGGTTCACAAACCGAAGTCCGACTTAAGCAAAATCGCCAAGGTCACTATGTGACAACAGGTTATATTAATGGTGAGGAAGTCGTATTTCTTGTTGATACGGGTGCCACTGACGTGGCCGTTCCCGCTCATTTGGCCAACAAGCTTCAACTCAAAGCGGGTCGAGAAGGGTTGGCCAGCACAGCTAACGGCGTTGTAAGAGTCGCCGAATCGACCATTGAAACTTTGCGCATTGGTGAAATTGTGGTGCGCGATGTAAAAGCAAACTTAAACCCCGGTATGCAAGATGACCATATATTGCTGGGAATGAGTGTTCTTCGCCAATTAGAGTTTACTCAGCGCGGAGAATGGTTAATATTGCGTACCCTTTAAATACACAGATAGCATAGATCATAGCGATGAAGATGACATCACCAGACATGCAAGCGATTCGAGAGCAAGTATCGAACGCGCTTATTGAAGATCTTGGCGGCGAATTAAATGCTGCAAACGACATTACGGCGAACCTGATAGATGAAAGCGTTAATGCAAAAGCCACTATTATTACGCGAGAGCCTTGCGTGGTTTGTGGAATCGCATGGGCAAACCAAGCATTTGCACTAATCGACGAGTCGGTATCGCTAACGTGGCATGTAAAAGATGGTGACAAGGTTGATGCCAACACCGTACTGGTTAGTTTGGAAGGCTCTGCTCGCGCGATATTGACGGCAGAACGTACGGCGCTTAACTTCCTACAAACCCTGTCGGCAACCGCCACTGTTACTGCCTTTTACGCTAAGTATTTAGATGGCTCCAACACTACAATTCTCGATACCCGCAAAACGTTGCCAGGTTTGCGGCACGCACAGAAATACGCGGTGCGTTGTGGTGGTGGTCAAAACCATCGTGTGGGTTTGTTCGATGCATTCTTAATTAAGGAAAACCACATATTTTCTTGCGGAAACATCGAAAAAGCCGTAAGCCGAGCGAAAACAATGATGCCGGGCAAGCCCGTTGAAGTAGAGGTAGAGAGTTTAACCGAGCTTGAACAAGCCCTTGGTGCAGGTGCCGACATTGTCATGCTGGATAATTTTTCTAACGAACAGATCCAACAGGCAGTAGCGCTCAACAAAGGTCAATGTAAACTGGAAGTATCAGGAAACATTACTGATGAACGACTGGCGTCTCTCGCTAAGCTAGGCGTAGATTACATTTCATCTGGAGCTTTAACCAAACACGTTCAGGCCATTGATTTGTCGCTGCGCATTAATTTGTCATAGCAGAGCAAGAAAGATAAAGAGCCAAATTAAAAGCTTTAAAGGTGGATTTAACATTAGGTAAGCCAATGTGTTGCTTATCCCCTTGTACTTCCACCTTTTTAACGCGGCTTCTTTGTTGCACGTGTTTTATTATAAAGATACAGTATTTCAGTGAAATTTACGTTATCGCAATTATCACTTCCCTATATTGTGGCTTTAATTGCTGAGACCTTAATGGTTGAGGTTACACAGTGATTTTAAATCACCGAGTAGATGTATAAATTACAATACGATTACTCGTCATTCTGTTCAGTCATTTCTCAATAATGCTTTTTGTGTATAGATAGGCATACGCACTTAAGTCATTAACTTTTATACGAAAGTTCAAGTGATAAAGCCTGCCAAGGCGCGGCGAACCGTGTCATACTGAAAAAGCTAGACATAGGTATGTTTGCCTATACTTGTCAGTAACAAATAAAATTCTATACTGAGTATCAAGTACCAGGGGCGTTAAATGGACGACTCGGGTATAAACGTCAATTTGAATTAGATTTAAACTTTACGTGTTATACACGTCCCGGAGAAAAACCATGATGAACATGAATACTAAAAACCAAAAAGGTTTCACCCTAATCGAACTAATGATTGTTGTTGCAATCATCGGTATCCTTGCAGCAATCGCACTTCCTGCTTACCAAAACTACACGCAAAAAGCGAAGTTCACAGAAGTAACTAACGCAACTGCAGCAGCAAAAACTGCTGTAGAGATCTGTTATGCCTCTACTGGTAACATTGCTGATTGTGATGAAGGCGATAATGGCGTTCCTGGTCCTATTACAGCTGATGCTGATACTGTTGGCCTAACAGTTACTGACGGTGTTATTAAAGCAACTGCTTCTGGAGACTCAGGCCTTACAGACGGTACTGATGCAGCTACATACACTTTAACTCCTGACGTTACTGATGGTAACGTTAAGTGGTCGAAAGGCTGTACTCCAGCAGACCTTTGCTAATCGCTGAGTTGTTTGGAAAGCGCCCAGATAAGTCTGGGCGTTTTTGTGTTTGAGATACATAACTTCTAAAGTAAAGAGAAAAACCATGGCAAAAGCAGCAACGGTGTTCATTTGGCAAGGAAAAGACCGCCATGGTCAATCACGTAAGGGAGAAATTTCTGCCACTTCCTTATCCGAAGCAAAAAACCTTCTTCGTCGACAAGGGATCTCTGCCAACAAAGTAAAAAAACTAGCTAAACCACTTTTCGGTGGTGGCCAAAAAATAACCCCAGCAGACATTTCTGTCATATCGCGTCAAATCGCCACCATGCTTGCCGCGGGTGTTACACTTATCCAATCGTTAGAAATGATTGCACAAGGTCACTCAAAGCAATCCATGCGGAAACTCTTAGCCGAAATTACCGATGAGGTTAAATCAGGTAACCCGCTCTCATCGGCGCTCAGAAAACACCCTCTTTATTTTGACGATTTATATTGCGACTTGGTTTATACCGGTGAGCAGTCGGGCGCACTTGAAACCATTTATGACCGCATTGCGACCTATAAAGAAAAGGCCGAAGCACTAAAATCAAAAATCAAAAAAGCGATGTTTTACCCTATCGCAGTTTTGGTTGTTGCTTTTATTGTTACGACTATCCTTCTTATATTTGTTGTGCCGCAGTTTGAAGAGATTTTCAGCAGCTTTGGCGCAGAACTCCCTGCCTTCACCCAGTTCGTATTGGCTATTTCTCGGTTCGTCCAAGACTACGGTATTTTTATCGCCATAGGTATTGGTGGTGCTGGGTTTATGTTTATGCGCACCTATAAGCGAAGCCAGAAGCTACGTGACACGGTAGACCGCAACATTTTAAAAATTCCCGTTATCGGCGAGATACTAAAAAAAGCCAGTATTGCGCGCTTTACCCGAACCCTAGCCACGACCTTTGCAGCAGGTGTGCCGCTTATTGGCGCACTAGAATCTGCCGCAGGTGCTTCGGGCAACGCAGTATACCGCGAGGCCATTTTATACATGCGTAAAGAAGTGGCGGGCGGTATGCCAATGCATGTTGCAATGCGCGCTACACAAGTATTCCCTGACATGGTGACGCAGATGATTGCCATTGGTGAGGAGTCGGGCGCGGTTGATGAAATGCTTAGTAAAATTGCCACCATATACGAAGCTGAAGTCGATGATATGGTAGACGGTCTAACCAGCCTACTTGAACCTATGATCATGGCCGTGCTCGGAGTAGTAATCGGCGGCTTGATTGTGGCTATGTACCTCCCTATATTCCAGATGGGTAACGTGGTATAACGTGGCTCAGCACTAAAAGAACGAAAATCAACAATCATAAGAATCACATACCATGGACGCGATAATTACGCTTAGTCAGCTTTACCCTGCTGTATTCTATTCCCTAGTCTTTTTTGTAAGTTTAATGGTTGGCAGTTTCTTGAACGTGGTGATTTACCGCTTGCCTATTATGATGGAACGCAGCTGGCAGCAAGAGTACCAAAGCTATTTTAGCGAGGGTGAGCCGACACCTAACGATAAAAACTCAACAGCGTCAGAGGAAGTATTCAACCTTGTAAAACCAGACAGCACATGCCCTAGCTGCGGCCACAAGATTCGCGCATGGGAAAATATTCCTGTTATTAGCTACCTATTCCTTAAAGGTAAATGCGCTAAATGCAAAGTTGGAATATCAGTTCGATACCCGCTGGTTGAATTGTTTACTGCTTTAGCCTGTACGTTTGCGGCCTATCAATTTGGTGTCACATCGCAAGCACTATGGGCCGTATTGTTTACCTACATACTCGTTGCTCTGCTGTTTATTGACTTAGATAAGATGCTATTACCTGACCAGTTGACACTGCCTCTACTGTGGTTGGGGTTACTGTTGAGCACGCAACACATTTTTGTAGGCACCACCGACGCTATTATTGGCGCAGCGGCGGGTTATTTAAGTTTATGGTCTGTTTATTGGCTATTTAAACTTGCCACTGGCAAAGAAGGTATGGGCTATGGCGATTTCAAGCTGCTCGCCGCACTTGGCGCTTATACGGGCTGGCAAGGTTTGCCCATTATTATTTTGCTCTCTTCGTTTGTTGGTGCAATTGCAGGCATACTCATAATGGTGATTCAAAACAAAGGTAAGTCGCTGGCAATTCCTTTTGGTCCCTATCTCGCAGTGGCGGGTTGGCTGACACTGCTTTTTAAAGATGCCATTATTACCACCTATCTTGATTACGTACTTTAGTTAGAAGGTGCCGGCATTATGAATAAGCAGACTCCCTTTGTAGTAGGCCTTACTGGCGGGATAGGTAGCGGTAAATCTGCTGCCACTGATATTTTTGCGTCGTTAGGCATAGACATCGTGGATGCCGATGAGGTCGCAAGGGATGTGGTTGCCGTGGGCTCACAAGGGTTACTTCAAATAGCTGAGCATTTTGGCGAGCATATTTTGCTTGAAGACGGTAGCCTTGATCGCGCCGCACTTCGAGAGAAGGTTTTTGCTAACCCAGATGAAAAAACCTGGCTGAACAGCCTTCTCCACCCGCTTATTCGTTCTCGCATGCAACAGCTAATCATGGAATCGACTTCCCCCTATTGCATCTTGTCTGTTCCACTATTGGTTGAAAACAAGCTTACTGAAATGTGTAACCACGTAGTAGTGGTTGACTGTCCTGAAGCGCTTCAGCTTGAACGCGCCTTAAAGCGAGATGGTAGCTCTGAAGCAACGATAAAAAGTATTATGGCGTCACAAGCTAGCCGTAAAGAACGGCTGAGCGCTGCAGACCATGTACTAGACAATAGCACCAGCCTAAACGCCCTCTCTTCGCAAGTTTCGGCCTTGCATGAACACTTACTTTTGCTATCTAAAGCGTGAAGTTGATAGACGGAGTTAACGCAAAAACACATCCCTAATAACTAAATTTACCATCTAAAAAGCAGGGCGTTGCAGCCTTACGGATTGATTTTTTGAAACTTTTTTGACCAATTAACGTCAAAGTAAAGATTTGGCGAACAAGTATACTTGGCTTAAACGCTTTGATGCTTTAGGCTTGTTGCCTTTCATTGTTCAGCTAAATTTTTAGCGACATTTCTCTAAGTCTATGTGTTTTAAGGGGTTCCATGGGTCACGCTGTTTTCGAATTTCCACTAAAGGAAAAAGTACGTAACTATTTACGTGTTGAGCAGCTGCTTGGACAACTTAAAATTACGGCTAAATCAGAACATACTCATCTGCAGCTGGTGTTCTTTGAACAGCTTTTCGAGTTACTTGATCTCATTGAAAGACTGGATCTTCGCTCCGATCTTACCAAAGACCTCGAAGCCCATGAAAAGAACTTGGTTTATTGGTCTAAGCACCCGAAAATTGACAGCACCGCCTTAGAGCAAGCGCTAAAAACCGTGCTTACCCTAAAACAAAAGCTAAAAACAGACCGCCGTTTTGGTAGTGCTTTGAAAGAAGATAAACTGCTAAGCGCAATCAGGCAGCGCTTTGCCATTCCAGGTGGCGCGTGTAGCTTCGATTTGCCCAATCTTCATTTTTGGTTACAACAACCCCTTGAACAACGCCTCGCTGAAATAGCGCAATGGCTTGAAACGTTAGCCTTACTCGATGATGCTATTGCTGTTAGCCTGTCGTTCATTCGCGAACGAGGTCAATTTGTCAATGTGGTTGCTGACAACGGTTTTTATCAAGGCGCTGCAGAAGATAAAAACGAGTTAATTCGCGTTAAATGTAGCGTTGATGAAGGGTATTACCCTACGCTTAGCGGCAACAAATACCGTTACGCACTCCGCTTCATGCTATTTTCTCCTCAAGAGGGCCAATCTGGCGCAGTGGAAAGCAGTATTCAGTTTCGTTTAGCTGCCTGTTAAACTTAAGACCTGCTGACGTGTGATGTACCGCAAAGATCAGCAGGCCAGAGTCTTTAATTTATTGTTTCCCGTCTGCGGTAGTATAAGCAAATCGCAAACTTCGCCGTTTAGACGTATTTCACTGGAGTAAATAATGGAAGTGAAATGTCCTATTTGTGCCAAGCAGGTTGTTTGGGCACCAACAAGCGAATATCGCCCTTTTTGCAGTAAAAAATGCCAACTTATCGATTTAGGTGAATGGGCCGCTGAAGACAGAAAAATAGCCGGCAAGCCTGCAGAAGACGCAACGCCCAAGCATATCGATGTTGAAGAGATAGAGGCGATGCTAGCACAGCAATCAGATGACTTCTTTAAGCACTAATACGCGATGTCATTCCCACACAATTTGGCAAACATCAGTATTTAGGTAAATTCCACTAAGACGTATTCTCGTACAAAGCGCAGTGGTGTAGTATCGGTTTACTTGGTCTCCAAGTCGTAGGTAGATGCTCAGCAATCGAACGTATTAATTCGTCACAATATTAATCAATAGCTCGCTGCGCAGCCTTCCACATCCTCATCCTCAACCTATACAAAAAGGAACATGAATGTTTAATTCTATCGCGCTTGTTGGTGGTACTCATGGAAATGAAACCAGTGGTATTCAGCTTATTCGGAACTGGCAACAGTTTGGGCTACCTTCGCGATTTAATGAGCTAAATGTTTCGTTAAGCATCGCCAATGAAGCGGCCATTGCGGCAAACGTTCGTTTCGTAGACGAAGACTTAAACCGTCAGTTTACCTTTGAACGTTTATCGAATAACAATTCTGCGAAAGAAGCTGAGCTTGCTAAGGCTCTTAACCAACAGTTAGGGCCTAAGGGTGATTCGAACACAGATTTTGTGATTGATATTCACAACACCACCAGCGAAATGGGTGCTACGCTTATCATTTTGGAAGCGGATGAATTTCATATTCAGCTGGCGCGATACGTAAAGCAGCAAATGCCAGAAGCCAACATTTTGGTAGAAGACGAAAAGCCCTACCTTGAACATGGTTACCTGTGCACCACTGGTAAGAAAGGTGTAATGATAGAAGTGGGTGGGCAGCCACAGGGCGTGTTAAGAGAAGATGTTTACCTTCTAACACAAACCATGGCTGAAGCAATATTGGATTTTTGTGCCGCGTATAATAAAGGGCAAATTAATATTGACGCTTTGCCTGCCTGTGAAGCTTTTCGTTTAGGCGATAATGTGTCTTTTCCGTTAGATGCTAATGGAAAACGTACCGCCATGATCCATCATTCACTGCAAGATAACGATTTCAAACCTCTCATGCCTGGGGCACCGGTATTTCGAACGTTTGACGGCAAAGATATCCTATGGGAAAACGAAACTGAAACCTACCCGCACTTTATTAATGAAGCCGCTTATTTCAAACTGGATGTGGCGTTTGCCACCGCTGAACGAATAACGCTTTAAGCGTAAGTTATCTTGTTATTTGACTTACCAGCAAAAGAATAACAAAAGCACAGTCAAAAAGGCTATTGGGCCCTGATGGGCCCTTAGCTAAAAGAGTTCTATTTTTGGCTCTCGCGCCTCTTCAAACTCATTTTTCTCTTCTGGTGAAGATTCATTGATGTCAAAGTGGATTTTACGCTGATCTTCCATAACGTATTTTTCAAACATTTCTTTCGTGCTTAAATTAAAAGACTCGTCAAAATGTTCGCGATTATTGATGTAAGACGAGAATTGTCCGAACAGGCTAACAATGGCATCTTGCTCTAACTTCACGTGTTCGGTGCGCTGGCGAATAATATCTTGGAATTGAATCTTGGCTATTGCACCACTCACTTTAGACGCCACTTCCGTCGCGCTTTGTGAAAAGCATGCCAGCATTTTGGGATTGAGTTCTTCTAATACCCGATAGTGGCTCGTAATGTTTTCTAACGATTCAGAAAACCCCGTTAATAGTTCACACGTATCGTTAGCACGCGTTGAAGTAAGCATTTTCTCTCCCTGATGATGCGCGGCATCAAGAGCGGACTTTATACCTGATTCTATTTTTTCAGCCGCTTCTGAAGACTGGGAAGACAATATACGTACTTGCTCTGCCACTACCGCAAAGCCCCTTCCGTATTCTCCGGCTCTAGCTGCTTCGATAGCCGCATTTAGCGCTAACAAGTTGGTTTGTGAAGCAATATTTTTAACCAGTTCCGTAAGTTCTTTGAGGTTCTCAACTTCACGCATTACCCCTTGAATCGCTTCTGTATCTGCAATTTGCTGTTCCCGCTGGGTGCTGATCATGGCTTTAATACTCGATAAGCGCTTTGCAGCCAGCTCAAACTCATCGGCGCTTTTTTCTTTGCAGCTAAGCGCGTTCTTCTGCCCTAACTCAACGTTATCTATGCTGTCTTGAATGCTACTTTCAATTTCGTACAGCGCCTTCATCAATTCCATCGATGCATCTTCTGTGATAGCGCTTATGCCGTCCATCTGGCCTTTGAGTATGGCTACATATTCACTGACTTGAGCATGTGTTTCGTTGAGTTGCTCAGACGTTTCTTGTAAATAACTCTCCTGTTTATTAAGACTGGCTTTGAATACGCTTGTTTGCCTATGCGAATACCATCTAATAAAACTCAAGAAACCCAGTATTGTGGCAACGGTACCTGCTTGCCCATTTAATAGCTGTGGCGATACATTCAACGAAATTGCCATGCTCAATATAGACACACCAACCAAACCGCTCCAAAGTAAAAGTGAGTCCTGAACTTTATTCGTCTTATCCTTAAGCACTTTAAACTTCTCAGCGAGTACCAACTCATAATACTGCTTTGTTTTTTCAAGTACTTTCATAATCTAACCTTATGCAGTTGGCACCAACTGCTTTACTACACCTAATAACTGCTCTGGCTCAACAGGCTTAACAAGCCAACCTGTCGCGCCCGCCGCTTTCGCTTCTTCTCGACGACTCTGTTGTGATTCAGTGGTTAACATCAACATGGGTGTGAACCTGAACTTAGACTGCTGTTTCAACGTTTTAATAAGCTCTATGCCGTTCATGCCAGGCATGTTTAAGTCTGTGATAATTAGTTTAGGACTGATTGATTCAAGGGCTGTCATAGCCGCTTCCGCACTCTCTGATTTTGTGACCGTATAGCCCGCTCGTTTTAATAACATTTCCATGCTCATTAACATGGTGGCCGAGTCATCTACTAAGTGTATTGCGCTCATTGCATTACCTCTCGTGTTAGCCAATTAATTGTTTACATAATTCAGTATAGTCATGTGCGCCACGACTATTAGGAGCATAGGCAAATACAGGCTTATTCTCTGCAAATGCCTCGGCGAGTTTGATGCTCTTTCTAATGGGATTAAGCACTTTGCTTCGTCCATAGCGCCCGTACCAGTTACTTAACTCCTGTCTGTGCAATTTTAGATTTTGTTCTACCATGACGGGTAAAATAGTGAGTTTGGTTGCTCTAAACTTTCGCTCCGCCATTGCATTTCTGCACGCATTGAGCAGTTTCTGAACACCGTCACTTGCCAGTGGAAGGGGCGTTGCTGGAATAATAATGTCGGTCGCTGCCGATAGCGCAGCCATAAGCTGCGGGCTCAATGTCGGCGGTGTATCAATAAGAACAATATCGAAATATTTCGTTACCGCTTCCGAGTCGCACCAGTTACGCAATACATCTAGCGTGATTTCTTCATTTGTATTCGCATTACAAGTATCAACATCGGTCGCATATATGTTGTCAGCGCACTTCACAATAGAGGTAAAGAAGGTGTTGAGAGGCAGTTCAGTTATATCGCTTTGTTGAACGCATCCTAGTGCTTTTAAGCCATGCATAACATGGCCTTGATTATCAAGATCCAACACAATGACCCGTTTATTCGCTTGTGCGAAGCCATAAGCAAGATTTACCACCGTGGTGGTTTTCGCCGTACCGCCTTTGCGATTAGCTACCGTGATCACTCTCATTCGAACCACACTTTACTCTGCTTGTTTTGCATCATTTCAGTCAGCCAATATAGTGCATCGGCTTCAGGCCACACGCTCACTTTTGGCTTCTTAGCTAGCAATACCTGATACACAGCAGTATGTGCGCTACCTAAGGCTTTTAAATTAACTTGTCGGGCAGTCTCTTCATTCAACCAAGCAAAGAGCGCTTCAGCTTCTTCTATTTCACAGTGCCCGGTCATGACCGCGACTTTCTTTTTGTAAGCTATAGGCATTTTGCTAATACCTCTTGAACGTTGATAATCAATAACACACGCCCGTCGCCAAGCAGCGCCGTTCCCGAGAAGTGAGCGTATCCGGCCAACACGCCTTCGAGCGGTTTTTGAATAACGTCAATCCCTTCGTGAAATTTATCAATGATTAATCCAAACTCTCCCTGAGGCGTTGATACCACAAGAATTGAATGCTCTTCCCTTTCTTCGGCTGCTTCGAAACCTAACGCTTCACGCAAGTCACAAAGAGGTATGAGCTTTTCGCGGATAACCAGTACGTGTTCGTTGCGAATACGCTGGATATCGGCAGTAGGCACTTTGACAGTCTCAACAACGGCATCCATTCCAACACCAAACATTTGATCATTCACTTCGAACATCATTACTCGGTTCACTGACATAGTTTGGGGCAGCAATAGTTTGAAAGTACTTCCTACTCCCACTTCGCTTTGCATTTCGATTGTGCCGCCGGCCTGACTAACCATCGTTTTTACCGCATCCATTCCAACGCCGCGCCCAGATAAATCTGACACTTGCTCAGACGTAGAAAAACCAGCGGCAAAGATTAATTGTAGCGCTTCATTATCATCCAAGTTTTCAAGCTGCGTTTCGCTGATAACCCCTTTTTGAAATGCCAAAAGCTTTATTTTCTGAGGGTCAATGCCTTTACCATCATCGCGAATCTCTATGATTACGCTATCATCAAGCGGCGTTGCGAGGAGGTCGATGCGACCTACTTCAGGTTTTCCTGCTGCAAGTCGCTCTGCAGGAGACTCGATGCCGTGATCTATGCTATTTCTTAGCAAGTGAATAAGCGGTTCAGATAAGGACTCAATTAAATTTTTGTCAAACTCGGTATCTTCCCCCTGCATACACAACTCGATTTTTTTATCGAGCTTTCTGGCTAAATCCCGCACTAAGCGAGGGTAGCGTTGAAATACGTGGGAAACAGGCACCATACGAATCTGAAGCACTGCACTTTGGAGCGATTCTGTTAATCGGTTAACAATGGAAAAATGGGCTTTGATTTGCTTACTGAGCTTTCTACTGCCTCCCTCTTCTTCTGCCTGCTTTGCAAGATAAGGCAGAGAATTTTTGGCAACGGTTAGCTCGCCAACAATGTCCATTAAGTAATCTATTTTTGACTGATCGACCTTGAGCATTTTCACCGCTTGGCGTTCAGCTTTTACAGGGGCAGCTGTGTCTTCTATCGTTTCTAGTCCGTTAGCTTGCTGTGTATTAGCTGGCTGTGTTGCCTCAGCCGTCGCGTCATTCGACGTTTGATGTGCTTGCTCGTCATTTGTTTGCGCTTGAATTGTTTCCTCATCTAACGCATTACTAATGGCAACCGCCAGCGCGTCCTCATTTTCAAACTCAGCGCCCAGAATATTACCCACCAGCCCTGCGATAGAAGGAAACATGAACTCAGATTTATAGTTATCCGAATTTAGTAATGTGAGCTGTTGTGTCAGCATTGCTCGTTCATGCAACGCTAAGGTTTTTGGCTTAGACGCATCGCTCTTCGAGTCGTATGCTTCGTTTGCCGAACTATTACCGACTTCAGGAGACGCATTCTTATTAGTGTCTTTACCTGAACATCCATCCTCTCGGATTTCGTTATTAAGAAAACTCAAATCGTCGATTGAAGATAGCAGGCTCAGCACAGCCCTATTAGCGCTATCATCTTCGCTGTTGTTAAAGTTCAGTGAGGCAAGCAGTAGTCCAGCGCTAGCATGCACTTGGTCTATGTCTGTGTCATTCAGGGCACTGTTTAAGGTTTCGTCGTCGATAGTCTCGACGCACTTTTGAATTTTACCGGTGCATGCAGCTTTTAAGGCTTGAGTGGAAAAACTAACGCAAGAGTACTGCCCCTCGTAATACGCCATATGCTGTTTAATTTCATCTTCGCCGGCAACGCCAAGCGCTTTGATTGAAGTGAAACAGTTATAGATATCTGCATCTTCGCCTAATTCGGGCATTTCAATATTAAACGCCTTTATTCCAGGTAAGGCTACGGTGACATTTATTGGGTCTTCTCCGCGAAAGAAGCAGCCTTCGTCGGGCGTGTACTGAATGAAATAGCAGTCTGGGCCAGTCGCTTTACAAAGTAGGTCTAAGTCAGCGTTTCTACCAAAACTGGCGATCAGTACTATGTGCTCTTCGCTTAGCGTTTGCAAGTCTGCTATTGGGCTTTCGTTGTTAACCGTGGCGCTGCTTTCATCGACTTCACTCGATGCTGTCGGGTCGATAAAGTGTCTTAATTGAGCACTAAGCTGTGCCGATATTGGTTTCCATTGCTCTACATTCTGAGAACCTACTTCGAGCTCGTCGAACCATATTGAAATTTGGTCTAAGGCTTCAAGCAACAAATCGCCTATATCATCGCTGTAGGTGACCTCGTTAGACCTTACACTATCAAGCAAATCTTCTGCTGCGTGAGCCAAGCGAGTCAAAGGTTTAATATCAAATAAATCAGAAGAACCTTTAATGGTGTGCAGGTCGCGAAAAATTTTGTCTACACGCTCAGAAGCTGGGCCCGACGATTGAATTTCTAAAAGCTCTTGGCTCGCCGACTCTAAATTCTCGCGGGACTCGCCAATAAACACATCAAGTAATTCACTCATTGGCTTCCCCCCCAATCACTGCACTTACTACTGACTTCAACGTGTCTGCATCCACAGGCTTCGTCATGTAATAGTTTGCCCCACATTGATAGGCTCGTTCGGCATCTTGATTAGCCGACTCGGTGCTTATCATGATAATGGGAACCGCACGTAGTGCCTCATTGAGCCGTATTTCCTTACATAGCCTATAACCGTCCATCTTTGGCATGTTCACATCAACAAGAAACAAGTCCACATTTGTACCTATAGCTTTCTCAAGCGCTTCTACACCATTCTCCGCCTCTTCGATAATTCTGTCTGGCGAAGTCACCAGCATTTTGTGGAACATTCTTACCGTAGAGGCATCATCAACAATCATTACTGTTTTCATGTTATGCCCCTCCTGTAAGTGGCTTCTGGTAAGCAATCACATCACCGAATTTGCGTACTTTAAACATAGACGAAATACGGCTCATAGATTCGCTGTGCCCTAAAAAAATGTATCCACCTGGTTTCATCGCATCAAAGAGTACCTGCGCCGCCTTCTTACGCGATTCATCATCAAAATAAATGAGCAAGTTTCGGCAAAAAATGAGGTCAAAATGCCTAAACTGCTTCATATTATTTGCGGATAAAATATTCGCGAGCGTAAAGGATACGGACTCACGTATGTCATCACTAAGCTGGAATTGCCCATTGATTTCTTTGAAATATTTCTTCACCAGTGGGAGCGGAATGTTCTGAACAGAGCGCTTGGAATAAAGCCCTTTTTTTGCTGATGCCAGCACGTTGCTGTCAATATCAGAAGAGATGAGCTCTACATCTCTGTGCGCCAACCCTTTCCAATACTCGATAAGATATATCGCTATTGAGTAAGGCTCTTCGCCCGTACTCGAGGGTACTGACCAAATGCGTAAATCTTCTCCGGCAGGACGATAACCGTCTAACTCATCCATTATTTCTCTTGTCATCGCTTCAAATTGATATTCTTCGCGAAAGAAATACGTTTCATTGACAGTCATTGAATTCACGAGGTTTTGAAATTCTTCACCTGACGCTTGGAATCGCATGTAAGTGAAGTAACCTTTAAAGCTCGTATGACCTGTAGCCTTCATGCGTTCATGGAGACGTTTGTCTACAAAATAGCGCTTCGAGTCTTCGAAGTGGATCCCGGTTTTTCGGTAAAACATAGAGCGAAACCGTTCGAAATCGGCAGCACCTATTTTGTCTAGTGCTACACTATTCATCGGCGTTTCTCACTTGATTACGAATTAGTGAAATAACAAACTGAATGTAGTTATGATTCGGAAATCGGCTTTCAACAGTTTGCAAAATATCCAAAGTAGACACATCAGCAATTTCAGCCAGTTTGTCCAGTGCAGTACCCACAACGTTTTCATTGTCGTCATTTAGAGCGAATTGGTGCAGCCAGTTCACTGCATCTATGTGAGCAACCGCACCTATAATGTCTACGCAGAAAATACGGGTGTCAGGGTCCTCGTCGTGCATGAGTAAATTGACATTCGCAGCAAAAATATCAGGGTTTTGCTGCATAAGCTCAATAGCCCCATTTCGCAATTGCACGTGTTCGCTTTTAAGCATGGTAATAACCTGCGAGGCATGACTTTGAGTCATATCATGCTCGAGCGCACTAAATAAGGCCTCGATCACTGTTGGGTCATCTTCTTGTGGCAATCGATATATGAAGGCGTCGTGCGCATCTTTTTGGCCACTCAAATCTCTTACTGCCCACCGGCGCACATCACTGTCGCTCGAGTTTAGGTCGCTAATGAGTTGCTCTTTCGTTCGAGGGTGTTCGCGCTTTTCCTCAAAGTCATCGGAAACATCGGCAATAGGTTCTACTTTCTTCTTGAGACCCATAATTACTTCTCCTCTTAACGACAAAGCGCATTCAATTTAGATGCGACTTTGGGACTATCTAGTACGAAGCTGGCGCAACCCGCTTCAATAAGCTCTTTCGGCATACCGAAGACAACTGAGGTCGCCTCACTCTCTGCGATCGTTGTCGCACCTTCTTTAAACGCTTTGCTCATAGCGGCAACACCATCACACCCCATTCCGGTCAGCTGTACGCACAGCATAGAAAGTGGCTTGTAGCAGTTAAGTGCGCTGTCTACCATACGATCCACACTTGGATGCCACAGAAAACTTGGGCTTGATGGCACAGGGCGCGCTGAGACTTCACCGCCGACTTTTGAGAAGGCAAGATCAGCATCCCCTTTTGCAAGATAAACATTGCCAGCCTTTATGGGCATCTTCGCATTCACCTCAACCACGTTGAGCGGACTGATTCCGTCCAAGCGCTTAGCCAGCGCACTGGTGAAAGAGGCTGGCATGTGCTGTGAAATAACGATAGGAACCGGAAATGCGGGGCTTAAGTTAGCTACCAGGTGTTCAAGCTTTTTGGGACCACCAGTGGAAACGCCTACCAGCACGACTTCAAAGGGTACGCTCGTTTTGTGGCGAACAACTTTTTGTGTCACGACTGGGGGCGGTTTAATTGTAGGACGCTGTGGTTTGCCAGTTTTGGCTAGGGCGTGAATTTTGTTTATTAAAGGCGCCTCTAAATCTGAAATATCCCGCGAAACAGTGCCCCCTGTTTTTAACACAAAGTCACTTGCGCCAAGCGCGAGTGCCTCTAGGGTAATGGTGGCCCCCTTTTGCGTGAGCGAAGACACCATGATAATAGGACAAGGATAAAGTTTCTTGAGCATCGCCAGACACGTCATGCCATCCATTACCGGCATATTAATGTCCAGTGTTATACAGTCTGGCTCGAACTCTACAGCTTTAGTTAGCGCTTCTTCGCCGTTACGTGCTACTTGAACAATAAAGCCCTCTTTCTCGAAGAGTTGCGTAAACAGCTTTCGCATTAACGCGGAATCGTCGACGATAAGTACTTTTACTGTCATAAATAACCTCGAATATTAGCTAGCATTGCTCTTGAGCTTTAGATACCGCATTGTCATCGAGCAAGACTTTGGGCTCGATAATTTGAATAATGCGTTTTTCATCATTCAGCTTAATCAGGCGGTTTAAGAACTCAGATTGCATCTCAGAAAGAGAAGGCGCTTCTTCAATAGTCTGTCTAACGACGGTCTTCACTTCGGCAACACCATCAACGATGAACCCGGTACGCTGTTTATCTTTAGTAAGAACAACGATGCGCTGACGTTCTGACGTTTCGCTGCACGGCATACCTAAGCGGCTGCGCAAGTCGATAACCGGCAACACCGTACCGCGAAGGTTAACAATGCCTTTCAGGTAATCTGGCGTACTCGGCACACTTTCAAGCTTTTCAGGTACTCGAGTAATCTCTTGCGTATCGTCAATGCTTACACCGTATTCTTGCCCATTAATCCAAAAGATGACGTATTGCTCGCAGTCATCTTCATCAATTGCTAAATCGTTGCCATCATTCATTTGAGACTCCTGCTGAATATCGGCATCAAGACTGGTTAAAGCGCTCATCAGCGCACGGCTGTAGATGTTAGAAAGGTTGATAATAGACACCAGACGTTTGCCGCCATCGCTGCGGTAGACCGCTTCAAGCAGCCCCGATTCCGCGCCGTCATTACATACCGAAGGAACAGATTCCAGTTCAGCTTCAGAAATAGACACCACATTACTGACTTTGGCTACCACAAAGCCAACGCTACCAAACTCACTGTTTTGCGTTACTACAATGCGCGATGCTTCGTTAATTTCAGTGCGCATCATGCCAATGGAGTTCGACAAGTCGACAATGGGAATGATGCGGCCGCGCAGATTGACCAGCCCCAAAACAGAAGGTGCACTATCCGGAAGTTGCGATATCTCTGCGGGAACACGCACAATTTCTTCTACATCTTGAAGGTGAAATGCGAACTCTTGTTCCTCTAGTGAGAAGCACACTAACTGCTGTAAATTTTCGTCCTCTTGAGAATCTTCAGGCGCATCGTTATCAATATGCTGCATTCCCGACAGCTGCATAGTATTGCCATCTTGCTTGATGACTGCCTGTGCTTTTGCAAGCGCAGAAACATCAAGGATTTGCTCTACAGGCTGGTCGCTTTGTTTAATGATGCCCTGCATATAGTCGTAGGCGATAGAATCCGTCATTGAGGTTTTATCGATAACAGCATCGCTGCTAACACTGTAGACGCGCAGTACTCTGTCTACCAGAAATCCTACGCTACCAAGCTCAGACTCCACTACAACTACGCGGGTAACGTCACTCTCTTGTGACTTCGCTCCAAGTAAGATTGTGCTTAAGTCATACACGGGCAATACGTTCCCACGTAAGTTTGCTAAGCCAATCATTTGTGCGGGACCAAGGGGGACAGACACCATAGTCGGTACGCGAATGATTTCGCCCACCGCAAGCATAGGAAAAGTGAAACGCTCCTCGTTGACCATGAAGGACACGAACTGTTGTTCACCACCTGACATTGGCTCAGTTTCGTTTGCGGTCTCGTTATTCGTATTTTCGTTACTCATGAGGCAAGCTCCTCTATTAGACACAAGCGCTATGGATTAGCCGTTTTGCATTTCGTCAGCCACTGAAGCAATTTCTTCAATGGACTTGGCCAACACTTCCATGCCTTTACTTTGCTGGTCTGCTGCGTTAAGTGCCTGCTGACAGTTACTGCTCGCTTGCTCATTTGCCGTCGCAATTTGCTCTAGTCCCCGCTGGGCCTGTGTAACACCCGCGGCAATTTCTTCACCCCGCTCTTTCATTGCCTGGTTATATTGCACAACTTCGTCGATATCAGTCGCAATTTGCTCGACATCTTGCGTAGTTTGCTTCGCTTTCATGACCTCTCTAGATGCACTTTCAGCAACATTAGTTAAGTCTGTTTTTACGCTCATTGTCTGGTCTTGAATGGCTTTGATGAGGTCTTTTATCTGCTCTACATTTTCAGCAGCTTCATCTGCTAGGCTTTGAATATCTGCAGACACGACCGCAAAACCTTTGCCATACTCACCTGCTCGCGCCGCTTCTACTGCGCCGTTTACTGCCAACATGCTGGTTTTCACTGATACGGTGGTAATAGTGTCGATAACCTTGTCTATTTGGCGCGTCATGACTTCCATCTCACTGATAGCACTCACATTTTCTTTGCTAGTTTCAAGGGCCAGATTTATGCCGCTAACCATTCCCTCAATCAGCGCACGGTTTTCTTTAAGTAATCCAGTAATAGCATTGCCTTTCTCTAACGCTACATCACACTGCGCAGAGGCTTTATCAACACCTTCTCTTAACAGGTCGATATTTCCCACGGCTTGGTCGACAGAGCTTGCTGCCTGCTGCGAACCGTTATTCACTTGAGTCAACGCCGTCATTATTTCACTTGATGAGCGATTGATTTCTTCGAGGGTTGCTGACAGCTCTTCAGCTGACGATGCCACCTCTTCTGCGCTCTTGTTAATGTCTGTGCTGTTTTTAAGCTCTTCGGTAATTATTTCTAGTGACTGTGCAGCCTGTTCAGCTTGAGACAAAGCAACACTCTGCTCAGAGACATTAGATGACACTTCCTGGGCAGCGGTTGACTGCTCGTCGGCCGCGCACGAGATTGCTTCTGAACCAGTTTGAATTTCTTTAGCCGCTGCATCCATCGATTTGACTTGTGCCTGTAGTTCACCCGCACCGTCAGCAATGCTCTGCATGTCTGATTTTATGGTGATAAGTTGCTCGGTAACCGCTTGGCCTTTGGTCACTTCCTCAAGCGCCGCTTGCGATGATGATTTAACGGCATCAGAGACACTGTTAGATTGCTGTTGAATACGCTCTATCTGCTTAGCTATATCTGCAGCGCTCTTGTCTGACACTTCTGCGAGCGCGCGAACTGTATCGGCGACTACAGCAAATCCCTTTCCGTGCTTACCAGCCCGTCCCGCTTCAATAGCAGCGTTAAGCGCTAGCAAGTTCGTCTGATCGGCAATGCGGGTCACTTGTTTGACAGCTTCGCCGATGTTTGATGCTTGTTGCTCTAACTCGCTCATCATGACCACTGAGCGTGATTGATGCTCAGATGCGGTTTTAACGCTGGTCATCATGGTGCTTAAATCACCGACAACGCGTTCAAGATAGGTTTGAAGCTCGTTGGTTTTGTCCATTGTCGAGCCTGCCAATTCAAGCTGTGCAACAAGGCCACCTGAAATCTGAGTGATAGCCGCTAAGCTTTCTTGGCTTGCACTGCTCGATTCTTCAGCGCCTGCTGCAATTTCGTTAACTGCAGTGGATAACTGATCGGTTGCGCTTGAGGCCTGATTTATACCACTTGCTAATTCAGTCGTGGCGGAAGCAACGCGCTCTGCGGCTTGCTGCTGCCTCGCGAGTGTTCTTGCTTTGCGGCGCTCCTCTTCCGCTTCTTTACGCATCTTTGCATCAACTCGCACTGCTGGTGCGACTGTTTGTTCGGTAGATTTTTTGAGCGCCATAAGTAACCTCGATATGTGAATGGCTGTAAAAACACTATTCAAATATCGTTGAGAACCGGGCGCATTAATGTATTAAACGAAATACGTTTGTATGGAGAGGGGTACGTTGTTTCCGTAGAAACATAATTCAACGGCAAAATGGCGCAAATGTCGTAAATGACACTTTTTTACATATCAATATAAAATCAAAAACTTATATACGCGTGTTCTAGAAAGATGATGCTAGCGACTTTGTCAAAGTACAATAGTCTAATGCGCTTCTGAGGATTGAGATTAATTTTCAAAAAAATTACTGAGGAATTAGCAACTTATACTTAGGTATAAGAAAAAAGCGGCTGAACGCCGCTTCACTTTGTACGGTGGATAACGCAGAACTATTGTAAAGCGTTAATTATGGGAACGTTTGCTTCAGGAAAGTCAGAGGCGTTTAGTGACGTTACCTTGACCCACCGCGACTGTTGGCCTTCTTTGCCGTGCGGCTCGCCGGTAAAATCACACACGCGATGAACATCTAGTTTAACTTGCTTGTCGCCGTAATCATGGGTGATCACAATCACAGGCTCGCTGCGGTTCACAATAATCCCAACTTCTTCAGCAAGCTCTCGCTTCAGCGCCTGTAGAACGGTCTCACCGTCTTCTACTTTGCCGCCGGGAAATTCCCATTTTCCGCCCTGATGAACATTGTCAGGGCGAAGAGTAATGAATATTTCATCGCCGCGGGCGATAACGCCCACAGCAACATGTACTACTTTCATTACTTGAGCTTGCCGTGACACTGCTTATACTTTTTACCAGAGCCACAAGGACATGGGTCATTACGGCCCACTTTCGCACCTTCGCGAACTTGCGTACGTACTTTGTCACTTGCCTCTTCTGGCGTTGCGTTCGCTTCTTCGTGCTCGAAGTTCTTTGGCACATCGTCAGCTTGACGACGTTGTTCTTCTACTTTTTGCACGTCTTCTTCAGCTTGTACTTTTACACGCGCAAGAATAGTGATCACTTCAACTTTAAGCGCTTCTAACATTTGTGAGAACAAAGCAAACGACTCACGCTTGTATTCTTGCTTAGGATTTTTCTGCGCATAGCCGCGTAAATGAATACCCTGGCGCAGGTGATCCATTGCCGCCAAATGCTCTTTCCAATGGCTGTCTAGGTTTTGAAGCATTACCGCTTTTTCAAACTGGCGCAGTACCTGCTCGCCCACTACCGCTTCTTTCTGCTTATAAGCATCAACGACTTCGCCAAGAATACGCTCGCGAAGCTTCTCTTCGTAAAGTTTGTCGTCATTTTCAAGCCAAGTCTTGATTGGCAAGTCTACGGCGAAATCGGCACGCATGCGCTCTTCAAGTCCGCTTACATCCCACATTTCTTCTAGAGACTGTGGCGGAATGTACTCATCGACAACACTTGAAATAACGTCTTCACGAATAGCCACGATAGTCTCGCTAATATCGCCTTCATCAAGAAGCTCATTGCGCTGCTCGTAGATGACTTTACGCTGATCGTTAGCCACATCATCGTATTCAAGCAACTGCTTACGAATGTCGAAGTTACGACCTTCTACTTTGCGCTGTGCATTCTCGATGGCGCGAGTTACCCACGGATGCTCAATGGCTTCACCGCGCTCCATACCTAAACGCTTCATCATGTTGCCCATTTTTTCAGAGGCAAAGATACGCATAAGTGCATCGTCTAATGACAGGTAGAAACGGCTTGAACCGGGGTCACCCTGACGGCCTGAACGACCGCGAAGCTGGTTATCAATACGGCGAGACTCGTGACGCTCTGTACCAATAATGTGTAAACCACCTGAGGCAAGCACAGCGTCATGGCTTTCTTTCCATTCGGCTTTGATCTTCTCGATTTGCGCTTCAGTTGGATTTTCAATCTTTTCTACTTCTGCCTGCCAGTTACCACCTAACACGATATCGGTACCACGACCTGCCATGTTAGTCGCAATCGTAACCGCGCCTGGCTTACCAGCCTGAGCGACGATATCTGCTTCGTGTTCGTGGAACTTAGCGTTAAGCACTTTATGAGGAATTTTCGACTTCTTAAGAATGCGAGAAATGAGTTCTGAATTCTCGATAGACACAGTACCCACAAGCGTAGGTTGACCGCGTTTAACGCACTCTTTAATGTCTTCAACAATGGCTTCGTATTTTTCTTCTGCCGTTAGGTAGATGAGGTCAGCCATATCTTTACGCTGCATAGGACGGTTTGTCGGAATAACTACCGTTTCTAAGCCGTAAATATGGTTAAATTCGAAGGCTTCTGTATCTGCTGTACCTGTCATACCCGCAAGCTTGTTATACAAGCGGAAGTAATTCTGGAAGGTAATTGACGCAAGGGTTTGGTTTTCGTTTTGAATACGAACCCCTTCTTTCGCTTCTACAGCTTGGTGCAGACCTTCAGACCAGCGACGGCCTTCCATCGTACGACCCGTATGCTCGTCAACAATAACGATTTGGTCTTCTTTAACGATGTAGTCTACGTCTTTAGCAAACAACTTGTGTGCACGAAGCGCAGCGTTAATATGATGAAGCAGTGAAATATTACCTGCAGCAAACAGCGACTCGCCTTCAGGTAGCATGCCCTCTTGTTGAAGAATTTCCTCAACGTGAATTTGACCGCGCTCGGTAAGATGAATTTGTTTTGCCTTAAGGTCAATCGTGTAGTCACCATCGCCCTCTTGGCCTTCTTCATCCTCTTTTTCTTGCTGAACAAGTTTAGGAATAATGGTGTTGATGCGGCGATACAGCTCTGAGCTATCTTCGGCCTGACCAGAAATAATAAGTGGTGTACGGGCTTCGTCGATAAGAATTGAGTCAACCTCATCCACTACCGCATAGTTAAGCGGGCGCTGTACGCGGTCTTGTGGGCTAAATGCCATATTGTCACGAAGGTAGTCAAAACCAAATTCGTTGTTCGTACCATAGGTTACGTCAGCTTGATAAGCTTCACGCTTTTGCTGCGGCGACATACCAGGCACGTTACAGCCCACACGCATACCTAGGTAAGTAAATAACTGGTTACTCCACTCAGCATCACGACGAGCAAGGTAATCATTCACAGTAACAACGTGAACCCCTTTGCCAGACAAAGCATTAAGGTAAGTTGGCAAGGTAGCAGTTAGCGTCTTACCTTCACCCGTGCGCATTTCTGAAATTTTACCTTGGTGAAGTACTTGACCACCTAGCATCTGAACGTCGAAGTGACGCATGCCGTATACGCGTTTACTTGCTTCACGCACAGTAGCGAAGGCTTCTACAAGAATATCGTCAAGGGTTTCACCCTTTTCAATACGCGCTTTAAATTCGTCTGTCTTAGCCTTTAGCGCCTCATCGGAAAGCTTTTCAAATTCTGCTTCCAGTGCATTGATGGCATCTACGTTTTTGCGTAATTTTTTTAATAGTCGGTCGTTTCTACTACCGAATACTTTTCGAAGGATGCTTGAAAACATTAGCTTTATTATTCCACTACTTGTCGAGGCGCCGCACAATGTGCACAGCTAAATTAAACGTATAAAACACAACGGTAACCACGTTGTGTTTTGCGATGTTCTAAAATTATGCTTCTTCGTTTTAGGTGACTTTTAATAAATAAAGGCACCGTCTACGAGAATTACCTGGCTGCTACCTATGCTACTTTTTGTAGACAAAAGGCAGAGGATCGACTTGTTTTCCGTTTCTTATTACTTCGTAGTGAACATGAACGCCCGTTGAGCGCCCCGTATTGCCCATTTTAGCGATAGGTTCCCCTTTGGTTACCACGTCGCCTATTGAGACAGTAAGGGTGTCGTTATGCCCATAGCGGGTAACAAAACCATCACCGTGATCAATTTCTACAAGTTGGCCATAGCCGTAGCGATCACCCGCCCAGGTCACAATACCTGCAGCAGTTGCCACTACGTTTTCCCCTGCCTTACCAGCGAAATCTAGCCCTTTGTGCATAGTTGGTTCGCCGGTAAACGGGTCGGCCCGCATACCATAATAAGAAGACAACCACCCTGACTCTATCGGACGACCAGATAATTGGCTCTGTTCGTGGATATGGTGACCCCTGACCAAACTTTCAAGCATAGACAACTGTTGAGACTTCAAATCGAGTGATTGCTCTAGTTTGGCTATTTCGTGAAGGATGGGATCGTCTTGAAGGTTATCCGGTATCGATACCGGTACGAAAGCGTCCAGGTCAGCCGCTGACATACCTAATTCTGTTGCGATTTGCTTACCTTTCTCGTCTAGCAATGTAGCCTGCGCAGATAACTCTGCGACGTGAGAAAGCAAAGCTTGTAATTTGACCGTTGTTTGCTGTTTTAACGCTTCAACGTCTTTTTGTCGCTCGTTGACTTCAGTCTGCGCCAAACGAACTCGTGCAATATCTTCTGATACCGATTCTGTTGAACGGCTCGACACTAGCATAAAAATAGACGAGAGCACTGTTGCGCTCACAAGCGTACGGACACTAATACTGTGCCTATAGCGTTTATTTTTACCAGCGAGTGTAATTGTTAGTTTCATACCACGAAGAAAATTGCTGTTTCACGCCACTCTTTTCATACCACTTCATACAACGATGAATGTGTTTTTAGCCAAAGGCGACAACCTTCGACCTATAGTTTTTATGTCACATGGGTGAAATTTATATTAATTATTCGGCTACTGTATCATTTATTTCACTAAATGCCATACGAAAAAAAGCCGCCCGTAAGGCGGCTTTCTAAAATTCTTACGCTAATGCGGGCTGAGCATAACGAATTGGTGCTGTTTCCTGTGAGTCGTAGGTCACGAACTCCCAACACTCTTTTTGCGCAAGTACTGCATTTAATAGCTTGTTATTCAGACCATGGCCTGTTTTGTACGCACGCAATTCACCAATTAGACTATGGCCGCCAAGGTATAAGTCACCGATAGCATCCAAAATCTTATGCTTTAAGAACTCATCGTCATAGCGCAACCCTTCAGGGTTGAGTACGCGGAATTCGTCCAACGCCACTGCGTTTTCCATGCTGCCACCCAACGCTAGGTTGTTAGCATTCATGTACTCTAAGTCGCGCATAAAACCAAAAGTTCGTGCACGGCTAACTTCGCTTACATATGAGCATGAATCAAAATCCATCACCATATGCTGACGAGTTTGACTGATCACAGGATGATCAAAGTCAATTTGGAAATCAACGCGGAAACCGTCATAAGGCACTAATTCGGCCCACTTATCGCCATCTTCTACACGAACTGGCTTTTTAATACGAATAAATTGCTTAGGCGCGTTTAGCTCTTCGATACCGGCAGATTGAAGCAAGAATACGAACGGGCTAGCACTTCCGTCCATAATTGGCAGCTCGTTACTGTCTACTTCAACAATAATATTGTCGATACCTAAACCTGCAAGCGCAGACGCTAAGTGTTCTACCGTTTGGATAGTCACACCGTCTTCGTTATTCAGGCACGTACACAGCATGGTATTACCTACCGCGTTCGCACGCGAAGGTATGTCAACATGTGGTTCAAGGTCAACACGCCTAAACACGATACCCGTGTTTGCTGGCGCAGGTCGGAGAGTCATTGTGACCTTTTCCCCTTTATGAAGCCCAATTCCGGTCTCTTGTACCGATTGCTTGATTGTACGTTGTCTAATCATCTGCTTAAGCTTTTACCTATTAAAAAAAGCGGGCGCGAATTATAGTGAGTTATTACTCACATGTCAAAAAACACCCGTTCTGACGGATTTAACTCTGTCAGATTACGTATTTAATCAACCTATCCACGCGAAATTTTCCACGTTGTATAAATACACCTTACTAGGTGAGACATCACAAACGCGAAATAATTCCCTTCCGTTTCAGGCAGCTAAATTAGTCTGCCTGCTTACGAAGAAATGCAGGAATATCTAAATATTCCAAATCATTTTCTGGCTGTGCACTGTCGTCGGCCTTCAGCGCCTGATTGCCCTCTGTACCGCCTACTGCAGAACGTGGTTCACTTGATTGCGTGTTACCGTATTCTTTTGCAGGCTGTGTTAGACGGGAGCCTTCAGAGCTTACTAGCGAAATGTCAGGCTTGCGCTCTGCGCCAATACCGGTTGCAACAACCGTTACGCGAAGCTCGTCTGTCATTTCCATATCGATCACTGTACCCACAACCACTGTGGCATTCTCTGAGGCAAACGCTTTAACGGCGTTACCAACAGTCTCAAACTCGTCGATGGCGAAATCTGGACCCGCAGTGATATTCACAAGAATACCGCGCGCGCCTGACAAATCGATATCTTCAAGAAGCGGGCTGGCAATCGCGGCTTCAGCAGCTTCTTCAGCACGGTCTGGACCGCTTGCAGCGCCACTACCCATCATCGCTTTACCCATCTCAGACATAACGGTACGTACGTCTGCGAAGTCAACGTTGATTAGACCAGGACGGGTAATCAGTTCAGCAATACCTTGAACTGCACCGCGTAATACGTCATTTGCAGCGCTAAACGCTTGAAGAAGCGGCGTGCCTGGACCCATTACTTTTAACAGCTTTTCATTAGGAATGGTAATTAGCGAGTCAACGTTGTTAGACAACTCAACAATGCCCTGTTCCGCAAACGAGGTGCGTTTTTTACCTTCAAATGGGAATGGCTTGGTAACTACCGCTACCGTAAGAATGCCCATTTCACGAGCAATTTTTGCCACTTCTGGCGCTGCGCCCGTTCCTGTACCACCGCCCATACCGGCAGTAATGAAAACCATGTCTGCACCGTCTAGCGCCTGACGAATGGTTTCTCTGTCTTCTTGTGCTGCTTCTCGACCAATGTTCGGATCAGCACCCGCACCTAACCCTTTTGTTACACTTGAGCCAATTTGAAGTGTAACGTCTGCACTTGAGCTGCGAAGCACCTGTGCATCGGTGTTAACTGCAATAAATTCTACGCCTTCAATGCTTTGAGACACCATGTGCTCAACGGCATTGCCGCCGCCGCCACCGACACCGATGACTTTGATTACGGCTTCTTCGCCGTGACTATCCATTAATTCGAACATACTTACTCTCCGGTTGTACGTCTTTTAAACACTACGCCAGGTCATTCCCTTAGGCTAATTGCTTCCTGCTAGCCTTGATGCCGTAGCTATAGCGCCCCCAAAATAAAATTAAAATTCACCTTTAAACCAGCTTTGCACTCGATGAAATAAGCTTTCACCGGTCTTCTGCGTACTGGACTTCTTATTGTCAGATTGTACTTTGCCATATTGCAGCAGTCCTACGACTGTCGCAAATCCAGCGTCATCAACATATTCGGACAAGCCTTTTACGTTGATGGGTTTGCCCACGCGCACGGGCATCTGGAAAAGTTCTTCGGCAAATTCCACGGCACCTTCCATCTTAGCGGTACCGCCTGTAAGCACAAGGCCTGCAGCGATTTGCTCTTCCAGACCGCTGGCACGAATTTCATCATGTACCAGCTCAAAAAGCTCTTGATAGCGAGGTTCAATCACCTCAGCTAACGTATGACGAGACATCACTCTAGCTGGGCGTCCGCCCACGCTAGGCACTTCAATGCTGTCTTCCATACTCACCATATCCTTCAATGCACAGGCGTAATTCACCTTAATTTCTTCTGCATTGCTAATAGGTGTTCTAAATATTTTAGCAATGTCGCTGGTAATTTGATTACCCGCAACCGGTATTACCGCCGTGTGACGAATAGCGCCATCGGTGTAGATAACCATATCCATAGTACCACCACCGATATCAACCACACATACGCCAAGCTCGCGCTCGTCGTCAGTCAGTACCGCATAACTTGATGCCAACGCTGAAAAGATCAGCTGATCGGCATTAAGTTCACAACGCTCAACACATTTCACCATGTTTTTCGCCATATCGTCGGCACAGGTAATAATGTGAGCATCCGCTTCCATTCTTACTCCCGACATGCCAATAGGGTTCTTAATCCCTTCCTGCACATCAATAGTAAATTCTTGTGGTAACACGTGTAGTAGACGACGTTCCGCTGCAATTGGCACACTGCGCGCTGCATGAATAACGTTATCTACGTCTTCTTGTGTTACTTCCTGATTGTTAATCGGTACCATGCCATTTTCATTTTGGCACTTAACGTGTCGTCCCGAGATAGACATAAAAACTGAAGACACACGGCAATCTGCCATTAACTCCATCTCGTTTACTGCACGCTGGACTGATTTCACCACCAGGTTCAAATCGTTAACGCCGCCCTTATCCATGCCTTTCGATGCATGGGTGCCCACGCCAACAATACTGATTTGATCATCTTCTAGTAATTCACCCACAACAGCTTTTACTTGGCTGGTGCCGATATCTAGTCCTACAATCAAATTGCGTTCAGCAGGTTTTGACATGGTTTCCTTAACTCTCTTCATCTGTGGCGCTGTCGTCTTTCCATCCGACTGCTACGCCCGTGTCATAGCGAAGGTCGACGTATTTCACCGCCTTCTCTTGTTGCGCCAGAAGTGGATAAACATCAATAAAGCGTTGTAGCCTATCGATAAACTCCTGACGTCCTAAATTCAATTTAATGCCGTTTTTCAACTGCACTTGCCATGCAAATCGCTCGCTTAAGGACAGCTCGTCTAACGTCATATCCGTCGTCGCAATCAACGCGTGCATGGAGTTGTAGCCTTCAAGGGCGGTTTTTTCGCTGCCACCCGGGCCGTAAAGGCGCGGTAAGTCTAACTTCACGCCTTCGTCGTTAAACGTATCGCCATAAGGGTTTAACAACAAATCTTCATTCCATTGCGCAACCGGCTGCTGCTCAACCAAATAAATTTTTAACGTATTTGGCCACTTCTTTCTTACAGACGCGCGATAAACCCAAGGCTGCGCTTCAACAAGTTCAAATACTTCGTTTACATCTAGCGCGAAAAAACTTCCAGGCTGCGCCTTGCGTATTAACCGCTCTAGCTTGGTAATATCGATGTGCTGATAATCACCAGAAAAATCGATAACCTGTACCGGCATTTGCTGTTCATCCTGCAAATACTGGTTTGCTTTAAGCCCACCAAACACTAATCCAGCAATAACAAACAGTAAGAAAGCGACGCCGCCCCACACTGCCGTTTTACTTTTGCCGCTCTTTGCAGAAGCGGGCTTACCTTGATTAGTGTTGGTATCAGCCACGTTTACGCCTTGTTTGCAACGTCATCAAAACTGGTAGAAAGAATACTTAATACCAGTTCATCAAAAGTTAATCCTGCAACTTTGGCTGCCTTAGGCACCAAACTTTTTTCTGTCATGCCAGGCACTGTGTTCGCCTCTAGCAAATAAAACTGCCTTTGGTTGTCCTGCATAACGTCAATTCTACCCCAGCCGCTGCCAGAAATAGCATCAAAAGCACGGGATGCTAGTTTTGCTAGCTGTGCTTCTTGCTCTTCAGACAAGCCGCTTGGGCAATAGTATTCTGTTGTATTATCCTGATATTTCGCAGCATAATCATAGAATGTATGTGGAGTAGACATGCGAATAGACGGCAACGCCTGTCCCTGCAATACAGAAACAGTGAATTCGGGGCCATCTATATACTGCTCTAACAGGACTTGATTATCGTATTTAAAGGCGTCCTGAATGGCAGTTTCGAGCTGTTTAGCGCTTGTCACTCTCGCCATGCCAATACTCGACCCTTCTCTGGCCGGTTTTACCATGACTTCATTCCCCAATTTATCCATTATAGCGCTGCACTTACCAGCTTCAAAGTGCCTTTTATCAGCAATTTCATATTTTGCAGTGGGTAAGCCTAAACTTTGCCACACTTGCTTAGTATGAATTTTGTCCATTGCCAGCGCAGAACCTAAAACTCGGCTTCCCGTGTAGGGGATTTTTAGGAACTGAAGGGCTCCTTGCATAGAGCCATCTTCACCACCGCGACCGTGCAGCATAATGAGCGCTCTATCGACGTTAAGGTCGATAAGGTCGGTCAGAGGTCGCTCTGCTGGGTCAAACGCAAACGCATCTACGCCTTGTCGTAACAATGCATTTAACACCGCATTGCCCGAATTAAGCGATACTTCCCGTTCGGCAGAGTCACCGCCGAGCAGCACAGCTACTTTGCCATACTCGTTCGGCGAGTGGGTTTTCTGTGAGTGAATACTTACTGAAGGTGTAAACATCTTATTCCCCTTCCTTTGCAAGTGTGATCGGCTCTAGCGCGTGACGAGCTAAGAGCTTAGCAATTTGTCCGATGTTGCCCGCCCCTTGGGTCATAACGATGTCGCCATCTTGCATGATATTCGCCAAAATAGCTGGTAAGGCGTCTTTGTCACCTACGTACACAGGCTCTATTTGACCGCGCTGACGAATGGAACGGCATAGCGCTTTACTGTCAGCCCCTTCAATAGGTTGTTCACTGGCGGCATATACATCCAGAAGTAAAAGAGCATCAACGCTCGACAGTACTTCAACAAAATCTTCGTAAAGGTCGCGGGTGCGCGTAAAGCGATGTGGCTGGTAAACCATAACCAAGCGCTTATCAGGCCAGTTTGCACGAGCCGCAGCGATTGTCGCCCTTACTTCCGTTGGGTGGTGACCATAGTCATCGACTAAACACACCTCGCCTTTACTGGTAGTAAACGTACCTAGCTGCTCGAAACGACGGCCTATGCCGCCAAAGCTGGCTAGTGCGCGAATGATAGCGTCGTCATCTACACCTTCATCCGTTGCTACAGCGATAGCAGCAAGCGCATTAAGCACATTGTGGTTACCGGTGAGGTTCAACGTTATATCTAACGGTTCGCGTTCTGGGCGAATAACGGTAAAATTCGCTTTACCGAATGACAATGAAACATTTTCTGCGCGATAGTCATTGTGAGATTCAAAACCGTAGGTCAGAATACTTCGGCCTATACGAGGGCGAATCTCTTGAATATTTGCATCGTCACCGCACACGATGGCCTGCCCGTAAAAGGGTAGGTTCGACAAGAAATCAACAAAGGTATCTTTCACCTTTGAGAAATCGCCACCATAAGTATCCATATGGTCGGCTTCAATATTGGTCACCACGGAAACCATCGGCTGCAAATGAAGGAAGGACGCATCGCTCTCGTCAGCCTCTGCGATTAGATAACGGCTTTTGCCTAGTCGCGCATTCGTACCAGCGCTGTTAAGCAAACCACCGATAACAAACGTAGGATCATACTCCGCTTCTGCGAAAATCGTTGAAATCAAACTGGTTGTAGTCGTTTTGCCGTGGGTACCCGCCACCGCAATACCGTGGCGGAATCGCATCAATTCTGCCAGCATTTCTGCACGGCGAATAATCGGAATGCGCTTTTCACGAGCCACGATAATCTCTGGGTTTTGCTCGTTGATGGCGCTAGACACCACAATAACGTCCATGCCTTCAACATTTTCCGCACGGTGGCCTATTTTCACATCAGCACCTAATTCGCTTAGCCGCTGTGTCATTGGCCCTTCTTGTATGTCAGAGCCAGCAATAGCATAACCTTCGTTTAATAATACTTCGGCAATACCACCCATACCGGCACCGCCGATACCAATAAAGAATATATTTTTAACCCTGCGCATTTGCGGGCTTTCAAATGGGGTTTTAAAAACCATTAGTCCCCTACTCCTACCACGCTTTTAACGTGGCTTACTACATTTTCCGTGGCATGAGTGCTTGCACGTGTTTTCGCAACAGCACCCATCTTTAAGCAGCCTTCAGGGTGTTGTAACCACTGACGCACCGCCTGCCCTAAATTTTCTTTTAATACAGATTGAGCAATCATCAGTGCCGCATTTTGCTTAACTAACGACTGCGCATTTTTTGTTTGGTGATCGTCTACCGCAAAAGGTAGCGGTACGAAAATCGCCGCGCGTCCGGCAGCTGCAACTTCACTTACCGTAAGCGCACCGGCTCTACAGACAACAAAGTCTGCCCATTCATAAGCTGCGGCCATGTCATCAATAAAGTCACTGACATCGATTTTCGACATATCTGCGCCCACCGACGTGTAGGCTTTAATGACACCTTCACTGTTGCCTTTTCCACATTGGTGTTTGATTGATAAACCTTCTAGCACCCCGCAAGTCTCCGGCACGGTTTCATTGAGAATTTGTGCGCCTAAACTGCCGCCTACAACAAGTAAATTAAGGCCTTGTTTATGCTCTGTGGTGTTTTCACGAGCGTCTGCGTCAATGTCTACAGATTTGGGCTTCACCTGCCAAATTTCATCACGAACAGGATTGCCCACAGTATGCACCTTAGTAGCGCCACCTGAAAATTGTTCTTTGGCATCGTCAAAGCCCAGAAGCACGCGACTTGCGAATTTACTAAGAAGCTTATTGGTCATGCCTGCCGCTGCATTTTGTTCATGCACAATAA
Organism: Alteromonas sp. CH_MED4-4; assembly: GCF_037029575.1. Taxonomy (NCBI): domain Bacteria; kingdom Pseudomonadati; phylum Pseudomonadota; class Gammaproteobacteria; order Alteromonadales; family Alteromonadaceae; genus Alteromonas; species Alteromonas sp. CH_MED4-4. The sequence goes on along the minus strand of NZ_JAYMEU010000001.1, from coordinate 293,540 downwards.
CGGGAATACCTAAGCTTTTTGCAGCAACCCCACCAGGGCCGCTAGCGTAACCGCCAAACCCAACAACGATATCAGGTTGAAGGCGCTTTATAATTCGCCTTGCAGAAAATAAGCTTTTAACTAACGCAACAGCACCTTGAAGACGTGCCGTAACACCTTTGCCACGAAGCCCTTTTACCGGAATAAAGTGAATAGGTATGTCGTGCTTAGGCACAACTTGCGCTTCCATCCGCTCGGCGGTGCCTAGCCAATGAATGTCCCAACCTTCCTTTCGAAGCGCGTTTGCCACTGCAAGGCCTGGGAAAACATGCCCGCCTGTACCGCCAGCCATAATTAAGCAACGCTTAGCCATTATCAGCCTCCTGCGCTACCCGCGCGAGTATAGCTTTAATGCCAGCTTTTCCTTCATCTTCCGCACTTGATGTTTTAGTGGGTTTAGCTTCAACCGTCGCTGTAGAAAAATCCGCTTCATCGGCCCCACTCTCTACACTTGCCTCACCTTCAGCTTGTGACGCTTTAGTTTGCGACGCGCTTGTAGGAATAGGCTTTTTACGGCGGGCCTTGCTCTTACCGGATTTGCTGTCGCCCCGGCCAATCGCCTGTACGCCATCAACCCGTAATTCAAAATCGATACGAAGTAATATGGCTACTGCTACTGACATGATGATAAGTGACGAGCCGCCGTAGCTAACTAACGGCAGTGTTAACCCTTTTGTTGGCAGAATACCTGCGCTTGCACCAATATTTACCGCCGTTTGGAAACTGAACCAGATGCCTATGCTGTAAGCCATGTAACCATCAAACGCTCGCCCTTTTTCAAGTGCCTTATTTCCAATGCTCAGCGCACGCAACACCATCCACAAAATTAGGCCGAGTACGGCAAGCACACCAACAAAGCCTAACTCTTCCGCTAAGATGGCCATAACAAAGTCAGTGTGTGCTTCGGGTAAGAATTCCAGTTTTTGCAAACTATTGCCTAGGCCTTGCCCAAACCAGTTACCGCGGCCATAGGCCATCAAAGACTGGGTTAGCTGATAACCAGCGCCAAACGGATCAGCCCAAGGGTCTAAAAAGGAGGTAACCCGTTTCATTCGGTATTCTTCAAACACGATAAGCGCTACAACCGCCAATATGCCTGCAAACACCAGTGCGAAGAACTGCCAAAGTCGTGCACCCGCTAAAAACAGCAAGCCAATCGTGGTTGCAAACATCACAACGACGGTACCTAAGTCTGGCTGTAGCAGTAATAGCATCGCTAACGCAAAGAACACGACAAGGGGTTTAATAAATCCTTTTAGATTTTCGGTCACTTCTTCGTAGCGGCGAACCAGATAACCCGCCAAATAGGCAAAGAAAAAGAGCTTAGCAGGCTCGGCAGCTTGAATGGTTATAGGCCCAATCGCCAACCAACGGGTACTCCCGTTTACAGTTCTTCCCACTACCAGAACTGCTAACAATAGCGCGATGGCCGCGAGCAGAAGATAGGGATTGGTCATGCGCCAAAACTGCATGGGCAAATTCAGCACTACCATAGCGGCAACGATCGCCCCAACAATGTAAATACCGTGGCGAATAGCAAAATAGAAGGGGTTGTCGTGCAGCCTATCGGCCACCGGCATCGACGCCGAGGTGACGATAATAATGCCAATACTCATTAGCGCGAGCGCAATTAAGATAAGCGTCACGTCATAGGGGTGCGTTGCCGAAGGTTGTCCGTCGTGCTTCGCGGCAAATAACGCGCTAAGTTTGGTAGAGGCAGCAATCATTATGTGGCCTCCACAGCGTCGTCGTTCTTACTGTGTAGATTAAGTAGGTCGTGTACATCTTGTTTAAACACGTCACCGCGATGCATATAGTTCTTAAACATATCTAAACTTGCACACGCAGGCGAAAGCAGCACAACATCACCAGGGGCAGCAAGTCTTGTTGCTGCTTTTACGGCGTCTTTCATCGTTGCCACACGAGTTGTATGCGCAAAACTCTTTTCAAACAGGTGTGCATCTTTGCCCAAAGCAAACACGTGCGATACATATTTAGTTAGATAAGGCGAGAGGCTGGCTATATCAGCGCCTTTAGCGTCACCACCTGCAATAAGAATGAGCTTCCCTTGTATAGTCGGAGCTAACCCTTCAAGGGCAGCTACCGTGGCGCCAATGTTGGTTGCTTTGGAATCGTCGATATAGCGGATGTCGTTTACGCGGGCTATTTCCACACACCGATGTGGTGCAGCTTTAAAACTGTGTAGATGTTTAACCGCGAGCGCTGGCGAAACACCTAGCTGAAGGCAGATACCCAATGCAGCCATGATGTTTAGTACGTTGTGCATGCCCGCCAAATGAATATCGCTAAGGGCAATAAGCTTTTCGCCTTTAAACGTTATATATAGACTTTGTTCATCGTCACGAGCACTATCGTCACCGTTAAAAGACGCAATCGCAAACCCTGTGGTCGACTCTCCCAGTCCATATTCAACGATATTTTTTGACGCTAGCGCGTCTTCATTAAATTCGGCATTAGATACAGCATTAGATTCGCCATCAGATACTGCATTTGATGCAGCATTACCCTTAGCGTCAGCAATAATCTGCTCGTCTGGCGCTACAAACTCACCGTCTCGCCACACAACCGCAGATTTCGCGTTATCAAAAATGCGATGCTTGGCATCGATATAGGCTTCAAGGGTACCGTGACGGTCTAGGTGATCATCGGAAATATTAAGGACAGTTGCAGCTTCGAGCACCAAGCTAGACGTTGTTTCAAGTTGAAAACTTGATAACTCCATCACCACTACATCTGCATCACTTTGAAGCGCTTCAAGCACAGGGCGACCTACGTTACCCGCTTCAATACTTTCTACGCCGCAGCTTTTGAGCAGATGGTTCACTAATAAAGTAACCGTGGTTTTACCGTTAGAGCCGGTTATACCTACTACGCGCTTAGCTGGCATAGCATCACTCGTGGAGGCATTTAATCGGGCAAACAATTCCACGTCGCCGATCACCTCAACACCACACTTTTGCGCCAAAGCCACTTGTTCAATATTCAGAGCAAGCCCCGGGCTTAACACCAAGGTGTCTACACCATCAAAGTAATCTTCGCTTAGAGCAGTGCAAGTGACCTTCTCTGCCATAAACGCTTGCATGTCGGTATCAAGATCAGAATCAGGGTCGGTAACTAGAGTAAAATTAGCACGGGTATCAAATGCTTTAACCGTTGCCTGCTTTTGCAAAAAAAAGCGCACGCAAGCCTGACCTGTAACACCTAGGCCACCGACTACATAACTATGCTCACGTACGTTATACGACATTACGATTTATCTCTTTACCGCTTATCTAAGTTTGAGGGTAGCAAGACCCACCAACACCAAAATGATTGAAATGATCCAAAAACGCACTATTACGCGCGGCTCTGGCCAGCCCTTCAATTCATAATGATGGTGAATAGGCGCCATACGAAAAATACGCTGGCCACGCAATTTGTAAGAACCTACCTGAAGGATGACCGACAGGGTTTCCATAACAAAAACACCACCCATGATGATTAACACGAGCTCTTGGCGCACTAATACAGCTAACACACCTAGTGTGCCGCCTAGCGCTAGTGAGCCAACGTCACCCATAAATACTTGTGCCGGATACGTGTTAAACCATAAAAAGCCTAAGCCTGCACCGACCATGGCGGTACACACAATCACCAGTTCGCTGGTAAGCGGAATATGAGGAATATTCAGGTATTCAGCAAAGTTCGCATTACCTGTCACATAGGCGAAAATGGCAAATGCGCCTGCCACCAATATAGTGGGCACAATGGCAAGTCCATCCAATCCATCGGTAAGGTTTACCGCGTTACTTGTGCCTACAATGGCAAAGTAGGTAATAATGACGAAGAACGCACCTAACTGCGGGAACACTTCTTTGAAGAAAGGCACCAGTAGTGAGGTTTCAGCGCTTATTGTTGCACTGCTGTATAGATAGAATGCGACGCCTAACGCAACCACAGATTGCCAGAAATATTTCCAACGGGCGATAAGCCCCTTCGAATCTTTGCGGATCACTTTTCTGTAGTCGTCAACAAACCCAATAATACCGTAAGCCACAACCACGGTAAGGGTTACCAACACATAACGGTTAGTCAGATCAGCCCAAAGCAGGCCGCTTACTACAATTGCTGCGAGTATAAGTAACCCGCCCATAGTGGGTGTGCCTGATTTTGACAAATGGCTTTGCGGGCCATCGTCTCGTACAGTTTGACCAATTTGCATACGCTGCAAATAACGAATCATCTTAGGGCCAATAAGAATGGCAATAAGTAATGCGGTCAGCGTGCTTAAAATTGCACGAAGGGTAAGGTATGAAAATACGTTAAACCCTGAATCGAATTGTGTCAGCCAGTCGGCTAGCCAAATTAACATGCTATTCGCTCCCGACGGCTATCGTGCTTTCCCAGCGCAGAGGCCTCTACCGCCTCTACCACACGTTCCATTCTGGAACTGCGTGAACCTTTAACTAAAATTGAAATATCGCGCTGCTGCACTAACAAATCACTCTCCATTGCGGCCAACAAACTTTCAACATCGCTGAAATGGCCACCATTTTCATTAAACACAGCACTAGCTGATTGACTCAAAACACCCATGGTATACAGGTAATTAATTCCTTTTTGTTTAGCGTATTCCCCCACCTGCTCGTGGTAAAAACGCGCTTTTTCACCCAACTCTTTCATGTCGCCTAGAACAAGAACGCGGATACCTGAAAAGCTACTTAGCGTATCAATTGCCGCATTTACAGACGCCACGTTGGCGTTGTAGGTGTCATCTAACAGCCGAACCTGTTCGGTAAGCTGCTTTACATTCAAGCGGCCACTAACTTGCTTCATGGCAAGTAGACCGTCTCGCACATTTTCCAATGTGGCGCCAACTTGTAGTGTTAGCGCTGCAGCAACAAGGGCATTGCCCACGTTGTGAACGCCAGGAATAGTCAGTTGAATAGACATATCACCCTGCGGGCAAACCAAGTGGAATGCGGCGCACCCATCTAGCCCAATGGTGATATCTTCTGCTCTAAAGTCGGCATTATTTTTCTGCTGCGGGGAAAACGTAAGCGTTTTAGTCTGTTTAAGTTTGCCTTGCCAAAATTCGGCAAACTGACTATCAACGTTAACTACCGCCACACCATCACTGCCTAAACCTTTAAAAATTTCACTTTTGGCGCGCGCTACACCTAGCAAACTTCCAAAGCCTTCTAGATGAGAAGCGGCGGCGTTTACGATAGTCGCGACGTCCGGCTTAACAAGGTTCGTGGTATAGGCGATTTCACCAATGTGATTTGCGCCTAACTCCATCACTGCATATTCATGCTGAGGTTCAAGGCGTAGAAGGGTTAGCGGCACACCGATATCATTATTGAAGTTACCGTTTGTGGCTAATACATTGCCTCTTCGCTCCAAAATAGCGGCACACATTTCCTTTACGGTGGTTTTGCCACTGCTTCCGGTAATCGCAATCGTTTTGGGCGCCACATAAGCTTTTACTGCCGCACCTAATAGACCAAGTGCTTCTTTGGTATCTTCAACCATGATGACAGGTAACGAGGTTGCTACGTCTTCACTGGCAATAACCGCACTTGCTCCCGCTTTCTCTGCCGTTGAAATAAAATCATGGCCGTTAAAATTCGGACCTTTCAAGGCCAAGTAAACTGCGCCATCTTCTAGGGTGCGGGTATCGGTACTTACTGCAGACACTTCAACGTCAGCAGCGCCTTTAAATAATTTTCCATTAACCTTTTCGGCTATCCATGACAGCGTTGTTGTTATCATTTGCTGTACTCCTGTTGCAGTCGCGCCACAACTGCACGTTCGTTATAGTTAGTCTTTTTGTCACCGATAATTTGGTAATCTTCATGTCCTTTTCCGGCCACGATGATGATGTCGCTTTCATGCGCATGCTCAAGGCAATGACGAATAGCTTGCTCGCGATCGGGAATAGACACTGCCAGCTCTCGGTTTTTCAAACCCGCAATGATATCCTCGGCGATAGATTCAGGGCTTTCACTGCGACTGTTATCTGTGGTGATCACAATAGCGTCAGCACCAACCTCGGCAGCCTGCCCCATTAACGGTCGCTTGCCTTTGTCTCTGTCCCCGCCACAGCCAAACACACACCACACTTTGCCCGTTGTATGGAATTTGGCGCTTAACAGCACTTTCTCCAGAGCGTCTGGTGTATGCGCGTAGTCCACCACCAAGTTAGCGGCACCCGTTACAGAGAAAACTTCCATTCGCCCGGGTACAGGCGTGATCGCATTTACCGCGTTAACCACGTCATCAAAACGCTCACCTTCAGCGAGTAACGTACCTATAGCACTCAATACATTACTGATATTGAACTTTCCGAATAGTGGCAGCGAAATAGCAGCGCTTCCCCACGAACTCACCAGTTCAAAGCTACATCCACCTGCATGATAAGAAGCATTTGTGGCGAAACAATGGCGACTTTGAGGATTGTTATGCTCTCGCAAGTATTCACTTTCACCGCTTCCATCCAGACCACTTTCGTCTATACCTGTCCAGATGCGTGTAATCGACTTATCTGCTGCACCATCCCACTTCTTACTTTCATCATCATTAGCGTTTAATACCACAGCCTTTAAACCTGGCTGCTGAAGCAGCAAGCGCTTGGCTTTGCCGTACTCTTCCATGGTGCCGTGGTAATCGAGATGATCTCGAGTAAGGTTAGTGAAAACAGCGATATCGGTTTTTACTGTACCAAGCCGACCTTGAACCAATGCGTGAGAACTTGCTTCGAAGGCCGTATGGCGCACTTCACTTTGCACAAAGTCTGCCAACAAATACTGCATACGTATGGCATCGGGCGTAGTGTTTGCTGCCGGCGTGTTCGACCATTGGGTTTCATCGCCTTCAAACACACTACTCCCTAGAGTTCCGATGCTTGCACTACGTGTACCTAACGCATCCTTAAGCTGGGTAAGCAATTGAACTGTAGAGGTTTTTCCGTTTGTCCCTGTCACTGCTACCGTCGTCATTTTCTGAGCAGGGTAGTCGTAAAATGCAGCAGCTAATGCAGAGAGCATTTGTGGTAATTCATACAGCGAGATAATGACGCTGTGGTCACGCATTTCCATCTGACCATGGGCACTACTGTCTTCAGTTTGCGCCAGAATTACACGGGCCCCTAAACTTATTGCCTGGGGTATAAAATCTCGACCATCGCGTTCGTGGCCCTTAATTGCCAAGAACGCTAAGCGTGTATTCACTTCTCGGCTGTCTAGCGTTAAACCTTCAATGCGGATATCTGGGGCGTCTACACCAAATTTCGCCAATAAAGCTTTTATACTTTGAATAAAGGCACTAACTACCACTTTGACCTCCTTTCAATAAGCGGCTAGATGTAACCTGCTTGTCATCGGGCGTAACGTTTAACATGTGCAATGCGCCACCCATAATTGATGAAAAGACAGGTGCAGCGGTATCCCCCGCGTGATACAAATCACCGCCGGGTTCGTTGATCAATACAATAGTTACTAGCCTGGGGTCAGACACAGGTGCGATACCGGCGAAAATGTTGACGTACTCTTCGCCGTACCCGCCAGCCACCGCTTTTCGGCTTGTTCCTGTTTTCCCAGCAACGCGATAACCTGGTACCGACGCTTTTGTTGCTGTGCCGCCACGCTGGGTTACGCTTTCCATCATTTGAACAATAGCGTTAGCGTTTTCTTCGCTGATCACCCGCTCAGATTGAGCCTGCCATGAAGGTTGCTCTGGCGACTTGATGACATTAAGCGGTGTTTTAATACCGCCGTTCGCCAACGTTGCGTAAAGACGCCCCAACTGTGCAGTGGTAACCGAAATGCCGTATCCAAATGACAGCGTGGCTAGCTCAAATTCAGACCAGCGGCTGCGCTCATGAAAGATACCGCTACTCTCACCCGCCATATTAAGCCCTGTATCGCTCATTAAGCCCATATTGTAATAGGTATCCAGCAGGAACTGCTTAGGCACAGAAAGCGCCAGCTTCGACGTTCCCATATTTGAGGAATGCTGAATAATTTCTTCTAGCGTTAGTTCGCCGTAATTGCGCGAATCTTTTACTAGGCTGCCGCCTAATCGCATCCATCCTGGATGAGTGTTTACTGAGTCTTCAGGCTCCACTTCACCGAACTCTAATGCAGTAAGAACGGCCAGCGGTTTTAGCGCCGAGCCTGGTTCGAACGCATCGGTAATAACCCTGTTACGCATTCTGTGCGCAGAAATATCGCTTCTATCGTTAGGGTTGAACGACGGTGCATTCACCATGGCTAATACATCACCGCTTTTTACATCGATGACAATGGCGGAAGCCGAACTTGATTGGTAGTAAATCATGGCTTCTTTAATTTCTTTGTAAGCAAGTGCTTGAATGCGCTGATCGATGGTCAGCTGCAGGTCGCCGGCTTTTTCACCAGACTTTGTTTCCAAGATTTCTACCTGACGGCCTTTCGCATCGCGGCGTATTTTACGAGAACCCGGCGTGCCCGTTAGCCACTCGTTATACATGCGCTCCAAGCCTTCAACGCCCGTGTCGTCAACATCGGTTACGCCGATTAACTGCGCTGAAACTTCACCTGTAGGATAGTAGCGGCGGCTTTCACGGCGAAGATAAATGCCTGGAATGTCCAGTTTATCAACGTACTCTGCCATGGCAGGCGACACCTGACGCTGCAAGTAAACAAAGCGGCGTTTGGGGTTTGCCACTTTTTCTTTGAGTTCATTGACGTCTTGGCGCAGTACATCTGCCAGCGCTTCCCAACGGCGCTCTTCCTCGAAGCCGTTGTTTTCATGGATAACCTTAGGGTCTGCGTAGATGGCCCGAACAGGCACACTCACCGCCAGCTCAACACCATTTCTATCGGTAATGAGCCCGCGATAGGTTGGCATATCACGGGTTCTTAGTGTGCGGTTGTCGCCCTGTTGAATTAGCTCGTCTGGCTCAATAACTTGAATATAGGCTGCACGGGCGGCGAGCACGCTGAAAACTAGCATAATAACAACAAGCACAACGACAAAGCGCCAGTGCACTAAGCTTGGCGTGACATTTTGTTTTGCACCGGTTTTTTTACGTTGGCGAGAAAGTGCTGTTGTACTCATTTTAACTTCACCACTACTTCATCGTCTGCGGTTGGACGGTACATTTCTAACTGTTTTTCAACCAGGTTTTCTATGCGGTTATGCTCGGTCAACGCGCGTTGCTCAAGCACTAGGTTACGCCACTCGACATCAAGCTCATCTTTCTCTTGCATAAGGTCTTCAAGGGCAATGACCTGCTGTCTGTTGTGATGACTGCTTAGTGTCACTGCCATGGCACTTGTGATAACCATTAAATACAACAAAACCCGCAACTTGTTGCGGGTCAAATCTGAAACAATTATTAGCAGTAATTTAAAATTAGTGCTGGCCTTGTCTGGCGCGGCTTTGGTCATAACTTTTCTGCCACACGTAATACCGAACTGCGAGAGCGAACGTTGTTCGCAATCTCCTGTTCTGAAGGTTTTATCGCTTTGCCCAAGGCTTTTAACACTTTATCTGCATCTATTTCAGCCTGAGTAATCGGTAAGTTGTGCGGTACTGATTTCCCTTTACTTTGATCCTTAATGAAGCGTTTTACTAAACGGTCTTCAAGAGAGTGAAACGAAATAACGGCAAGACGTCCTTCTTTCGCCAACACCTGTGTCGCGGCTTTAAGGCCAACACGAAGTTGCTCAAGTTCCGCATTGATATAAATGCGAATACCTTGGAATGCACGGGTTGCCGGATGTTTAAACTTATCCTTTACAGGAACCGCTTCGTCGATAATTTTGGCTAGCTGAGCTGTGCGCGTAATGGGTGTTTCTTTTCGCGTGTTTACAATGGCATGGGCTATGCGTTTGCCGAACTTCTCTTCGCCAAACTCTTTAATAACCTGCGTAATGTCTTGTTCTTCGGCGTTAGCCAACCAGTCTGCAGCACTTTGTCCACGTGAGGTGTCCATACGCATATCCAGCGGACCGTCACGAAGGAAGCTAAAACCACGCTCGGCATCATCTAGCTGAGGTGAAGACACCCCTAAATCCATAAGCACACCGTCAATCTTACCGGTTAGTCCCAGCGCTTCGATTTCTTCTGCCATATCACCAAATGGTGAGTGGATAATGCTAAAACGCTTATCATCGGCGAAACGTTCTGCCGCTTTGATTGCTTGCGGGTCGCGGTCAAAGGCGATGAGACGCCCGTGTTCACCCAATGCATCCAAAATATGTGCTGAGTGCCCCCCACGGCCGAAAGTGGCGTCAATGTAGATACCGTTCGGTTTAATCGCTAGGGCTTCAATGCATTCATCAAGCAATACTGAAATATGTTTAAATTCGCTAGGCTGCGTCATAGAGAAAAGTCCTGTAATCGTTCGGTAAGTTCAAATTCGCCTTTGCGTTCGGTGTCTATATCAGCTTCAACTTGTTGTGCCCAAATATCGGCATCCCAAATTTCGAATTTGTTTAACTGACCAACTAACATGACTTCTTTTGAGAGTTTTGCGAAACTTCGCAGTGGAGTAGGAACAAGAATGCGCCCGCTTTTATCCATCTCACCTTCAGAAGCATAACCTAGTAGCAATCGCTGCAAGCGACGCTCGGCTGGGATCATGCTTGAAAGTTTAGAGAGTTTAAGCTCAATCTCTTCCCATTCGGGAAGTGGGTAAAGTAGCAAACAACTTTGTTGTGTATCGACTGTGCAGACCAGTTGTCCCTGACAATCATCCAGCAGCGACTGACGATACTTCGTCGGTATAGCCAGTCTGCCTTTTGTATCCAGATTGATTGCGTTAGCGCCGCGGAACATTCCCCTAGCCTTTTATTATTTGCTCTTGGTTTTCTTGTTTTTTGAGTACTAATCTGCAAAGTGATGATGATTTGATCCACAATTCGCCACATTTACCCACTGAGATACAGTTTAGGTATCAATGATCCCCACTGTCAAGTAGAAAAAAGGCGTGAAGGCCGCATAAACATTGGGTTTAAACTGGTTGGATATACAGTGTTTTTAGGAAGTGTATGATTAGGCGTGTAAAAAAGATTAAAAAATATTCAGGTGAGAAAAAATAAAGGTGTAATTAATCGATGAACTGCTGTTTTTGACTGTAAATAAGCGGCGAGATCTCACGATTATGTTTAACGCTGTTTTCAGCGGTATTACACGTATACTGAGTCGTAATTCAACCAGCTGCGCCACATCAGCACGTTAAAAAACGAGTGAGTTAACCCGACTAGTGCTAACTCACTGCATTTACATCAACGCGTGCTAACGCATAGCGATGATCAAGGTGTCCTAACTTAGAAACGATAGGATGCGGTTAGCGAGGCCACGTCACTGTCAACGTCACTATCTATATCTGTGTCATAGCTAGCAGACACTGAAAACTGCTCATTTACCCAGTAATCAAGCGCAACACCTGCGGTTTTTACATTATCGAACCCATCAGGTGCGTTGGTATAGCTGTAGCTTCCCTGAACGCTCAAACCTGGAGTGAAGAAATATCTGGCGCTGCCTGATAGAACGTCAATATCGTCTGCTACGTACTGAGCGGTAAAGTCCCAGCCTGTTCCCGCATTCCCTACCGTGGTATAACGTGTAAATACAAGTGGTGAAGTCTCATTCTCACTTTCGCTGTAATTATCTGTACCAGTATTAATGTCGTAAGTGGCACGCTGATAGATGACACCTGCACCAATTTGCCATTGACGGGATAAGTTAAATCCGACTTTTAAATCAATATTTGTGTAATCCTCTTCACTGAATTCGTCGTCAAATTTACTGTGAGCGCCTTCTATGGCAAGCATCCACGTATCGTCTAGATAAAAAGTGCTGCCTAAATTAAATACGTCAATACCATCTAAATTGGCGTAACCACCAGATAAACTCGATACACGCTGAAGATAAGGGTTGATAAGGTAAGCGCCGCTGTTTCCGCTAACTTCTTCAAGGTAGCGCACATATCTTGCACCGTAGAGGTTGTCATCTACCCCTTCAAAATCGACAGCAGTTACCTGTACTTCGTTTTGTGTAGCTGCATGTGCTGCTGAGACTGTAAATACTGAAGCCGTGATAAGTGATAGTGCAGTTAGCGTAGTTTTTAGCTTATTAGTGTTAGTGTTCATGTCTTTTGTCCTTAAAAAATGTGTTGGGAACGAGGTGTAAGATAAGACATTAAAACTTAACGGTTTCTGAACGAAACATGACGAAGTCTGAACGTGAATTTTAGGTACAAAAAAACCCGCAACTTTGCGGGCTTTTAAACTTCAAAATGAGGGAGCGATTACGCGTTTGGCGTTGCTTCTTCTGCTTTAACCGCAGAAAGCTGCATGCTGCGAATTGGGTTTTCTGTGTCGTTAGAAAGCTCAACAAGGCGGTTTAGCTGACCAACAGACATCATTACTGCGTAGATAGCACCTAGGAAGCCTTGCTTGTGTAGCTCAAGCACCTGCTCTTCTGGCAGCTCAAGAAGCTTCTTCTCGTTGATGCTCATCATGCCGGTAACATTGCGCTGTTTACCATCTTGGTAAGTAAGGCGAATTTGAATTGGATCAAGAAGGTCCAGTTCAACGACTTTCGCAACAAAACGCTGAGTTAGCATTTCGCTATTCGCAAGGTCTGCTAGGAATTTCTGACGGTTATCTAGGAACTCGCTTGCTTCACCAGCTTCAGTGAATAGCGCTTGGCCTTCGTCAGAAATAAGGTCAGAGTTTTCATCAATGTAAACGCCAAGCTTGTCGCCGTCTGGACGCACGTCGAATGGATAGCGAAGGATGTTCATTGGAACGTGAGGGCCTTTCCAGCTGTCGCCAGTTAGAAAAAGGTTTTGACCTTGTTCCATACCAAGCATAGTCACAACGTGGTGACGCTTTGATGTAGTGTCTTCAATGAACACTAGCGGCATTGTCGCAGCTAGTTGTGCAAATTCACGGATCGTTGCTGCTGCAAGGTGTGTATTTTTCGCAAAGCTGAAAGATGTATTTACCGCAACCTTTAGGTCTTTATGCTTTTCTTTATCTAGCGGTACAAAATTAATAGCCATATTTATTTCTCATACTTGTTAGCTGTGGCCCCGGCTTGATTATGTGAGAAGAGCGGGTGCCACTAAAAAATTACGTCGGCCGCGCTGATGCATAGTAGTCATCGATAATTGGCGGAGCGCTTGGGAGTATCCCGTATTCGCGCAATGAAGTCACGCAGTCTTCACCATAACAAGTTTTAAATTTTTATTGCAATGTAAACTTGAAGTAAACAAGCACAAGCGCTCTAAAAATGAGCAATATCGACTAATTTAGCGCTTAGCGAGAGCAATCTGGGGTAAATGCATAGCAAGTAAAAGCCTATTGTCGCAGTGCGCATTATCCTTTAGTCTCGTATTGCTATTAAGTTAGCGGTTGTTGACCTAAGCGATAAAAAAACAAAATAAGGATTTTCTATGAAGGGGCGCTTCCCACTCTCATCTTGCGCATTACTTATCTCTGCGCTTTTTGCTTCACACTCTGTACTTGCTGAGACCTCTACTTATTCAGCATCTGAAAAAGCTATCAAGATCGCACAAGAAACTATTATTGTTGATGGACACATTGATGTTCCTTATCGCGTAAAGGAAAAGTGGGTTGATGTCACTAAAGCCACGCAGGACGGTGACTTCGACTACCCTCGTGCAGTATCTGGTGGTTTGAACGCCCCTTTTATGAGTATCTACGTGCCTGCTAGTTTAGACAACTCTCCAGAATCTACGCAGCTTGCCCATGAGCTCATCGATTCAGTAGAAGCCATTGTTGCCCGCGCACCTGATAAATTTGCCATTGCTAAAAGCCCTTCTGACGTAAAATCCCAGTTTGAAAAAGGGTTAATTTCACTACCAATGGGTATGGAAAATGGTTCTCCTATTCAAGGTGACTTGGCGAATCTAACGGCTTTTTACGAGCGGGGCATTCGCTACATCACCCTTGCTCATAGTCAAGCTAACCACATTTCTGACTCTTCGTATGACCTGCGCAGAAAATGGAAAGGCCTTAGCCCGTTTGGCAAAACCTTAGTGGGCGAAATGAACAACATTGGTATTATGCTGGATATTTCCCATGTGTCTGACGACGCCTTTTATCAGGTTATTGAGTTAACAAAGGTGCCAGTTATAGCATCACATTCTTCACTGCGCCGCTTTACCCCCGGTTTTGAGCGCAACATGGACGACGAGATGATCAAAAAACTCGGCGAAAATGGCGGTGTTATTATGATTAACTTTGGTTCTAGTTTTGTATCTAAAGAAGCTGGCAAGTGGCGTAGTGGCCTTACTGCAGCGCGCAAAGCCTTGGTTGAAAAAGAAGGCGAAGACAGCCCTAAGCTAGAGAACTTTGAAGAGAATTATCGCAAAGAAGTGGCATACCCTTATTCAACCCTAGACGAAGTGCTTGACCATATCGATCACGTGGTAAAACTGATTGGAGTTGATCACGTAGGTATTGGTTCAGACTATGACGGTGTAGGTGACTCACTCCCCATTGGGCTTAAAGATGTGGCGAGTTTTCCAAACCTAGTACAAGGATTGCTGGATAGAGGTTATAGCCGTACCGACATTGAAAAGATATTGAGCGGAAACCTTTTGCGCGTTTGGCAACAAGTTGAAGAATATGCGGAAGAGCATGCGGAAGGTTATGAGAAAGATCAGGCGGCATCGCACTAGTCGCGCAATGCTTTAAAAATGAAGTGTAGGGAAGCGTGTTATCGCTTCCCCGTGCTTTATCTACTCTACTACACTTTCAACTCTATTATTTTTTGCGTGACACAATTAGATAAAACGCGCTTGGCAATACCAACAGCGTTAATACCAGTGCACTCGCCATACCGCCTACCATAGGCGCCGCAATGCGCTGCATCACCTCACTACCTGTTCCAGTGGCATAAAGCACAGGTAATAAGCCCACAATAATAGAAAGCGATGTCATCATAACAGGGCGAAGCCTTGCCGATGCAGCATGGACAATAGCCGTTTTAACAAGCTCATCTTTTTTAATATTGCCATTTTCTGTTGCGTGCTTAGTAAGTGCTTCTGATACATATTGGTTTAGATAGACCAGCATGATAACGCCTATTTCTACCGCTACACCTGCTAAGGCAATAAACCCAACACCTACCGCCACCGAAAGATTAAAATTAAGAAGGTAAAGCAACCATACACTGCCCACCAGCGCCAACGGTAAGGTAGCGAGTATGAGTGCCACATCGCGAAGGCGTTTGAATGCCAGATAAAGCAAAAGGCAGATAATGGCTAACGTTAGCGGTATAACCACCGACAGTTTTGCTTTCGCGCGCTCAAGGTAAGCAAACTGCCCCGCCCACGTGATGGAGTATCCGGTGGGTAAATCAAGGTGCTCTGACAAATGACGTTTCGCGCTATCTACATAGCCCCCTAAGTCAATACCTGTGGCCGAGTCTGACGAGATATCAATGTATACCCATCCATTTAATCGGGCATTTTCGCTTTTAATTCCCGCCGGCCCGTCGTCAATACGCACAGTTGCCACATCGCCAAGGGTAATGTGAACACCGCTTGGTGTGACGAAAGGCATGGATGCTAAAGATTCAGGCGTATCGCGGTAATGTTGTGAAAAACGCATGGCAATAGGAAAACGCTCACGCCCTTCCACTGATTGTGTAACCACTTTGCCGCCCACTGCCGAGCCTACAATACTGTGAACATCGTCTATCGTCATGCCGTAGCGCGCCGCCAACTGCCTGTCGATATCGATATAAACGTAACGGCCACCCACCACACGCTCAGCGTATACTGATGCTGTATTGGGCAGGTCTTTAAGCAGTATCTCAATATCCTTTCCAATGGCTTCAATGCCTGCTAGGTCAGGCCCCGCAATCTTGATCCCAACAGGGGTTTTTATCCCGGTTGCCAACATGTCGATACGGGTTTTAATTGGCATTACCCACGCATTGGTCAGCCCTGGAAATTGCACCAGAGCGTTAAGCTCTTCTTTGAGCTTTTCAGTGGTCATGCCCGCCCTCCACTGGGCTTTCGGTTTAAGCTGAATGAAGGTTTCAATCATCGTCAATGGTGCAGGGTCTGTGGCCGTATCTGCGCGTCCAATTTTCCCGAATACCGTTTCAACCTCGGGTAAGGTTGCAATAAGCTTGTCCGTCTGCTGTAAAAGCTCTCTGGCTTTACCCACTGAAATACCCGGGTAGGTTGTAGGCATATACATCAAATCGCCTTCGTCCAGTTCAGGCATGAATTCGCTACCTAGTTGGCTTAACGGCCAGTACATGGAAAGCAACAAGCAAAATGCCCCCGTCAAAGTGAGCAGTGGGTAGTTAAGCAACCGCGTCAGCAATGGTTGATATACGCGCTCTAAAGCTCTATTTACCGGGTTCTGGGCTTCAGATCGTATTTTTCCGCGTACAAAATAACCCGCCAGCACAGGAACTAAAGTAATTGCCAGCGCCGCAGCTGCTGCCATGGCATAGGTTTTGGTAAAGGCAAGAGGCGCAAAAAGACGCCCTTCTTGCGCTTCCAATGCAAAAACAGGAATAAAAGATACGGTTATAATTAGGAGCGCAAAGAATAAAGCTGGACCAACTTCGGTGGTCGACTTAATCACCAGTTCCCAACGTTTGGCTGCCGAAAGCTTTGCAGATGTTGGCGCAGAGGCTGGTAAAGATGTTTGCGACTGGGCACTCCCTGGTCCCACCTGACTTGCTGAATCCCTTTGACTCGCTGAATCCCTTTGACTCGCTGAGGCTCCCTGACTTGATGAAACAGCATGCTGATGAATGTGCTTGTGTAAATTTTCAACCACAACAATAGCGCCATCCACCATTGCACCAATAGCGATAGCAATGCCACCTAAAGACATGATGTTGGCATTAAGTCCCTGCAGCTTCATTACGATAAACGCGGCGAGAATACCAATAGGCAAACTGATTAGCGCAACCATAGATGAACGTAAGTGAAACAAGAAGATAGCGCACACCAAACCGACAACCAGTAATTCCTCCACCAACTTATTGGAGAGGGTATCGACGGACTTATCAATAAGGGTGGAGCGGTCGTAAACGGGGACGATATTCACACCTTTCGGCAAGCTCGCTTTTAATGAATCCAGCTTAGCTTTGACCGCATCGATAGTGGCTTTAGCGTTTTCGCCATAGCGCATCACAATAATGCCACCCACGGTTTCGCCATTCCCGTTTAGTTCAGCAATACCGCGGCGCATCAAGGGGCTTTCTACTACTTGTGCTACATCGTTAATCGTTATGCTAACGCCGTCCTTGATAACGCCTGTGGGCAACGCCAGTATGTCGTCAATGCCCTGAATATAGCTTTGCGCACTAACCATGTACTCTGCCTCGGCCATTTCAATAACCGAAGCGCCTGACGCACGGTTACCCCGTTTAAGGGCAATGTCTATCATGGATGGCTGAATGTTGTAGGCACGTAATTTTTCAGGGTCGACAATAACTTGGTATTGTTTAACCATCCCTCCAACAGACGCAACTTCAGATACGCCTTCAACTGACTGTAGCTCAAACTTCAAGAACCAGTCTTGCAACGTCCTTAGTTCACCAGCATCTAGCGCATTTGGCTGACTAGCATCGTTTTCCAACGCATAAATGTAAACCCAACCTACCCCTGTCGCATCTGGACCTAGCTGAGGTGTCACGCCTTCTGGAAGTTGCGAAGACGCTTGGCTTAGGTATTCCAGAACGCGGCTTCGAGCCCAGTACATGTCTGTATCGTCATCAAAGATAATATACACGTAGGCATCGCCGAAGAATGAATACCCTCGCACCGTCTGTGCGCCAGGCACTGACATTAGCGCAGAGGTGAGAGGAAACGTCACCTGATCTTCCACCACTTGCGGCGACTGACCGGGATAGTTTACTTTCACTATAACTTGGACATCAGATAAATCAGGGATAGCATCAACGGGGGTGTTTTTCACCGCCCAGACACCCGCAATACTGAGCATAATAGCGCTCAGCAATACCAGTATTCTATTGTTTACCGACCAGCGAATTACCGATTCAATCATGGTGCATATGCTCCTTATGATTTATCGATTTTTGTTCTGCCGACTTGTGAACCATTGACTTATGAACCATTGACTCGTGAGCATCGCTTTGCTCTCCATCGCCCTTCAGGTTGCCTGCATCATGTTTATGATTGCTGTAACCTGAGTCATGCACCATGCCCTTGTCCACCGCATGTTCACTATGTTTACGCATATCGATAACCGTGAATTCTTCGCCAGTCACAAAGGTGAACATGATGTTGTCACCTTCTTTGAACTGAGATAAGTCAATATGCTTTGATACCGCAAATGACATTGTCGCAGGTCCCCTCCCCCATTTTTCAATCGGGCCGCGAGCGATTACTAACTTTGCGTGATTCGAAGCGCCATTCTTTTCGGTGTCAGCTGGCAATTCAATTGCCTCAATAGTACCTGTTGTCGTGGCCTGATGATCGGGCGCTTTCATTCGCTTGAAGTCACTGCTTTTCGACGACTCAGAATCAATCAAAAATTGTGCTGATACCACCACATCATCCTCTGGCAGCAAGCCTTCGACGACTTCAAAATGTGTAGTATCGCTTTGCCCCAGCGTTACCCGTACCGACTTAAAGTTGCCATCGCCATCACTGAGTACCACTTTTGCGCCCTCAGCCGTGCGAATAACGGCACTGCGAGGAACCAGTAACGCCGCCTTGCGTTGAGTAGGCTTTATTCCAACGTGGGCAAACATATTGGGCTTTAAAGTATGGTTGTTATTGTTTAGCGGTATGCGCACTTTCAGGGTTCGCGTTGTTTCTGACAAAGACGGATAAATATACTCTACGTGGCTTTCCCATTTAGCATCGGACCCATGGTCCATTTCGTCGAGGGTAACCACAGCGCTATTATGAGGCGCTATGATTTGCGCGTATTTTTCAGGTACCTCAGCAATCACCCACACCGTATCTAGCTGTGCGATGCTCATCAAGGTTGTCCCGGGCTGAACGTAAAATCCTTCCCTGATATTCAGCGCTTCTACCACACCGCTTTGCGGCGCGTTAAATGTGACGGTTTGTGTTACTCGTCTAGTTTTTTGCAATGCTTCAATAACGCTCTTTGATAGCCCCAGAGTTCTTAGGCGCTCGGCTGCGCCCTGAATTAAACGTGCGTCTCCTCGCTTAAGGGCTAAAACGTATTCTTCTTGTGCGCTAACTAATTCTGGCGAGTATAGGGTATAAAGTGCCTGTTCTTTTTCAACTTGCTCACCTTGGGATTTAATGAAAAGCCTGTCGACCCAACCTGATACTCTAGGATGGATGTGCACAATGCTATCTTCATCGTAAGCAACGTTACCCACCGCCGTTACAGTCTGTTGAAGTGTTCCAATGGTAACGGGCGCGACTTTAACCCCTATATTGTGCTGTACATTTGGCGGAATCATTACGGTACCAGGCGAACGCTCATTACTTTTCGCAGATGTTGCGTCGTCATTGGCGTATACGGGCACTAAGTCCATTCCCATCGGTGACTTTCCCGGTTTGTCACGGCGATAGCTGTCATCCATAGGCGCTACCCAATATAAAGGGGCTTTATTGTCAGTTTCGTCGCTGTGGGCACTTTTATCGCTGTGGGCACTGACACCATTTCCGTGTTTTGATGAATCAGACAACAATAGTGAGGCCAAGCCGAACGCTATCAGGCCGCCAAATAGCAGACCTACTAGCAAACCTTTTATTAGCGTGCTCTTTGTATCTGGCGCAGGGTGAGTTGAAGATGTCATATTAACTACTCTTTATTCGAAAAATGGGCGTGAGTGGGCAGGTACAAATAAGCAAGTGACGCCAGTGTTCTGGCGCGCTCGATGTCGATTTTGAGTAAATCATCCTGCACTTGTACTTGCTTGAGATTGGCATTGACAACATCGCCGATATCACCGGTGTCTGTGGTATAAGCTGTCAGTTCAGCTTCAGAAAGTTGCCGTGTTTCACCAATTAACGCCGTTTCATAAAGCGCTTTGCGCTCACTTAGCGCTGACAAGCGTGATTTAAGCACCTCTGCATTCGCGGCAAGCTCGTTCACTTTCAAGCGGAAGTCCGTTTCAGACGCACTCATTTTGGAAGCCGCCGCGGCTATTGAAGCGTCTTGACGAGATTTATTGAAAAACGGAAGGTCTACTTGAACACCCAATGACACAAAATCAGCTCGGCTTGCGCCATTTTGCGCGTCTTGTCTGTATCCATAACTTGCTTCAAATGCCCACTGAGACTTAGTTTGCTCTCGCGCTATGTTCACATTTTGCGCTTCTATCTGGGTCTGGATTTGAAGCAGCATAGCCTCAGGATGATGCTGTAGTATTGAAAAAGGCTCACTGTTCTCAATAACCGTTAAGAACGAAGAAAGGCTGAGGTTGCTGTCGTTTAAAATGGCATCGACTTCAATGGCGTCTTGTGTTGATTGGGTCAGGGGCGCGCTTACGGATTCATCTAGCGGCGCACCAAACCATTTTGAAAATGCCGATCTCGCTTCATTTTTTTGCTGGTAGGCCTGCACATATTTGTCGTCTAGTGACAACAATGCCAAGCGCACTTGCAGTATGTCTTGCTGCGCCGCTGCACCAACGCCTTGACTGTATCTGGAGTCAGTAAAATCGAGTAGCTGAGTAAGCAATGATTTCTCTTTGTCCAATAATCCAATGCGACGTGTTGCATAGACCCAATCTAACCAAGTAAGGGTAACTTCACGTTTAAGCCACGCCTTTCTAGCTTGGCTCTCTACCGACATTTGATCAGCCATAACCTGATACTTTTGCTGGCTGTAGAGGTTTTCATCGCCTCGCGGTAACTGCTGCTTCAAACCAACTTTAAATTGCGTCATAGGCTCTTGGTCAAATGCGAAGCCGTCGGTAGGCAAGTTTTGTACAGAAGCTGAAACCTGAGGATTTGCCCAATATGATGACGCTTCAGCTTCTGCATTAAAGCGATCCTTTCGATGCGCATTCCCTTTAAGCAAAGGGTCGTATTGAATAGCTAACTGCAGCGCTTGTTCTAAGCTTAACGGTTGCGCCTTAGCAGGCTTTATAAACAGGAGAAAAGAAGTCAGCACGAATAATACGATAAACACTGTGCTCGCGCTACAGGGCCTACCAGCGCTAACGCCCTCTTTATTAGATACCAAATAAATGCTCATGAGTAACATCACTTTTCAAGCGTAATGCGTGTTGAATTCGTCTGCTTTTCGCTGCCTTTGACAAAGGGAGTTAGCAAAAAAGCGTGCCACGCGTTACAGAGATAAAAAGGTTAGAGGCACTTTAAATCGAAGTAAGGACTTCGTTAGATAAAATACATCCCTATGCGAAACAAATCCGCAAGATAGATCTATGCTGTGAGCAGTGATTTAGGTGGGCGAAACTGCCCAAAATGAAGGGTTTTGCACTGTCCTAAAACAGGGGCAGTGGCCGCCATTCTCGCTACCAATACTTCGGTCTCGAAAGTAGGCTGTAAAAGCGCGGTTGCGCTTAGATTTAAACAGTGATCGGCAGGACAGTTACACTCATCCTTGCAACAAGGCATGTTGTTCATTTGCGCTATCAAACGCTGCATCGCCGACTTGACTCATTGTGTTTGCATTGCTATTTGCAGTTAATGCCGCATCTTGCGATGACATTCCCTGATGTTGGCAATGTGTATTCGAGAATTCGGATGGTCCCGCAGGCTTTCTAATTACACCGTTTTTTGCGTAGGTGTTACCCTCTGCATCTGACAAATAAGTTGAATGAGAAGCATGAGACGAAACAGAATTCTCTGCCATCGCAGATACAGAATGAGTGTGGTTGAAAGTATGTTCAACAGACACGGCGCGACCTGATGACACAAGGGACATCATCAAGAAGAATATAAAAACTAACGAATTGACGTTAGATTCTTTATACCATTTAGGCGCTAAACCAAACTGAAACTTGCTCAAGTGCTACTCAAAGGGTTTCTGTGTCATTGATAATATGGGTTAAATAATAGCTTGTTGTCGAGAGCCAGTAAAGCTCACTTATAGCGCATACTGGCTCCAACCTTCTAGAATTGCGACAAATAATCCTGCAACATCAAGCTCATGGTCGGGAACAAGGGGTTTGCTTTAGGTACCGCACACTCTTCTTGCTGATTAACCATGTTTGCATTGAAATTCATTTGTTTAAGCAGTCGAGGACTAACGACTAAGTCTGCGTGGCACAATGCATAAGACTCATCAATAACAAAAAAGGTATTCGGACCTTCACTTGCGTCCATTAACTGCTCTATGCCGCGAATTGGCGTGGTTACATCAGCTTGAGAGTGAGCGGCAAATAGTGGCACTTCAATTTGCTGTCCTTCCTCGACTTTGTCCCGAATGATGTTTATTAAATCCATCAATTCCAACCCTGCTAAACCTGCCACATTTGGATACTTGTAAGGGTTGGGGCCATGAGTTTGATAGGTTCCATCAATAATTCTGGCTAAAAGTTTAATGCCCCAAATTCGAGACATACTTTCAGCATTATCAGACAGCGCCAGCGCGCCAGAAAATAGCATAAGACCATCAATATTATTTACTTCGCTTCCTGCACTATCCAGAAAATGTTCAACCGCCAGCGCACCACCTGTAGAGAAGCCACCTATAAGCAAAGTATCACCCATGCTATCAGCCAATTTAATGACTTCATCAACATGCCCCTGCCAGCGCTCAGCTAAATCCCAGTCAGACATGTCATCATCGGCATCTCGTTTACCATGCCCAGGCAAAAGCGGCACGACTACAGTAAAACCCTGTTCAAATAAGATGTTGGCGATTTCACGCATAAAGAAAGGTGAGTCGCTTAAGCCGTGGATAAGCACTGCCACCTTGCTGCTTGATTTGTTGGTCAGCATGAAAGGCGAATTGCCTTCATTGCGCAATACGTTGCTGCATACCGAAAAACGATTGAGTGCCGTTTCTCTACACGGCTGGGTTTGGCCCCACTCTTTTTCGTAAAATGCTTTGAACTGATTTTGAAGGTCTGAAAAACTTCTGCTTTTCATTTCGCTCGTATCGGGTATAGATAAATTTGCGGCTATAGCCATATTTACACCTAAAAGCGCAACAATACCTATGAGCATTTTTACAAAAAACTTCGATGACACTATTATTCTCCGCTACGGATAATTAATAAAAAACGGGAGCAGTTTACCATGCTCCCGTTTCTTGTGACGATTAATACGTATATTACGTTAGCTAAAGTAAACCTCTAGATCGTCAGAACCACCGATATGTTTACCACCGATAAAGACCTGCGGCACAGTCTCACGACCGCTAATCGCCGTTAAGCTGGTTAGTGATGCATCTTTACCCAACACGATTTCTTCGTACTCGTAGCCTTTTTCATCAAGCAGTTTTTTCGCTTTAGCACAGAAAGGACAACCCGGTTTTGTGATAATAGAAACAGGCGCGTTAGTTTGCTCTTCTGGCGCAATGTAAGCCAGCATGGTATCTGCATCCGACACTTCAAACGGGTCGCCAGCTACATCAGGCTCAATAAACATTTTGTCTACCACGCCATCTTTCACTAGCATCGAGTAACGCCAACTTCTTTTGCCGAAACCCAAATCCGCTTTATCGACTAGCATACCCATGCCATCGGTAAATTCTCCGTTACCGTCGGGAATAACGGTTATGTTAGCGGCTTCTTGATCTGCGGCCCATGCATTCATAACAAAAGTATCGTTTACCGATACACAAACAATCTCATCAATGCCGTGTTTCGCAAACTTTTTCGCTAAAGCGTTATAGCGAGGCAGGTGGGTAGAAGAACAGGTTGGTGTAAAAGCACCTGGAAGTGAGAAGACCACAACATTTTTGCCAGAAAATAATTCATCTGTCGTTTTCGTTACCCACGTCTCACCTTCTCTGCACGGAAATGAAACGCTAGGTACTTTTTGGCCTTCTTTGGAAGTGAAGCGACTTTCTGACATAACAACCTCTTATCGGTAATCTCAATTATAAAGTAAGAAGACTAGAATGAGTTTTTGCACAAATCAATAGGTATTGTCTTACATTCGTTAATATCGATTTTGATGCTGAACCTAGCTGATAGCCTGCCTATGCTTTGAGTGGAGGTTAGGTACGGTCGTGACACCATTCACGACCCACCGTAACGCTCAGTATTTTAACATAAGCGATATTCGAGGGTTATCACCATGATTATTTTGGTTGGTGGAGAAAAAGGCGGTAGCGGAAAGAGCTGCCTGGCACAAAACATTGCAGTGTATCTTCGCACTGAAAAAGGTGCCAAGGTGTTAATGGTCGACTGTGACCCGCAGCGAACGACCTCAGACTGGATCCAAGAGCGTAAAGCTATCCCACGTCTCGCTGAAATTAACTGTGTTCAGTTATACGGTAAAATACGTAACGAATTACTTAGCCTGCGTCAGTATTACGATTACGTTGTAATAGACTGTGGTGGACAAGATAACCTAGCGCTTCGCTCGTCAATGGCTGTTGCTGACCATATACTGATTCCACTTAGACCCAAACGTCGCGATCTCAAAACGGTACCTCACATGGAAGATATCTTATCTACCTGTAAAATGGTTAACCCGAAAATGAACGCCGCATTCGTTATCACACAGTGCCCTTCTCTACCTAGCCTGGCAAACCGTATTCTAGAGGCCAAAGAAGTGTGTCGCTCATTTGGTATTCCCGTCCTAAACTCTGTTACCTTCAGTAGAAACATGTATGACGATTCAGAAGAGTCGGGGCAGTCAGTTATTGAGAGTGAACCAGAAGGTAAAGCGGCCACAGAAATAAGAACCTTGTTTGAAGAGCTATTAGCTGGGAAAGTGGAGGATGCTTATGAGTTTACTCAACCTCAAAAAGTCGAAGCCGTTAGCTAAGCCCAATCTACGAACTGTAGAAGATTTTATCGACGATGCGCTGCTTTATGCCCAAGGTAAAGTGGATAAAAAGCAACCATCGGCGGCAAAAAACGATCTAAAAGACGTTCGTACAGACCGCGTTGTGCCGATAAGAAAGCCTGCAAAATCAGAAGGTATGCGACATGCTACCTTTACGTTAACACCGCAATGTATTGAAAAACTTGCAAACATTGCCCAAAAGACAGGTAAAGCCAAGTCTGCACTGATTCGAGAGTGGATTGAAAATAACAGCATAAATTAGACTAAAGTATAAATCCAAATACGTATTTCATTCGTTTTATCCTTCACAATAATGATGTTGCCTTGGCGTTAGCCTACTGAGATACTCACCGACAGCATGTTCTGACAGTGTATAGGAGATACAATCGAATGGGCCGTGAAGGATTTAGCACCGTGCGCGTGCTGGTGTGTGCCCTGCTAATTGCTGTGCATGGCGCACAGGTAAAAACGGTAGAAGCGTTCGAGCTTTTCAATACGGAGATTGCTGATGTCGAGAATCTTTTAAATGCCAAGCAATATGCTGACGCCGATAGCAAGGCACTGTTGCTTTTAGAGCAAGCGCTACAACAGCAGCAAATGCCTGCTGATACATTTTCTGCCCTGGGACTCTTACTTCAAAACGCATCGCGTTTTGAGGTGTCAAAAGCCATTTTTAATGCCGCCTTAGAGCGCTACACCACAAATGGTGAATTAAACAAAATGGCGTCAACGCTATTACAACTAGCTACCTCAGAAAGACACCTTTCAAATTATGCTATTGCATTGACTTATGTGCATCGCGCTATGTCTATTGCTCAAATTGAGCGTAATGAATTACTTAAGGCTCAATTGAACCTTGAGCTAGGCATAATTCAACAAGAACAAGGCGAAATTGAAACCGCTTTGGAGCCGTTAAAGCAAGCGCTACGTTATTTTCGTGAAAATAACATGGCCAATGAAATGAGTGTTACGTTGCTGCGCATCGGTGAGATATACAGTTTGCTCAACCAAGCAACGTTGGCTCATACCTACTACCAAGACGCTTTCAATAGTATCGAGGAAACACAGGAAACCCGATTACTTGGTGTGATCAAAACTCGTATTGGTGCCCTGTCTCTCAAAACAGGCTCTGTAGACCAAGCGATAAAAGCAATTAACGAAGGTCTTGAACTCCTGCTATCCACCTCTGATGTAGGGGCCATAGCCGAAGCAGAAATGCTATTGGGAAGAGCATTGGTTGAAAACGGCGATACGGCTAAAGGGCGAGAGTTATTGCAAGAAGCCATGCAATTTGCTGATTCATCGGGCCAGGCAAAATTGGTCAAAGAAGGCAGACTCGCTTTAGCGCAAGCCTATATGAAAGAGCAGAGTTTCGAATTAGCCTTAGAAGAGGCCCGCACGGGTACCATTGACGCGAGAAAAAATAGAGACCTTAGAGGACAACTTAGTTTTCTTTCGTTACAGCTAAGCGCCTTTGTATCACTAGGCGAATTCAAAAAAGCCTTAGATATTCAATCTGTTATGCAGCAGCTGCGTGAGGTACTACTTGATTCAGAAAACAAGTCTGCCGTTGAAGGTCTGCAGGCTGAGATTGAGCTTGTGAGGCAATCTAGGACGTTGGAGAAACTGGAAGAGTCCAAGCAGCTGGCGTTAGCGCAAGCTGAGCGAGAAAACCTGCAGACGACGCTTTTTTGGAGCATATCATTAGCAGCGTTACTATTGACGTTTTTAGTGTGGAGCCGCTACAAACAACGTCAGCAAACGATTATTTTGCGCAGAGAAGTACGCCAGCAAACACTAAATCTTCAAGAAAAAAATCAAGAACTGGAAAGAGCCTATAAAACGCTAGAAGAGGTAAGCCTGCGCGATCCGTTAACGGGTTTGTACAATAGGCACTACCTCGAATCGCAGCTTCCCGGTGAAATAAGGCGCAGCCAGTTCTCGGCAAAACAAAGCCCCAGTACAGGAAAGACGAAACAAGACTTACTTTGCTTACTTATTGATATCGACCACTTTAAGCGCGTCAATGACGACTATGGGCATATTGCCGGCGATAAAGTGCTATCAGCGTTTGCCAATGTCCTCAAAGAGGTGTTCAGACAAACGGATTTAATTATTCGATGGGGAGGCGAGGAGTTTTTGGTGGTTTGTCGCCAATCTACTCGTGAAGAGCTCCCTGAGGTTGCCGAGCGCTGCCGAGAAATGGTCGCAAACACTCCTTTTGATATCGGCTTAGAAAAACCAATCAATATTACTTGTAGCATTGGCTTTTCGCTGCTTCCTCCAGATAAAGAGGAAGACTTTGA
Source organism: Alteromonas sp. CH_MED4-4 (assembly GCF_037029575.1). Classification (NCBI taxonomy): domain Bacteria; kingdom Pseudomonadati; phylum Pseudomonadota; class Gammaproteobacteria; order Alteromonadales; family Alteromonadaceae; genus Alteromonas; species Alteromonas sp. CH_MED4-4. The sequence goes on along the minus strand of NZ_JAYMEU010000001.1, from coordinate 266,252 downwards.
TACCGCGTGGAAACGCACATTCGCCGTTATCGATTACGCGCTGTATGCCACCAAATTATCAGGGAGAAATGGATGGGTTGGCGTAATCGAAACGCTTAAAACTCCAAGGGAATACCCCACTCCACTAGATACGAAGTTTAATTTTCCTGGTTCGAGAATTGCCACATCGTTCAACAACGTGGCAAGTATCAAATGGCCGGAGACCCTCGAGAAATAGCAGTAGAGGAATAGAGATATGTACAGAGGAAGCTGCAGCTGCCAAGCAATTCAATATGAAATTGATCATATCGGAGAGCTTGACGCCGATGACGAAACGCTAAGCCATTCAGATACCAGTGAACTGCGCGTTACAATTGAAAAAGAGCAGCTGGTTATTGACTGTGCACCGTCAGCGCTAGCGGAACTACACGAGGCTAATGACGAAACCCACCACGTGTGTAACATTTGTGGGAGCGTTATCTTTGTTGAGCGTGGCTCTAACCAAGTGTCGGTTGAGGTGACCTTCAGCGGTCATGACGTCTTAGCAGAGTCTCACTGCCAGTTTGTCTTTTAGGTGAGTAAACAAGGATAAAGGCGAACTGCGAGTTCGCCCAGATATCAACAAGTGAGAAGTACATTTCTCACCTGTTTGGTAGTCATGTCTACCCTAGTCGCTATTTTTGATGTCTTCCATATGATACTTATCAATGAGCGAATACAACGTGGGACGAGTGACGCCAAGTAATTCTGCCGTTTTCGACATATTTTTATCTGCTTTTTGATAGGCTCGGCGAATAGCTCGACTTTCAGCAATTTCTCGCACTTCACGCAGATTCAACGTTTCAGGCTCATCATGGGCATCTACAGGCATCAAGCCTAAATCGTCAGGTTGAATTACCGTACCTTCAGCCATAATAACCGCCGACTTTAGCTTGTTTTGCATTTCTCGAATGTTGCCCGGCCATTTATGGGCGAGCATGGCGTTAACTGCAGTTTCTGAAAAGCTCTTCGCTTTAGCTTTGAATTCTTCGCGATAAATATTCAAGAACGTACGTGCAAGTAAAATAATGTCTTGGTCTCGTTCACGTAATGGAGGGATCATGATCGGCATTTCCCCCACACGGTAATATAAGTCTTCCCTGAATGTTTCTTGCGCCACCATAGCCTGTAAATCGCGGTGTGTTGCACAAATTACGCGTATATCAACGGGAATTTCATTGCGTCCACCAACGCGCTCGATCACGCGTTCCTGCAAAAACCGAAGCATCTTAGCTTGCAGACCAATGGGCATATCACCAATTTCATCTAAAAATAGTGTTCCGCCTTGTGCTGTTTCTATCTTGCCGACGGTGGTTTTGTTCGCGCCAGTAAACGCCCCTTTTTCGTAACCGAACAATTCACTTTCTAGTAAGTTCTCTGGGATAGACGCACAGTTAATAGCAACGAAAGGTTTGTCTTTTCTAGGGCTGTGTTCGTGAATACTGCGCGCGAAAACTTCTTTACCTGTGCCACTTTCACCAAGTAACAGGGTGCTTATGTCGGTATTGGCAATTTTCTCAGCGCGACGTACCACTTTTTGAATAGCTTCGCTGTTACCCACTATTCTGGACATGCCAGAACGGGTGCGGGCAAGAATGCTATTCTCATGCTCTAACTTAGACAGGTTAAGCGCACGGTGCACCAATAATTTGATGGTATCTGAATCGATAGGCTTCTGATAAAAATCGTATGCCCCAAAATCGATTGCTTTTAATGCGTGTTGTTTATCGTTATTACCTGTAACAACAATAACTTTGGTTCTAGGCGCTAGCGAAATGATGTCGTGAAGAATACGCAAACCTTCCGACGCATTCGCTGGATCTGGCGGAAGCCCTAAATCTAGGGTAACAACCTTAGGTTCAAAACGACGGAGCTGGGCTATGGCAGATGTGTGATCGTCCGCAAAAACAACGTTGTAATCGGTAAGACTCCATTTAAGTTGCTTTTGGATACCTAAATCATCATCTACTACCAAAATGGTATCTGTCATTTCATCATCCTATTATTCTACTTCATCCATCGAAAGGGAGTGGATTTGATAATATCCACTTTTTAGTTATACACCCTATCCTATCGGAAAATACAGTGTAAAACAGCTACCGCGTCCAAGTTCACTTTGAACAGTTAGTTTGCCACCGATAGACTCGATATATGTTTTTGCATCATATGCACCAATCCCCATACCAGCATTGCCTTTCGTGGTATCAAATGGCTTGAATAGTCGCTCTTCAATAAACGCTTTATCCATACCTGAGCCTGTATCTTCTATCAAAACTAACTGCGTTTTGTTGTCAGAATTTCCAGTAATCACCACGTCGACTTCTCCGTCATCTGCGGTTGCCTGCTGAGCGTTGCTGATTAGGTGATAAAGCACGTTCGCCACCTTATCCTTATCAACCGTCACGGCCGTTTCTTTTAGCACATGAACTGTTGGTAGCGGACGTAAACCTGAACAGCGGTTGTTGACCACATCCTTGGCCAGCTCCGAAATCAAAAATTCTGAGTTTACACCTTCTTCAACGGCCTTCTTATCAGTCAGCTGTTTGAGCATTTTTTCCATTCTTGCCTTAGTATGCTCCAAGGTTTCGAAGGTGTCTTCGATAAATTCAGGGTTGTGTTTATGCTGTTGAGCATTGGCAAGAATAAGGTCGACTTGAGCAAGTACATTTTTTAAGTCATGTAAAACGAACGCAGACATTCGATTGAATGCCGCAAATTGGGCGTTTTCTGCTACCACTTGAGCGGCCTCGTGGTGCTGCATGTACGTGCCTACTTGCTCAGATACGGCGGTTAGATAGTCTTTCACTTCCCAATTTAAAGTGATTTTTTCATTGTCTCCTGACGCGAGAACAGCAAATCCCCACAGTTTTCCCTCTTTTAAGAAAGGCACGAAGAGTTGGTAGCCCCATGCTTTTAGTACATCTCTATCTAGCTTTAACCCCTCGTAATCGAATGGTTTGACGAGGTAGGCGTCCGTATCAATGATCCAGCCATTTTTGTCGCTGTAACTTGCAAGCGTTTCCAACGTTGTACAGGTAGCGTTGTTTTCTTTCGAATCAGTTGACGATTCATTGTTATCTGTTGACGCAGTGTTTGTAATAGGTGATGCCTTAGCCACGCATTCATAGCCATTCTGCGTTACTTTAAACAGCAGACCTGACTCATATTGAATGGCGTTAAGCATTCCTGTTAGGCCAGCGTGGTAAACATCTGATGAGGTATCCCCTGCACGTGTTAACCACTGCGTTAATTTCACCCATTCAACGCGGTAGTCGAACTGATTCGCAAAGAAATGTTTAGTGATAAATACTTTTATCTTAGTGCGAAAGCCGTTGGACAAGAATACCGTGGCGAGCAATGCGAATGACATCACAACCAATATGATTTGAACCGTCGCTCCCCAGTTGCCTCCCATATAATTTATGGCGTAGCCGACAACAGCCATCACAAAAAGATAACCGCCCGCCACTAAGAGTAGAGAGCTGTGCAATACCACGTCCCGCGAGATAAAGATATCAATGCCCCAGTGATGAATTCGTCGAATCGATATGACGAGTAAGGGCATTAACAAGAAGTAAATATAGCCTCGTGCCGCTATGTAGCCAATTTCAACCTGGTTTACCATGGTAGCGTTTGCATAAGTAACGAACTCAAACAGGTTGGTTGCTCCCAGATAAATAATGATTGGTTTAAACGCCCACTGCTCACGCCCCGCCTGTCGATATACAACTTCCAGAAGAACAAGCACTTCTAATGACAGCACGATCAGTACAAGAAAGCTCCACGCGGGATTTACTACCAATAGATAAGGGGCGAGCAATGCTGCTAGTGCGGGGGCAATAATAATTAACGTTACAGGTCGTTTTAGAACGTCGAAGATATTACTAAAGCTGGTCTGTATACAGCCAGCCAAAAAGAGTAACCATGCGAGCTGCTTAAGCACGTCAGCGCTGAGTAACCAGCTTAGCGAGATAGGTCCAAATAGCGAAGTGATTAAGGTTGTAGACCATAAAAAGGTAGCTGCGGTCGCCAATACCAATAAATGCTTGGCTACGCCGGGTTTGCGTACCGTTAACAACAGCAATAAAAGGGCTAAGTGCGCCAGACTATTTAACCCATAGCCTACATCTGAAATCATCCTTTTATCTCACCTTTATTATCATTGTTTAGGAGATGAAATACAGGGAGGCGCATTGATGCAACGTCCCTGAAACCTTCGATATACAGCACATAACGTTTTCAGCTAGGTACGGTGCGCAGGCATCGCCCGCGCTATAATAAAAACTATCGTTTACGGATCACTAGTGAGCCAATTGAATACCCTGCACCGAAAGAGCAAAGTACTCCCACGTCACCGGCAACCAGGTCTTCATGGTTTAAACCAAACGCAATCACAGAACCCGCAGAAGCCGTGTTGGCATACTCGTCCAACACAATTGGCGCTTCGGTACGGTCAGCATCGCGACCTAACAGGCGTTTGCAAATCAAGGTGTTCATATTGATATTAGCTTGGTGAAGCCACCAACGCTTGACGCCTTCTGGCGTAATGTCGTGACTCGCTAAATGCGCTTCAATATGCGCTGCTGCCAATGGACACACTTCCTTGAAAACTTTGCGACCCGCTTGATGGAACAGCTTATCAGGTCCATACGGTTCAACGTCTTCGGCACGTGTCATGTAACCAAAATTAGAACGAATATTGTTTGAGAATTTCGTCAATGCTTTGGTGCTTAGCACGTCGTACACGTGCTCACTTTTGGCGGTTTCAGCAAGCTCAAGCACCGTCGCCGTAGCCACATCGCCAAAAATAAAGTGACTGTCGCGATCAGCGTAGTTAATTTGCGGTGAGACCAACTCAGGGTTAATAACCAACACGCGAGTCGCATTTTTCGCGCTCAGCATTTCATAGGCGCGATGCATACCGAACGTTGCTGCAGAACAAGCAACTAGCATATCGAAACCAAACCCTTCAATATTAAGGGCTTCTTGTACTTCAATTGCAATCGCAGGATAAGCACGCTGGGTGTATGCACACGACACAATCACAGCATCAATCTCATCGGCAGTAACATTGGCGGATGCCAGAGCTAACTTGGCCGCTTCGACGGCAATTTCAGCTTGGTGAGAAAGTTCGTCATCTGCTCGAGGGGCAATCTTAGGCTTCATTCGAGTGATGTCTAGCGCACCCTCTTTTTGATAGATGTAGCGACTTTTAATTCCTGATGCTTTTTCGATGAACTCTGCACTTGAATAAGGCATTGCTGCTACATCACCTGATTCGATTTGCGCTTTATTTTCTTCGTTAAACGCATCTACGTAAGCATTGTAGCTATCTACGAGCTCTTCGTTAGTTATACTGTCTTTAGGGTGCCATACACCCACACCACTAATCACAACTTGCTGAGACATAGGCATTCTCTATTATTTGATAGCACTATGGCGGTATTGAGCATTGCGTTACTCTGTGTCCTAAACGCATCTATACCAGTGCAATTGAGCCTAATCGTATTTACCTTTAAAAATACGACTGCGTTTTATGTGTTATAGCTTACCCTAATCCTTAAACGGTGTAACCATAGTGAACGCAAGGAAAGCTCTATTCCTCCGTTTAATACCAGCCCGCATAGATAATTACCCACTCAGCGAGACTTAAAATGTTCGTAATCGTGGCGTGTTTTCGAAGGTATAGTGGCTCTACATCAAGGTGACACAACAAAGATTAAGGACACTTTGAACTCGGCCTTCGGGAAGGTCTGGCAAGCTACCAATAAAAAACCCCGCTTCAAAGCGGGGTTTCATGTAATCAATACGGGAGCTTACAGCTGGTTGATTTGCCACACTGTTACTGTGCCGCTAACTTCGTTGCCTACTACAAGAAGAGGCACACCACTTGGGCTGTCTTCAGCGCTAACAAAAACCAGGCTTTCTGGCGCTAGGTCACCAATGACATCATCGCTTGTCAAACCTTCGGTTAGGTCACGGTTAATTACATATTCTGCAAATTGAACGTCATAAGGGTTAGTAACGTCGTATACGAAAATACCGCCCATGCGCTCTGTGCCGATAAACGCGTAAGTGCGATCGCCAACTTGACCCACGGTTAACGCTTCTGGCTCTGGACCTTTATTCTCTGAGCGCGAGTCGCTTGCATTTTCATCGTCACCATTGTTGAACTGCGCCCCATGAACCGACGCTGTAATACGTTCAAAATCATCACCCGAGTCATAAACCACTAAACCGTTTTGATCCCAGATTGTGAATGAACGTGCACCGTAAGCGTACGCTGCATCGTACTCGCCGTTTCCGTCAGCATCACCCATAGCTGAAGTTACACGTAAGTCGTCCGCTTCACCTGTCGCCTGTAGCATAGCTAATTCAGAGTTGGCGGCAGCGGTAAGGTCTTCTACTTTAACTTCGTCTGTATAAGCTAGACAGCCATCATCTTCGTCAAAATCAACACCACCTGCAGCAGTACATGCCGCCTCATCAGCAGCGTCAAAGAAGTACTCACGGGCATCGCCTTCGTTAGCGGTAAGAATGAAAGTCGCATCCTTCCATGTAAAGTTAGCAATGGTATCAGGCTGGTATACACCATAAATACCTGTGTACTGACCAAAACTCACCGCATCATTTTCTTGGATATCAATATTAAGTCCAGCCCAAGACTTAGTTCCTAGGCCGACGACATCTACCGTTAACTCTTCCAAGTCAATAATCGCAAGGCCATTGTTTTCCTGAAGACTAACGTATGCAACATCGTTAGTAGCGGTGATGTATTCTGGTTCCAGATCTTTCGCTACCGTTGAGGTAATAGCTGTGCCGTTAATCGTGCGTCCTGCTGGGTTAGGAAACATCATTCCCTGCGCCATCAAATCTGCTTCAATACCGTTTAGAGCAGTAAAGCCAACGGTCGTCCCCGTTTCTTCTGGCTCACCACTTGCAAGAATATTAATGACGCTAACAGAACCTTCAGGGTCAATGGTGTAGTCATCAGAAGGCTCACCCTCGTTCGCTACCAACACTTTGCCACCATCTGGCGTAAAAGTGACCATATCCGGTAGTGCGCCAACCTCGACAGAATCCAAAAAGGCTGGAGCAGAACTGTCTAGCCCGTTGTAGAACAACACATAACCGTTATCAGTTTTAACGTCTGCAGGTACAGCTACAGCCATAAGGTCACCGCTAACCGCAATACTTGTTAAGCTACCTAAAGTCACACCATTTATATCGGCAGGCAGTGCGATAGTGGTAAGCGTTAGCGTAGTGGTGTTTATCGGATCAGCCATAGTGGCCGTGCTTACGCTAGAGGCATCAATAACTGCTATTGTATTCGTTTCGCCGTTTGTCGCGTAAATCGTATTGGTCTCAGCGTGGTATTGAACAATTTCTGCGGCCGTTTGATTGCCTAAGAAAGCACGACCAACGATATCCATTGCAATGCCGATTGACGCGTCGGTACCATCACTTCCGTCTGTCCCTGGGTCACCTTGTTCCCCTTGAGGTCCTTGAGCTCCTGTTTCGCCCTGCGCACCGTCGTCACCATCAAGGCCACATCCCGTGAGCGCCGCTGATACTAAAAATGCAAGTAACCCGTATTTAAACTTATTACGCACTGCCATTTGATTTCCTTTTTATTTGTATTTTTGTCGTACGTTATGAGGCTCGAGAAACCCGAGGATTTTTCCACCTTGTTCTCGCAAAGCGAAGGAAGAAAACAGGGATCCCTAACCTTAGTACACCAGAAATTTTATGTAACTTCTATGTATAAATTAGAATCAGTTTATGACACAAATATTAAATAGGCAAAAGCGCGTAACTTTTCTATAACAATAGATGGCACACACGCCGCTTTAAATATGGACAGCACGGAGCAGTAGGCTCAAAGTAATCACACTTCGTTCATGCAATTGTAAGCATATATTTCAAGACACCTAGGCGTGTGAAGAAAAACGGTTTAGCTTAACAGTGGAACACGCTTCGCTTTTTCAAAGGTATAGTTTTATTTATAAGCACTATCTGATACTAATATTGCCAAATAGACGTATAACCTGAATGGGATAGTGCTTTAGCGCGCAAAAGTGAGCGAAGCGAGAACATTCAGTTATTAAAAAGGATTAACCATGAAATTGAAATTCACAGCCTCGGCAGTTATTGCCGCAGCGCTTACTTTAACAGCCTGTGCAACATCTCCTACGGGTAGAAATCAAGTGTTGCTCTATTCTGAAACTCAGCTCGCGCAAATGGGTGATCAGGCATTCACGGGCATGAAAGAAGAATTAAAAATTTCGAATAAAGCGGTTCAAAATTCTTACGTAGAATGCGTTGCAAATGCCATCACTGCTCAAGTACCAGCCACGGTATTTAATGGTCAATGGGAAGTCGTTGTATTCGACGATGAACAAGTTAACGCATTTGCGCTACCCGGTGGAAAAATTGGTGTCTATACAGGCTTGCTCAATGTTGCAGAAAACCAGCATCAACTTGCTGCTGTCATTGGCCATGAAGTAGGTCATGTTATTGCAGAGCATGGTAATGAGAGAATGTCGCAGTCAACATTGATAAATATGGGCAGTCAGGCGGTAGGCCAAGTTTTAGCCGCGAATGAAGTGCCTCAGTCGGGTCCCATCATGGCTGCGATCGGATTAGGTGTTCAAGTCGGTGTCCAACTTCCTTTTAGCCGAACTCATGAATCTGAAGCCGATGTCATTGGTCTTCAGCTAATGGCGAAGTCTGGGTTTGACCCAAGACAATCTGTAAACTTGTGGGAAAACATGGACGCAGCAAGCGGCGGCAACCGCCCAATGGAACTTTTGTCGACTCACCCAGCACCTCAAACCAGAATTGATAATTTACAAGCGAACATGCCTAACGCCTATGCAGACTATCAAGCTACTGCTTACCGCCCGAACTGTCGCTAAAAGTAAGTAATACCATTTCGTATAGGTCATTACCCGCTCATCGAGAGTTAAAATGTTCGTAATCGCGGCGTGTTACTTCGCACTTAATCTTAGGATAAAAAAAACGCTGCGAAATGCAGCGTTTTTTGTTTGAAACCAACGAAATTATTCGCTGTCTGCTTTGTGAAGATGTACATCCATTTGTGGGAATGGAATTGAAATACCCTCTTCATCAAAACGCAGTTTAACGTTTTCAGTGAAGTCGAATTTAACACCCCAGAAATCGGCAGAATTCACCCATGGACGAACAATAAAGTTCACGCTGCTGTCGGCCAGTTCAGATACTGCAATTTTAGGCGCTGGCTCTGCAAGAATACGCTCATCAGCCGCCACCATTTCTTCAAGAATTCTTTTCGCTTTAAGAAGGTCAGCGTCGTAACCAATACCAACAACCATGTCTACACGACGCGTGTCTCTTGCTGAATAGTTAGTGATGTTGCCACCGTAGATGTTGCCATTAGGAACAATAATTTCTTTATTGTCTGGTGTGTTCATTGTTGTGGTGAAAATACCAATCTTAACAATAGAACCAGCAGTACCTGCAGCTTCGACAAAATCACCCGCTTTAAATGGTTTGAAAACTAGAAGCATTACGCCAGCTGCGAAGTTCTTAAGCGAGTCTTGCAATGACAAACCAATAGCTAAACCAGCAGCACCTAATATAGCAACTAATGACGTTGTATCTACGCCTAGCTGATCAAGCGAAGCGACAATAACAAACAGCATTAAAATGGCGCTAAGGATAGCTTCCAGGAAGTCCACTAGCATGTTGTCGTATTTAGACTTGGCCATTAGGCGTCTAAATACAGATAAAATGAATCCAACTACGATCCTACCTATTACATAAATCGCGATTGCCATCAGAATGTTAATCCCCCACGGGATGGCGTAATCGTTTATGTACCTTTCAACATCGCTTGCAGAAAAAAGCGAAAGTTTTTCTTCCATAATATAATCCTTGTCATGGTTAGTTGATAATTGCTCAAATAAGGTAGCAGCTATTTTATTTAAGACCAATGTAATATGGCCTCAAACACAGTAAATTTGCTCTAAAGTCTAAGCTACATAGGTGTTTAAAAGCGTTAGCATTATACAAAAGTAGAGGAAATTCATTTGTTTTACTTTAGGATCCACTGTCCTTTTTTGTACATTTTTGCCGCGGTTTGTTGGCCATCTAGGCAAGGCGGGTGTTTGACGGTCTAGTAGCTCTAAATCGACAAGTTTCTATGCCTTATAGGTGGCACATAGGCGCTAGAATGAAAAAACAAAAAATGAACGTATTTTCTTCACTTGTCACACGCTTGTCACTCAACAAGCGCATCCTTCATCACGAAGCTTAAATGCGCTTTGTGTTTCTTTTCCATTTTTTGGAAGTTACCGAGTTATAAGACATTTTTTTTGATGATTTTTTAGCCTCAAAGTTTTAGACTAAAGTCTCATGAAAGTTGACTGTTCACTACGCCTCATCAGTGTGTGTTGAGCAACTTCATGAAGGAGCTTTAGCAAACTATGTCACGTAAAGGATTAACGCATGTTGCTTCTCATAACCCTGTTTTCGGTGGTTTTGTGTTTATTTTTATATTCACTGCGCACCGATAAAGGAAAACATACTAAGTACGCAAGAGCGGACTACCGCCCAGCAGCCCAATCGAAGTCTTCATCCAACGTGTTGAAATCTACTTCGAGAAACTCTTCGCCTTCCGCGGCCTAGAGAGTGAGTCATGTGATTCTTAAATAGGCAGCATGCTGTCGTTTGCGTAAGTTTTTGCATATTTACTTACGCGATGTTGTCGACAGCATTGCAACCTGTATCCACACACGTATTATACGCGTTAAAACTACACATCTGATTTGCTATGCGTATACCAAGAGTTTATTACCCCAATCCAATCCCGTTAGAACAAGAGTTTGAGTTAACTGAAGACGCCGGTCATCACATCGCGACGGTACTGCGTATTAAGCCCAATCGCCCTATTGTGCTTTTTAATGGCGACGGCAATGAATACAGTGCGCAAATTATTAGCGTTCAAAGAAAAAAAGTGACGGTTGAAGCCGACGCTTGTTTATCGCTAGCGAAAGAGTCCCCGCTTCATTTACACTTAGGTCAAGGTGTATCTAAAGGCGATAGAATGGATACCGTGCTACAAAAAAGCGTGGAACTTGGCGTATCAGAAATAACGCCCGTCATCACTGAACGCTGTACGGTTAAACTCGACGAGTCGCGCTGGGAAAAGAAAATTCAGCAATGGCAGAAGATCATTATTGGCGCCTGTGAACAAAGCGGTCGCAACATTATTCCCGCGCTCAACGCCCCGGTTAGTCTTAATCAATGGTTGTCGTCTTCAACCAATACCACAAGATTAGTTCTCGCACCGGGCGCTGAACAAAGTTTGGCAAGACAACCTTATAATGCTCAAGGCTTTCGTTTGCTTATTGGCCCTGAAGGTGGGTTATCTGAAACAGAAATTCATCAGGCAAACGAAAACGGCTATCAGTCGGTAAGTTTGGGCCCACGTATTTTGCGCACCGAGACAGCAGCGATTACAAGCCTAAGTATTCTTCAAGCTCAGCACGGCGACTTCTAAGTCAGTATTTTAGGCAGCTCTAGAACCAGCATAGTGCTAGCTCAGTAACTTGAAGAATTCAGGTGTGCCCCCATATATGTTTACAATCAGCTGGGCCATCTGAGCCGGCATTTTATCAACATTCAAGGTGAAAACATTATGCAATATACCGTTGGCGTAATTATGGACCCCATCGCGAGCATTAAGCCACATAAAGATACAAGCTTTGCGATGATGCTTGAAGCTCAGCGCCGCGGTGCAAAGGTTGTATATTTTGAATTAAAAGACCTGTATTTAGACAATGGTAAGCCTATGGGTTTAGGTAAAACTGTATCGGTCAAGGATCAAGCTACAGATTTCTACACCATTGAAGACGAGTCGACCTTGCATTTAGGCGACATTGATGTGTTACTCATGCGCAAAGATCCTCCTTTTGACAGCGAGTTTTTGTATGCGACTCAGGTGCTGTCGCTTGCGCAGGACGCGGGAGCGCTAGTTGTGAATAACCCTCAAGCGCTTCGCGACTACAACGAGAAGTTGTTTACGTCATACTTCCCAGAACACATTCCCAATACCTTAGTCACGAACAACCAAGCGCTTATCCGTGAGTTTCACGCCAAGCACCAAGACATTATTTGCAAACCCTTAGACGGTATGGGTGGCGCGTCTATCTTTAGAGTGAAGCCTGATGGCAATAACTTAGGCGTTATTATTGAAACCCTAACCAAGTTAGGCACGCGCTACATGATGGTGCAAGAGTACCTTCCAGAGATTAAAGACGGCGACAAGCGCGTACTCATCGTTGATGGCGAAGTCATGCCGTACTGCTTAGCGCGACTGCCTACAAAAGGGGAAACCAGAGGTAACCTAGCCGCTGGCGGTACAGGACGCCCTCAGCCAATCTCAGATTCTGACCGCGCCCTAGCCGAAGCCATCGCGCCAACACTCAAGGAAAATAACATTTTATTTGTAGGACTTGATGTTATTGGCAGCAAAATTACTGAAATAAACATTACTAGCCCAACTTGCGTAAGAGAAATAGAAGCAGCTTACGATGTTAATATAATGGGTGCGCTGTTTGACGCCATTGAAAAGCGCTTAGCCAGTAAATAAAGTAAGGTTGTATTGGTAACACAGTGCAGTTTGTATTGTAGAAAGCAAATATGAGTGGATAGAGCGCCTTTAGCTTCAATAGTGTAAAGGCCCTTACAGAGCAAAAGATAGTAGATAAAAGACAAACTATGACGGAATTAAAAAGCCTACAAAATCATTTTCTGGTCGCGATGCCTAGTTTGGACGATCCGTACTTTTCTCGCTCACTCATTTATATTTGTGAACACAACGCTGAAGGTGCTATGGGTATTGTAGTAAATCAGCCCTCTACCATGAACGTGAAGCAGCTTCTTGAGCAGACTGACAAAGAACTCACTGTGTCTGACGACAAAGCAGAGCAAATCGTGCTGGCTGGCGGTCCTGTAAGCCAAGAGCGAGGATTTGTGCTGCACTCGTCGCAAAGAGAGTGGGCATCTAGCTTAAAGCTTGCACCAGGGGTTATGGTGACCACCTCCAAGGACATTTTGACTGCTATTGCCAATGATGAAGGCCCTGAAGACGTTTTGATTGCTTTGGGGTACGCGGGCTGGACAGCCGGTCAGCTTGAGAAGGAAATGCAGGAAAACGCATGGCTCACCATCGAAGCTGACGAAGAAATTCTGTTTAACACGCCTATGCACAAGAAATGGCAAGCAACAGTAAATAAACTCGGTGTGGATGTATGGCAGCTAGCACCGGGAGCGGGACATGCCTGATATAGGAAATCGTACGGTACTTGCGTTTGATTTTGGTACCAAAAGCATTGGCGTGGCGGTAGGTCAGGAAATTACCGGTACGGCTTCCCCTCTTGCAGCGCTGAAGGCACGAGACGGTATTCCTGACTGGACGTTAATAGAAAAGCTTTACGAAGAATGGCAACCGCATATCGTGGTGGTGGGTTTACCGCTTAATATGGATGGTACTGAGCAGGAGATGACTCAACGCGCCCGCAAATTTGCAAACCGTCTACATGGGCGTTTTAAAGTGGCCGTTGACACCTGTGATGAGCGACTGACTACCACAGACGCTAAAGCCATGCTGTTTGAGTTAGGTGGCTATAAGAAACTGACTAAAGATAAGGTTGATAGTGTGTCGGCCTGTGTAATATTCGCTAGCTGGAGCGAGAGTCAGTACGAATAATTGTTAAGGCCTGTTGACCTTTGTATGCTGCTGGCTCTTGCTGTTATTATTTTTCTGCCCCACACTGCCAGCAGACATCAAAAGCAGCGCCGTTTTGTTCACTGCACTCACCGCAAATCCAGTCTTCACTAGATAATGCCTTATCGTTTGATTTTTGAATGAAGAGCTCAATAACTTTCGACGCTCTTGCATACCAGCTATCGTCAACAAGCCACACTTCCTGCTGAGAATCTTGCCAAGGCAGCTCTCCGATTGCGCCACTGGCAAACTCATTTTTTACCATATAAGGAATAGATAAAGCGTCAAGCTCGCTGCGAACCGCTTGAAGTTCAAAAGCGTCTTGTGAAGTGAAGAGTTTTTTCAATGGCTACCCTCTTGTTAAACACAAAAGCAGCCCGTGGGCTGCTCATCATGCGAGAAAAACGTGTCTCTCTACTGCTTTATTTCAGTAAGCGTTTCAAATGCAGCTCCCCCTAAAGGGATTTCAGCAGAAAGCGAAAGCAATTAGTCATCCATATCAATAGATACATTTGACAGTGTACCTAAGCTAGAACCGTCGCTGGTATCAAGCTTGATCATTAAGCGCAGGTCATTAGGCGAGTCGGCGTGGTGCAGCGCTTGGTCCATATCAATCTTACCCGCTTTGTACAAATCATACAGGGCCATATCAAAGCTCTGCATGCCCTGCTCTTTGCCTTTTTTCATTGCTTCTTTTAACGCGCCTATTTCATTGCGCTGTATTAGGTCGCGCACCAGCGGCGAATTAAGCAGTATTTCTATTGCCGCAACCCTACCCTTGCCGTCTGGCGTTGGTACTAGTTGCTGCGCAACAATGGCGCGGATGTTTAAGCTTAAGTCAAAGCGCAACTTATCGTGCTGATCTTTCGGCGCTAAATGCATAATACGTTCAATAGCTTGGTTCGCATTGTTAGCGTGCAGCGTAGCCACACACAAATGCCCGGTATCAGCAAACGACATGGCATATTCCATGGTTTCCATTGAACGAATTTCACCAATAAGAATGACATCAGGCGCCTGACGTAGCGAACTTTTAAGGGCGTCGTCGAAAGACTGAGTATCTATGCCCACCTCGCGCTGGGTAATAACACAGTTTTTATGCTCATGAACAAACTCAATGGGGTCTTCAATAGTCAGTATATGCCCGTGCGAATTTTCATTTCTATGTCCAATAAGCGCAGCCAGTGACGTGGACTTACCCGTGCCTGTTCCACCTACAAATAGAACCAGACCGCGCTTAGCCATAATAATTTCTTTTAATACTCGCGGCAGACCCAAATCATCAGCTTTCGGAATTTGAGTAACGATGCGGCGAATCACCATGCCCGCTTGGTCACGCTGCCAAAATGCGGAGCAGCGGAAACGACCAATGCCCTCTCGTACTATGGCGAAGTTACACTCTTTGGTGGTGTGAAACTCATTCTGCTGTTTTTCGGTCATCGCTTCGTGAACCAGCGCCAGCGATGCCTCTTCCGATGTTGCACTTTCCGTCACTGGCGTAAGTTTGCCGTTAATTTTGGCGCTTACGGGGAATCCCGCCGTTACGAACAAATCCGATGCGTTGGTATCGACCATTTTTTGAAGTAATGAATCTAACATGATGGCCTCTAGAAACTGTTCATCGACTGTTTATCAACTGACTTTGCAGCGGCGTCTTGTTTAGTAATAACACCCATCGCCACTAAGCGCTGAAGACACTGATCCATGGTTTGCATACCATGAGCCTGACCCGTTTGAATAACCGAGTACATTTGCGGCACTTTATCTTCGCGAATAAGGTTACGAATAGCGGGGATTCCCACCATAATTTCATGGGCAGCAACCCGGCCTCCGCCTACTTTCTTAAGCAGGGTTTGTGAAATTACCGCGCGCAATGATTCAGACAACATAGAGCGCACCATGGCTTTTTCTTCTGCTGGGAAAACGTCGATGATACGGTCAATGGTTTTTGGTGCAGAGTTGGTGTGTAGTGTGCCAAATACTAAGTGGCCGGTTTCGGCAGCTGAAATGGCAAGACGTATGGTCTCTAGGTCACGTAGCTCACCGACTAGAATAACGTCAGGATCTTCACGAAGTGCCGAGCGCAGAGCGTTATTAAACGAGTGTGTGTCGCGGTGTACTTCCCGTTGGTTTACCAAGCTAAGCTTGTTGTCGTGCACGAATTCGATAGGGTCTTCAATGGTAAGAATGTGCTCGCGCTTATGGGTGTTGATATGATCGACCATGGCCGCAAGCGTGGTACTTTTACCCGAGCCGGTGGCGCCTGTCACAAGTACAATCCCAGTAGGCTGATTTATAATTTCCTTGAAAATTTCAGGCGCGCCAAGGTCATCCAAGGTTAATACTTTACTGGGAATAGTACGTAATACTGCCGCTGCGCCTCGGTTTTGCACAAACGCATTAACACGAAAGCGCGACAGGCCATTTACTTCAAAAGAAAAATCGGTTTCCAGGTTTTCTTCGTATTCTTTGCGCTGCATGTCATTCATAATCTCATAAACGAGACCATGTACTTGTTTGTGATCGAGGGCTGGCACGTTCAGCTTACGCATTTCGCCATCTACACGAATAATTGGTGGTAGGCCCGCTGATAAGTGTAAATCTGAGGCGTTATTCTTAACACTGAAAGCCAAAAGTTCGGTAATATCCACAACCACTTCTCCAAAACAAGGTGAATAATGCAAACAATAGCAGAAAGACTAGATTCCGCACGAAAAGGAATAGACCAAGCCGCTACCAGTGCACATCGTCCACCAAATTCCGTTAAATTGCTAGCGGTTAGCAAAACAAAACCCGTATCAGATATTATGGAAGCGTATGAAGCCGGACAACGTATGTTCGGCGAAAATTACGTGCAGGAAGGTGTTGAAAAGGTTCAGGAACTTTCTCACTTAAGCGATATAGAGTGGCACATGATTGGTCCAATCCAATCGAATAAAACCAAAGTGGTAGCCGAACACTTTGATTGGGTTCAGTCTGTAGATAGAGAAAAAATTGCTCGTCGCTTAAACGAACAGCGGCCTGACTCAATACCGCCGTTAAACGTGTGCATTCAGGTTAATATTGATGACGAAGAGAGTAAGTCTGGGGTAGCCCTAAGTGAATTAGATGCGCTAGTGGAGTTTGTTAACTCTCAAGAGCACCTGACTTTGCGTGGTTTAATGGCGATTCCTAAAGCTGATCCTAGTGAAGAACAGCAGCACGCCACACTGTCTAAGCTAAAAGAATTATTCGACCACTACCATACATCATTGAGCAATTTTGATACCCTATCCGTAGGAATGAGTAGTGATATGGCTGAAGCGATTCAACACGGGTCGACTATGGTGCGAATCGGTACCGCTATTTTCGGTAAGCGAAACTAGCGCGCTAATCTGAATGATAGCGCTTCGCCTCGCTACACAGACTTAAACGCAACCAACAAATAGGATTTACATGCAACAGAAAAAATTAGCATTTATTGGCGCGGGTAACATGAGCCGCAGCATCATCAGTGGTCTTATCAAATCTGGGTACGCAAAAGAAAATATCCTTGCGGCAAACCCTTCCACACCAAAGTTAGACGGCCTGAAGGCCGAGTTTGGTATTCACACTACCCAGTCTAACGATGAAGCCTGCCAATTCGCTGATGCCATAGTGCTTGCGGTAAAACCACAAATAATGGGCGATATGTGCGGCGAGCTTCAGAAAAACAACGACCTATCGGGCAAGTTGTTTATGAGCATTGCAGCAGGACTTCCGGTAGCCAGATTGCAAGAAATGCTAGGTGGTGAATACCCCGTTGTTCGCATTATGCCAAACACGCCGAGCTTGTTAGGTAAAGGCATGTCTGGAATGTATGCCGACGACACGGTTTCTGAGTCAGACAGGCAATACGTTGACGATGTAATGAACAGCGTTGGCGAAACAGTTTGGGTAGATAAAGAAGAAGGTATTAACGGCGTGATCGCTGCAGCGGGCAGCAGTCCTGCTTATTTCTTCTTGTTCTTACAAAATATGCAGGAAGAAGCCATGAACATGGGGTTTGATAAAGCGCAATCCCGCTTAATGGTTCAACAAGCGATGTTAGGCGCAGCCGAAATGGTTTGTAACAACCCAGACCTTGAATTAAGTGAGCTTCGTGCCCAAGTTACGTCTAAGGGCGGCACTACCGCAGAAGCCGTCAACACTTTCATTAATGAAGGTTTAAAAGATATTGTCAGCAAGTCGATGCGCGCCGCCGTAGCACGTGCTGAAGAAATGGCAAAACAGCTATAACGTTTTAGGAAAAACACAACATGAACGCAACGGTATTTTTGGTTGATACCTTATTTAGCCTTTATTTGATGGTGGTTATTCTGCGCCTTTGGTTACAAATGGTTCAGGCAGATTTTTATAATCCACTCAGTCAATTTGTAGTAAAAGCAACCCACCCTATCGTGGGGCCGTTGCGCCGTATTATTCCGTCAATCGGCAGGTTCGATACCGCTACCTTTGTTTTAGCCATAGCGGTATGCGCGCTTAAGCTAGTAACCCTAGGGTTAATGTTTGGCGGTAGTCTAAACCCAATCGGCATTGCGATTTTGTCAGTGGTTGGCGTGATAAAAGAAACCCTGTCATTAATGTTTTGGGTGCTGCTGCTACGCGCTATTTTAAGCTGGGTGTCACAAGGTCAGTCTCCGGTTGACTATGTACTGTATCAGCTAACCGAGCCGTTTTTAGCGCCTATACGTAAAGTCATCCCACCATTAGGCGGTTTAGATTTATCAGTGCTTATTGCCATCATCGCATTACAGTTTCTACAGCTTCTGATCCGAGACATTTTCCCTATGTAGCTAATGTCAGTTCAAGACACTGTTAGGGAAAGTATTGGTCTTGCAGTTTGGTTCATAGAGCAAAACAAGCTGTAATGGGTAAGAATTGAAAATAAGATGAAGGCAGAGGTAGTTTCTATCATGGGTAGAATGAATCAAATCAAAAAAGCTTACGTCGCACTTCTTGTGATGGCTATGTCATGCTTAAGCGTTTCCGCATTTGCCGAGCAGAAGCAAACGCTTGGTGAATGGGATGTTCACTATATGGTGGTGAGTACGCCATTTCTGACACCTGAAGTGGCGGCTAGCTACGGCATTGTG
Source organism: Alteromonas sp. CH_MED4-4 (assembly GCF_037029575.1). Classification (NCBI taxonomy): domain Bacteria; kingdom Pseudomonadati; phylum Pseudomonadota; class Gammaproteobacteria; order Alteromonadales; family Alteromonadaceae; genus Alteromonas; species Alteromonas sp. CH_MED4-4. The sequence continues at coordinate 247,349 of NZ_JAYMEU010000001.1, read as the reverse complement.
AGAAGTAAGTTTAATGCGTTGGTTAACATTTCGGTGTTAGACAAAGTTTCCGGTGAAGCGCAACGGGCAGATGTCACAGGTACAGCTAAGAATCTGTTAGGTAACTCGCGTAAGCTGACTTTCAAAAAGGTGGAAGAAGGTGATGCTATCTATTACCTTGCCGTGCTGCCATTTCGCGATCAGGAAACCTTTAGGTTTGAGATTGACGTTCAAAAAGGTAGCAGCAAACAAACGCTGAAGTTTCAGCAAAAAATGTACGTTGACGAGTAATTCATAGGGCGATTAGCACTTTAATAGTGCCCATGGCATTAGTAAGCGCTCACCCATAAAACATTCATGCTTTTGAGAAAAAGCCATGATTAACGAAGCGAGATATCCGTTAGCCCGGTATCTCGCTTTTTTATTATGTTAAAAATAGGGTAACTGCACTTTACCAATTGAATGTGGTGGTAAATAATCAAAGCAACTGGTCGGGCAAGTTAGTGTGTTCGGATTATGTGTAACCATAGCACTTAAATCACGAAAGACAGTTGAGCACTGCGCCGCAGCAAAGAGCGACATGCACTAACTGCCTTCATAGCAAATAAAAAGAGAACAATTATGAATACGCCCTCGTCTCAGACCGTATCTCAGACAGCTACACCGCAGTCTGCCCACAATTCAGAACAACTCTCACCTTACTTCCCTAACTTATTAGCTCCGTTAGATTTGGGCTTTACTCAACTTCGCAATCGTACCCTAATGGGTTCAATGCATTTAGGTTTGGAAGAAGAGAAAGGCGGATTTGACAAACTTGCTGCGTTTTACGCTGAGCGAGCAAAAGGTGGTGCGGGGCTAATCGTAACAGGTGGTATTAGCCCGAACATTTCAGGTTGGGTAGCGCCCTTTGCTGGCAGAATGACCCGCTCTCGCCACGCGAAAAAGCACCGTGTTATTACCGACGCTGTGCATAAGGAAGACGGCAAAATTTGCATGCAAATATTGCATTCAGGCCGTTACGGTTATCACCCACTTGCTGTTTCGGCTTCACCGATGAAGTCGCCTATTACCCCTTTTAAGCCTCGCGAATTGTCCTCACGTGGCGTAAGAAGCACAATTAAAGACTACGTAAAATGCGCTAGCCTAGCTCAAAAGGCAGGCTATGACGGCGTGGAAATTATGGGTTCTGAAGGCTACCTCATAAATCAGTTTTTCTGTGAACGCACCAATCATAGAAATGATGAATGGGGTGGCAGCTTAGAAAATAGGGCTCGTCTGGCAATAGAAATAGTAAAAGGTGTACGCGAGAAAGTGGGCACTAACTTCATTATTATTTATCGCCTGTCTATGCTGGACTTAGTCGAAGGCGGCGCTAAGTGGGACGAGGTTGTATATTTAGCCAAAGAAATCGAAAAAGCAGGCGCTACGCTAATTAATACCGGCATTGGATGGCACGAAGCGCGGGTACCTACTATTTCCACATCGGTGCCTCGCGCGGCGTTTACCTGGATAACCGAACGCATGAAAAAAGAGGTGTCTATCCCTCTTATTACCACTAACCGTATCAATACGCCTGAAGTTGCAGAATCGATACTCGCACAAGGCCATGCTGATATGGTATCGATGGCGCGACCTTTCTTGGCTGACGCTCACTTTGTAGCGAAGGCTATGCGCAATGAGTCTAAGCTAATCAACACGTGTATTGCCTGTAACCAGGCTTGCCTAGACCATGCATTCGAACAAAAGCGTGCAAGTTGCTTGGTAAACCCACAAGCGTGCTACGAGACCGAACTTACCTTTCCCCCTACTCACAATAAGAAAAAACTAGCGGTAGTAGGTGCAGGGCCTGCGGGTTTGGCGTTTTCCATGTATGCCGCAGAGCGCGGTCACGAGGTACATCTATTTGATAAAGCCAGTGAAATTGGCGGTCAATTTAATTACGCCAAGCAAGTGCCGGGTAAAGAAGAGTTTTACGAAACCCTACGCTATTTTGACAATCAGCTAGCTCGCCTGGGCGTTACGGTTCACCTTAACACCCAAGTAAACGTAGAGAACCTCTCAAACAAGGGGTTTGATGAAGTGGTGCTAGCCACCGGTATTAATCCTCGTACGCTTACAATTGAAGGGCACGACCACCCTAAAGTGATGAGTTATTTAGACGTATTGCGCGACCACAAGCCAGTAGGCAAGAAAGTGGCTATTGTTGGCGCCGGCGGCATTGGTTTTGATGTGGCAGAGTTCTTGGTTGAACACGAGCATTTAGCCAAAGATAAAGAAAAATGGCTGGCACATTGGGGTATAGATAAAGACTATGCTACACCGGGTGCACTAAAGGAAAAAGCCATAGAGCCTTCTGAGCGGGAAGTGTATCTGCTACAACGTAAAACGTCTAAAGTAGGTAAAGGGCTGGGCAAAACTACGGGCTGGATCCATAGGCAATCGTTGAAACACCACAATGTTCAAATGATGAATGGCGTGAGCTACGAGAAAGTGGACGATGAAGGTCTACACGTGCTGATTAACGACACGCCTAAAATACTGCCGGTCGATAACGTCATTGTATGTGCTGGCCAGGAGCCGTTTAAGCCACTCCAAAAACCTCTAGAAGAGGCTGGATTTACCGTGCACATTATCGGCGGTGCTGACGTAGCGGCTGAACTTGATGCTAAACGCGCTATCCGTCAAGGCGCTGAACTGGCAGCGCGAATTTAAAACTGATCGAACATGATAGCGTTGCCGTCCGGGTCTTTAACAATTAGATGCCCGGGGCCGCTATCGCCTTTCACAGGCACGTCTAAAGCGATGCCTTGTTCAACTAGATTTGCCTGAAGTGCCCTAACATCACTTGGGTTAAAGGTCATAATGTTATCTTCAAACATCCCTTCGAATAACCCAATCATGGTGGTGCCATTTTTCATCATTAACCATTTATCTTCCACCGAGCCGCATGAAGGCATGGCTTCAAAGCCCAAGGCCTCATAAAACGCCTTCGACTTGCTGATGTCCTTAACCGTTAAACTTAACGAAAATAGCCCTAACTCCACTTTATTCTTCCTAATAATTTTTGAAAATTGTTTACTTAATACTTTAGTGAAGCTTTTCAACAATATCACTGCCATTAGTCGCAAAAAGAAAAGAGCCAGTAAAACTGAATATTACTGGCTTTACGTCAAATATCGGCTTTTTACTGTTCTTTACCTAACGCTGATTGCGCTGTAAAAAGTTTAAATAAAGGTATTATTCCTTAACTTTTTTGACTAGCGATCCAGCGATCAATTTTCTGCTCAAGAATAGCAAGTGGAATGCCGCCTGTGTTTAACACTTGTGCGTGGAACTCACGGATATCGAAATCATCACCTAATGCCTTCTCTGCGCGCGCGCGCAATTCTTGAATTTTAAGCGCGCCCACTTTGTAAGATAGCGCTTGCGACGGGATAGCAATATAACGCTCTACCTCGGCAACAACTTCTGTGCGGGTCATGCCTGAGTTATCAAGCATAAAGTCGATGGCTTGTTCGCGGGTCCAACCTTTCGCGTGAATACCTGTGTCTACCACCAAACGCATGGCGCGCAACTGCTCATCTTGAAGCGTGCCATAACGATTCCATGGATCGTTAAAGAACCCCATTTCATACCCTAGCGTTTCAGAATACAGCGCCCAACCTTCACCGAAGGCTGGTAGGAAGCTAAAGCGCATGAATGAAGGTAGCGCTTCATTTTCTTGCGCTAGACTCACTTGGAAATGGTGACCTGGAGCGCCTTCGTGTAGGTACAAGGTGACGTTTCCAGTGGTTAAGCGGCTAGGCAAATCGTAGGCATTAAAGTAGAAAGTACCTGGACGAGAGCCATCTGGTGTGCCCGGCTGATATGAGCCACCCGCACTGAATTGCTCGATAGCAGGGTCGTAGGGTTTGATTTCTAACTCAGACTTCGGCAATAGTGAAAAGTACTGATCAATTTTCTCATCAACTTCACGGCCAATATCGTAATAGCTCTGTGTTAGCGCTTCACGGCTTTCAGGCTTGAACTTAGGATCGGTACGTACATAGTCGAAGAATTCGTTTAATGTCCCTTCAAACTTCACTTCGTCCTTAATTTCAAGCATGTCATTTTTGATACGCTTAACTTCTTTTAAACCAAGGTTATGCAGTTCATCAGGCGTCATTGGTAGTGTGGTTGAACCTTCCACCATCAATTGATAAAGCTTTGCACCACCTTTCATATCGCTAAGGCCAATGCTTTCACGGGCAACAGGCAAATACTCATCGCGAAGGAAGTCGCGCATACGCGTGGTTGCATCGTAAATCTCTTGCGTCGCTTTCTCGTAGTCAGCGGTTAAACGGGCTTTTTCTTCGTCAGAGAAACTTTCTGGGAACATGGTAATTGGCCCCCAAAACTGTGACTCTTTAATTGGTATAGCCAGCTGAGTATCGAACTGCTTGATCACGCGATCGATAGTCAGCTTAGTTTCAAGAACACCGCTTTCCATGCCCTCGCGGAACTTTTCGATAGCGCGGTCAGAAATAGCAATGTAATCCTTATGGCGAGATAAGTTATTTTCGTAATCTTCTACTGTTTTAAATGGCGCTGCGCCCTTTCCGCTCGCGAAGGTCGGGTAGAAGGTGTGGAACCCACTGAAGTGATTAACAGGACGCACTTCCGTTAGCGCTTCAATCTCGTCGGTAGACATTTTTAGCGAGCGCTCTTCGTTGTATTTAAATACGTCGTAGGCGAGTTTATCGGTGTCGCTTAACTTACTGCGGTCAATTTGTTTAAGCTCTGACAAGTTTAGCAATGTCGCTGTTTTTCCCGCTAAAGCGTGAGAGTCTGTTAAGAAGTCGCCCATTCTGTCTGCGTAACGCATGTCGCCGCGAAAAATGGCCATGATTGGGTTTAGCTCAATATCACGCTGGTCAGCGGCTGCAAATAACGCAAAAAGTTTTTCGTGCTCAGACGCTTCTTTTGACACTGAAGTACTTTTTGATGAACTCTGCACATTTGCGTTGCCGTGTTCATGTGCCACTGCTGAGCTAAGGCCCAGTGCCATGGTTACTGCACTACTTACAAGTAGTGTTTTGAATGCTTTCATTTTTTGTTCCCTTGTTATTTCTTCGCTGTTTTTGCTTATATTTCGCAAAAAAAAGCGCTGTCGTTATGTGTTTTCTTGATTCTATATACCGCGTGACAAGCGCATTTAAACCTAATAATGCGTACCTGACGCCTGATATCAGGCATACCGGCTGTACAATGCAATTCAACGTTTACTTAATTAGCCACATCTTCACACGGTATCTATTCATTTAAGGTTTTTCAGGATGCACTGTTTATTCAGGCAAATGATCCATCTCTTTTCGCCACGCCCTCTCATACGCTTCACGACCTAACACACGTTGTGCGTACGCGGATACATTGTCTGTTTTACCGTCTAGCGTGATATCTAGCTTGCTACCTTTTGCCCACGCCAAAATATGACCTGCTATTATGTCGGCCATGGTAAACATGGTGCCGCATACAAATTCTTTATCGCCCAGCATAGAAGAAAATACTGGCAACACGCGCTTAAACTCCCACACCGCTACATCACGCATTTGTTCAAGTCTTTGCTCTTTGGGTAGTGCAAAGGTGTGCTTTGCCAAATTCCAAATCGGTTGCTCTAACTCATTGGTGAGAAACAACATCATTTCTTCATATTTGGCTCGCTCGAAGCTACCAGGCTCTGGAATGAATTCATGCATGCCGTGACGTTCAGCTAAAAAAGTGACGATAGCCGCCGATTCCGTCAAGGTACCTTCTGGCGTCGAAAGCGCTGGGATTTTAGAGGCAGGACTGATGGCTTTAAATCCTTCTGACAGGTGTTGCCCCTGTTTTAAGTCAACTAAGCTGTACTCAAAAGGTAAACCTAGCTCTTCCAGTGCCCATGCCACGCGAACCGAGCGAGTTTTCGGATATCCGTAAAGTGTATACATACCTATGCCCTTGCTTATGTAATGTGAGCTAACTGTAAGTCGAATAGGAAAAAAGTGCTACTGCCATATTGTTACTGAGTTTTAACACTGTAACTTCTGTATGACAGTACCGCCTACTTATGGAGAGGCTCCATATCCAAAGACTATATAAAGAGGCTACCTTCAAAAATAGTGAAAATAATAAGGAAAAGCCAAAAAGATAAGGTAATGGTCGGTAACTTTTTCACGTAACCAATATAATGATTTCCGTAAATGCCAGTAGCTATGCGCTAACACACAACTCGGTTGTCGCTTCAACGCCCTAGTATTCCTAGTCTTTCGTAGTATCCCTGAGTTATGCGCCACAATGGTTCACTTTATGCTCATCTCACTTCAATGCTTTTAACAAATTCGTTAATAATTGAGTGAAGGAGAACACGATGAAGAAACGTTTATTATCTACCTTAGCAGGTTCACTGACATTAATGTTAAGTGCGAGCAGTTTCGCAGGTCATCATGATAGTGATGGAAAAGAAGTGATAATGAATAACCTGGAAACAGGGATGAGCATGGGCTCAGTAGTGGTGAGCAGTTATGATGATGACGGTGTAGTATTTACGCCAAATCTGTCAGGGTTAACCCCGGGCATTCATGGTTTTCATGTTCATCAAAATGGTGATTGTTCACCAGCAATGACAGATGGAAAAAAAGTGTTGGGCGGCGCAGCGGGCGGCCATTTCGATCCAGAAGATACCGGTAAACACCGTGCTCCTTGGTCTGAAAAGGGTCACGAGGGCGATCTACCCGTGCTTTATGTTGATGAAAATGGAAACGCAACCCAGCCTATCTTTGCACCAGAGCTTGAGTTAGATGATATTGAAGGCCGCGCCTTAATGATTCACGCAGGTGGCGACAATTACTCTGATTCACCTAAAAAGTTAGGTGGCGGTGGTGACCGCGTAGCATGTGGCGTAATTGGGAAATAAACTAACGCCACCTCATGTCATGCAATCAACATCTGTGTCGTCCTAAGATAGGTTGACAGTTATTAGGCCAGCTCTCGAAGCTGGCCTTTTCTATTATGCACTGCGTTAGGCGTTTCCATATCTAATGCTAAGTGCGGTCTCATTTCATTGTAAATATTAATTGATTCGGTAACGAGTATTTTCAACTCTTCGATTGTTTTACATCGGTAGAGTAAGAACTCTTGCTTAAGTATACCGTTTATTCGTTCTGCTAATGCATTTTGATAACAGTCGTAACCATCTGTCATTGACGGCTGGATCCCATTCGCATTCAACTCATTCTGGTAGATAGCTGAACAGTATTGTAGCCCTCTGTCTGAGTGGTGAACACTGTTATCTGCATATCGTTTATCTTTGACGGCCATCTTCAGTGCTTTGACTACATTTTCAGCCCTCATATCCAAGCTCAAGTGGTGCCCTACAATTTTACGCGTGCTAGAGTCTGTTACTAACGATAGATAGTGTACACCTTGGTCGGATTCGAGATAGGTGATATCGCTAACAAGCACATGCTCTGCATTATGCAGACCTTCTTCCTTAAGTAAATTTGGATGCTTTTTCATCCAATGTTTACTGAATGTAGTTTTGGTAAAGCTTTTCTTTGGCTTAACGAGTAGTCCCTCGCTCCTTAAGTAAGTAAAAAAGCCATCTCGACCTAGTTTAATCCCATGCTCAACCAGCTTTGGTTTTATAAGTTTATAGAGCTTGCGCGTCCCTATTTGCGGCATATACTTGCGCCAATAAAGTACCCAATCTTTAATTATCGATAGCTCTGCTCTTCTACATTCCATGCGAGAAACAGCCTGGTAAACCGACTGTCTGGATATTCCCACAACCCGGCATGCTGCCGCCAAATTTATTTCTTTTCTTGTTTTGGCTTGCCAGACGTACCGGATAAGTACTTTTTTCTGAGACCCGCTCCATACTCGTTATCCATAATATCTACCATTCCATTAAGGATTTTATTACGGAGCTTTTCGTCAGCTAATTCTCTCTCGAGGCGTTTTATTTTTTCGGCTGGTGTTTCTTTTGAACTTGGCATAAGTGGATGCTGAAATGGTTTCGACCAGTCGAGTCTACCATGCTTTCTGAGCCAAACTAATACCGTCGACCTTCCTTGTATTCCGAAGTGAGCTTGTGCCTGTTTATAAGTGAATTCGCCTTTTTCTACACGCTCAACCACACCCAATTTAAAAGCTAATGTGTAATCACGCTGTGTGCGCTTAGGTCTTTGATTACTTGAAGTTGTCATAAAGAAGTCCTCTTTACGTCAACGTATTTTAGGACGGGACAATCTTATACAAAAAAGCGGCTTTTAAAGCCGCTTTTTTATACTTCACTTGATAAAAACAACTGCCTGCTGTTGTCTAACAAAGCGAGTCCTATCTTTCGATAAGGGTAGTAATAACCTTTATCTCTTATTCAATATTCAATCGGTATTCCAATGTGATGTTGGCATTAAGAAGTTGAGATACTGGGCAATTTTCTTTTGCTTCCTGTGCAATTTTCTCAAACTCATCTTCGGAAATCCCTTCAACCTCAGCATCTAAGCTTAGTGCCGATTGAGTTATTTCAAAGCCGTCATCGTTTTTCTCTAAACTGATTTTTGCAGTGGTATTTAACTCGCCGTCATTGTATCCCGCATCTGAAAGCGCAAAAGAAAGTGCCATGGTGAAGCAACTCGCATGCGCCGCACCAATTAATTCCTCGGGGTTGGTTCCCTTTCCATCTTCAAACCGCGTGTTAAAACCATAAGGCTGGTTCGATAAAGCACCGGTTTGTGTAGAAATGCTCCCCTTTCCCTTTTTACCTAGCGGTTTGTAAACTGCACTACCTGATTTGACTATCGACATATCATCTTTCCTTTCATTTTAACTAAACTGATTTTCATGTAGTTGGATAAGATGCAAGTGCTCTGCCGATCATAAGAAATCGCTCTATCCCTTGTCATAGCGGCTTTACAGCATCATCTTGTAAATGATGGAATCAGAGACAGTTCCCTTTTTGAAAGAAGACTACAGGGTGAGATGAAAATTTTACTTACCTCCTCCTAGTCTTTTTCAGTACCTATGCTTTCGCGCAAAGCCTCAAGCTTCGCAATGTGCGCTTAGAAAAAATGTGCGCTTGTAAAACAAAAATGGAATTAACTCGCTGCACCGCGATGAAATTAATTTCAGCTTAAACCGTTCTTTATTTGTTAACCGTATATCTTCGCAAACTGGGACCTGACGAATTAAACGCGAAGGTCGCTTCAACGTTAAACCAACACATAAAAGGTGAGTGATGAAATTAACACTTTCTGCAGTTTTAATTAGCACAGCGTTAAGCGCTTCGGTTTTTACGCCATCAACAAGTGCCGACGAGGCCATACTAGCTGGGGGCTGCTTTTGGTGCATGGAGTCTGATTTTGAAAAGCTAGACGGGGTTACTGATGTAGTGTCGGGGTTCACTGGCGGAAGCGCGCCAAATCCGACTTATAATGGCAATCACAAGGGACACTTTGAGGCGGTAAAGATCACCTACGACGGCGATATGCTTTCTTATAATGATATTCTCGATCATTTTTGGGTAAACATTGACCCTTTCGATGACCGAGGTCAGTTTTGTGATAAGGGACCCAGTTACTTAAGCGCCATCTTTGTAGCAAACGATAAAGAACGTGCTATAGCAGAAAAAACAAAAGCTGACGTGGTAGCCCAATTTCCCAATAAAAAGGTGGTAACGCCCATACTCGATGCTTCTACCTTTTATCCGATAAAAGGCGACGAAATTGGCCATCAAGATTTTTATAAAAAAAGTCCCGTTCGCTATAAGTTCTACCGATGGAACTGTGGGCGTGACCAGCGCTTGGAAGAAATTTGGGGCGAGAAAGCCTTGGGTAAGAATAAGTCTTAGCCCAGCAACTTAACATCTACGCCCAACGCTAAACCAAAGCGATACCAAAAGCCACACCAAAAGAAAGCACGCCGCAAAACACTGGCAGCCCTAAGCTTTTGAATTTGCGCCAAACAACCACAGTGACAACAGTGCCTATTGCCGTTGCAATCCAACTCGCCGCTGACGGTACTTTTGGAATAAGTGACGCTCCAAGCATGGCGGCAATCATCAGCGGCCCTAACACGCTTAGCCACGCAGGTAAGCGCGCTTCGGTGTTATTCGCTTTGTGCTTATTAAAGTGACGCTGAGTCCACAGCAACGGGCCTACGCGCAATGCATATGTCCCGATGGCTGCAACAACAATGGCTATCCAGATATCAACGTGCATGAGATTGCTTCCTTTCAACGTGCGAGGTAAGAAAATAAAAGGTTATCGCACCGCATAGTGCTGCCAACGGAATTGCAGCGTTTTTAAAGGCGCTGAGAGCCAAAAAGAGAGCCGCCGTCATTGTAACGAGCAAGGTAGCGCTCCACAGTTTACTTGAGAATTTAGGCGCGAGTAGCACAAGGAAAAGTGCAGGTAAAGCAAAGGGCATCACGCTGTCTAATATTGGCCATTGTTGGGTAAGGGAGTCCCCTGCGATACCGCCAAGCGCTGTCCCTACGATCCAACTAAGCCACGCCACCATCGATACACCTTTAAACCAATCTACCTTTTTAGCATCGTCCATTAGCGGCAAGCGAGTATGGGCTAGCGCAAAAATCTGGTCAGTAAGGCCGTGCATTAAATAGGGCCAAGCTTTACTTTGCGGTAAATAAGGCACCAAGTTGGGCGCATAAACCACATGACGTACATTAACTAATAACGTCATACAAACCGCTAGCCAAAGTGGCGCACCTGATGCCACCATGGCTACCAAAAGAAACTGCGACGCGCCTGCGTAAATGAATATGGAAATTAGCGTGGCTTCCAGCGTAGAAAAACCGGCTTGAACTGCGATCACGCCAAATGAAATGGCTACAGGAATGTAACCACCTAACAAAGGTAACCCGTCAATAACCCCTTGCTTAAGTCCACTTTTTGATGAAAGTTGGCTCATTCCTTTGCCTCTTTGTGATAAACGATTGTGATAAGACATGTCGCCCACTCGTCCCCCGTTTTGTATACGTGGGGCAAATCAGCGTTAAATGCTAAACTTTGACCCGGATGCAGCCATTGAGTATTTCCACTATTCCCAGCTTCCAGAGAGCCGCTAACAACGGTTATCGTTTCTTCTGTTCCTGTGGCGTGAGCTTCTGCCTCTCGAAAAGTATTGGGTGCAACCGACATCCAATAAGCATCAACGTTCGGGATACCTTGTCCTTGCTCAATTAAACGAACTTCTACGCCCTTTTCTCCAACGCTTGCGCTAAGAGGCTGAACTAGCTGTCCGAACGGAACGTCTAGTTGTTTAGCTAACCGCCAAATGGTGTCTAGCGTCGGGTTGCCGTTGCCCTGCTCTAATCTTGAAAGGTTAGATTTAGCGATACCTGCCCCTGCTGCCAATTGCGACAGCGAGACACCTTTGTCTTGCCTGAGTTTCTGCAAATGCCTTCCGAGGATGTTGAGCGTTGATTGATTCACACCTTACCAACTCAATGTTGTTCCATTTAAAGAACGTTCTATATATAGAACACCTCAAAGTCAAGAAGTTTGTTTTCAATGGGGGTATGGATACGGCGTTGTGCTCACGCCACGACTGGAATACGTGACAAATGTTAAAAGATGACAAAGGGATGAACTAAAAGGTAACCAATATTTGTGCACAGAAAACAGTCATCTTCGATTTTCTTAAACGCCCATTCGACTTTCTAACGCAAAAGGTCCGACGTAATTTATTAACAAAAGCACTACATTTAAATCGCTGAATTGATTAAGAAACCTTATCAGTTACCGTTACTTGCTATCTGAGCGATGCTACGATCTCTTGCATTAAACGAATACGAAAAGCACGAACCTGTGGGCTGTTGATCATTGTTAAATATTACCGACGGTTGCTAAATATTATCGATGATAAGGGCGACTATTCGAAGAGAACCGGCAAACATTCCGTTGAGCCGGTTTTTGCGTTTCATCAAAGCGCTAGTCTGCTGAGCGTCTTTTATCTTTGATGACACACAGACATTGTAAAAATGCACAGCAAAGCTCAACAGACCCTCGCTAAAACAGCCACTAAGTACGTGATTGAACTCAATGAACAAAAGGACGTTTATGACGAATCAAACTGACAAGATTCTTTCTGACCAAGCCTCTTCAAAGCAGGCCTATTCAGAGCAGCACTCAGCGTTGGGTGAATACTCACTGGCCACTATAACCTTTTGGCTGGCTTTCGGAACCTTTGTGATTGGTTGCAGTGAATTTGCGGCAATGGGTTTATTACCTTACTTTGCAGAAGATTTTGGCATTACTGAAAATGTCGCTGGTCACGCAATTAGTGCTTATGCCATTGGTGTTGTAGTGGGCGCGCCGCTTATCACTATCTTTTTTTCCAGGCTTGCAAGACGCACCATGCTTATTTCAATGATGGTATTTTATGCTGGCGGAAACTTGCTAACAGCACTAGCGTGGTCAGAATGGACAATGAATATAGCGCGTTTTATTGCTGGCCTTCCTCATGGCGCTTACTTCGGCATTGCCATGCTCTTTGCTGCAGACATTGCCGGTAAAAATAAACGGGCGCAAGCGGTCAGTAACGTCATTTTAGGCTTGGCTATTGCCAATATTATTGGTGTGCCGTCAATTAGCGGTATTGGGCAAATGTTCGGATGGCGAACTGGCTTCTTTATTATTTCAGCCTTTGCGTTAGTTACTGCATTAATGGTTTGGAAAACCGCACCGTACCGCGGCCCTAATCCAGATGCCAAACCACTAACCGAGCTTAAAGCTCTGAAAAACAAAGACGTGCTGCTGGTACTACTTATGGGCGCGATTGGCTTTGGTGGCATGTTCTCCGTGTATTCTTACTTCAGTGCCTCTTACCTCAATACAACCTCTTCACCTGAGTGGGGAATCTCGGCCACATTGCTTATCTATGGCATAGGCGTAACCTTGGGCAATATTATTGCAGGCCGCTATTCTGAAGGCAGGCTACTGACGTCAGCGATTACGTTTCAGGTTTTACTGGGCCTATCAGCTGCAGCTTACGCTGCGTCGATGGGGAATCCATACTTAATGGCAGCATCACTGTTTTTCATTGGTATCGGTGGTGGCATGGTGGTGCCGCTGCAAACAAGGCTTATGGATGTCGCTGGCGAGGCTCAGACTTTAGCCGGCGCCATGAACCATGCGGCTTTTAACACCGCTAATGCACTTGGCCCTTGGTTGGCAGGAATGACACTGTCAGCGGGTTATGGCTATACATCAACGGGTTGGGTAGGCCTAGCGCTTGCCGGTGGTGGTGTACTGGTGTGGCTGGCCATTGTTATGACTGCTCGCAATACTCAAGTACAAACAGCAACCGTATCTGGTTAAATGAAGGTTGAGCGCTGACAACCTTCGTTGTCAGCGCTTGTTAGTTGTATTCCCTCGGTATTACTCGGCGTCGTTTTCACGCTCAGAGCTATTGCGAGAAGCACTTCCCCACACATCTTCGGGAATGTCTCTTTTGGGCGCTGGCGCACTAGCTATCGCTTCAGCCTGCTTCTTCTCTTGATTTGACCACTTAACACGAATTTTCTTACCGTCGATAGTTTTGGCGTTAAGTTTTTCAATGGCTTTATCGGTTTCTTCTTGCGTGCTCATTTCTACGAAACCAAAGCCCTTAGATAAGCCAGAAGCCTCATCCATCACCAAGTCGCACGACGCTATGGTGCCAAACTCGAAAAACAAGTCTTCAAGATTTTCTTTTGTAAATGTCTTTGGTAAGTTTCGAACTAATATACTCAAGGTTTTGGCTCTGCTTTAAGGTGGTTTGTTCTGCACCTATTGTAGCACGCAGCAGCATGTTTAATAGGGGTATTAACGGCTCAACGCCAATTGTTGAACAAGCGCCCTAAAACTACGTTAACGCCTATTTGTTGTTTGCTGATAAGTATCTCGCCAGCATGAAACATTCATTCCAAAAGTTCGTTTAAAAAGTCGATTAAAATGCCCTGGGTCTTGATACCCCACTGCCCATGCAATTTCTTCTGCACTCTTATCGCTGTGTTTCAGAAACTCTTTCCCCTGTTCTATTCTAAGCTGTTGAATGTAACCAAGAGGAGTTTCCCCCGTAGCTTCTTTAAACCTGCGTTTAAAGGTGCGTTCAGTCATATTTATGCGCGCCGCCATTTCACCTATGGTCACTTTTTCTGCAAAGTGTATCTCTAACCACTGCTGAATATTTAAAATGTCGTCGTCTTGGTGATAGGTTTGGTGGTTGAGCGACGTTGCTTCCGACGTTACTCCACGGCGAAAGTCTACCAGAAACGCTTGCTCTATAGCCTCCCCCACCGCTTTGCACGACAAACGCGATATTAGAAAAACAATTATTTCTAGTGCAGCATTTAGCCCTGCAGAACAATACAGCTCGCCCGTGGCAGTAATGAATCTATCAGACCTAAGGTTTACTTTGGGAAAAGCTCGCGCAAAGTGTGATTGCTTATGCCAGTGAGTAGTGCCCATTCTCTCGTTGAGCAGCCCTGCCTGTGCGAGAAAAAAAGCGCCTGTGGCTGCCGCCATTATTGGAATACCTTTGCCATGCCACTGCCGTAGCTTTGGGTATAGAGCGGCTTGTTGTGCCAGTAATAGTTCCATGTCACCCCACACACTGTGCAGTATTACCAAATCAGTCTCCTCAATATCAGCCAGTGCACAGTCTGGAGTAATCGCTAGGCCACTAAACGTTGTCGTTGGATTACCGTCTATTGTCACTAACTTCACCGTTATTCCGTTTCCAAGCAGTTTGTGCTGAAGGTCTGAAGCAAATTTCAGCACGTCATGGGTTAAGCCCATGCTAAGCCCCATGGTGTTTTCGCTGGCATATAAGGTTACGTGTTCAAGCATGGTCTTTCCCTGTTCAAGCTCGCTATTTTGATCTCGCCACTTTGGCCCGATTGGCCAATCTATTGTCCCAACTCACACTGTTAACATTATTCTCACAAAATTACTATGAAGTCAGTCACAATTTCGTAGAGATAGAAAAATGCAATTTACTGAAGAGCACAATTCGCTTAGAAAAACCGTTCACGATTTTGTAAATCAAGAGATGGATCCTTTCATTGACGAATGGGAGCACGAAGGCATTGCTCCCCTTCACAGCTTGTTTAAAAAGATGGGGAATTTGGGCCTTTTAGGTATTCAAAAGCCTGAGGCTTACGGCGGCGCTGGCTTAGATTACAGTTACAACCTGGTATTTGCTGAAGAAATAGGCCGAGCGTATGGCGGTTCTATTCCTATGGCTATCGGCGTTCAAACCGATATGGCCACCCCAGCCCTGGCGCGATTTGGCAGTGATGAACTAAAACGTGAATTTTTAGCGCCCGCTATTGCCGGCGACATGGTGGCATGTATTGGAGTGAGTGAACCAGGGGCGGGATCAGATGTTGCAGGGTTGAAAACCTCAGCCCGTACAGATGGTGACGACTTCATTATTAACGGCACAAAAATGTGGATCACGAATGCCACCCAAGCAGACTGGGTTTGCCTGCTAGCAAACACAAGCGACGGGCAAGTGCATGCTAATAAATCATTAATTGTTGTACCCCTTAACACCCCAGGCATAACTATTTCGAAGCCGTTAAACAAACTGGGGATGCGCGCCAGCGACACTGGCCAAATTTTCTTCGATGATGTGCGCGTTCCAAAGCGCTTTTTAATTGGAGATGAAAACAAAGGCTTCACTATGCAAATGATGCAATTTCAAGAAGAACGCATGTATGCAGCAGCTAGTGCGCTGAAAGGAATGGAACGCATTATAAGCGACACCATCGAGTGGGCAAAAGACCGGCACACATTTGGTCAGCCTGTTATCAACAACCAAACCGTCCATTTCAAATTAGCTGAACTGCAAAGTGAAATTGAGGCTCTGCGCGCTCTAACGTGGCAGGCGTGTCAGGACCATATTGAAGGAAAAGATGCCACTTACTTGGCGTCAATAGCAAAACTAAAAAGCGGCCGACTGTGGCGACAGGTTACCGATGGCTGCCTTCAGTATTGGGGCGGTATGGGTTTTATGTGGGACAACCCTGTTGCGCGTGCATATCGCGATACCCGAATATTATCCATCGCTGGCGGTAGCGACGAAATGATGCTCGGCATTATTGCAAAGTACATGGACATTTTCCCTAAACGTAGATAGCGACGTATTTTTATGAAGAACATCGTTCAAGAAATGCTGAATAAGAATATGCGGTTACCCGTAATTTGCGCCCCCATGTTTTTAGTTTCTAGCCCAAATTTAGTGATTAACACGTGTAAAAATGGCGTGGTAGGTAGTTTTCCCGCTTTTAATACTCGCACTCAAACAGCGTTAGATGAATGGTTGACCACCATCACCGCAGCCTTAGATGAAGAAAAACAGGCTAACCCAGCAGCTAAAGTGGCGCCGTACGCTGTGAATCTGGTGGTGCACGCCTCGAACAAGCGCCTTCATGCCGACTTCGAGATAGTCAAAAAGCATAAAGTTCCGTTTGTTATCACCAGCCAAGGTAATCCTAAACCTGTTATTGATGCAGTCCATCAGTGGGGGGGCATTGTTTTTCACGACGTAATAACTGTGGCCCACGCGAGAAAAGCCATTGAAGCAGGCGCAGACGGCCTAATCTTAGTTGCCGCTGGTGCTGGCGGTCACGCAGGAGAGGTAAGCCCTTTCGCGCTTCTGCGTGAAGTGAGAGAGTTTTGGCAAGGCCCACTGGTACTTGCTGGCGCTATTAATGATGGTTACGGAATTAGAGCCGCAGAGATTTTAGGCGCTAATTACAGCTATATGGGCACACGCTTTATAGCAACGAACGAAGCCGAAGTAGACCCTGATTACAAAACCATGTTGGTTAACGCCAACGTAGACGATCTTGTGTTTACTGACACCTTCACTGGCGTCAAGTGTCACTTCTTAAAGCCCTCTATAACTCGAGCTGGCGTAGACTTGGCGTCGATTGAGGGTAAAGAAAATGTCGACTTAGACTTAGGCGGCAGTAACGCTTGGAAAGACATGTGGAGCGCAGGGCATGGCGTAAGTGGAATTCGCTCAGTGATTCCAGTACATAGCCTGATTGAACAACTTGAAGGGGAATACAATAAAGCGGCCACAACGCCATTTTTCAATCACACTGCGGAACATCAGACCGCGCACGCAGGAAGCTAAGTCATGGCCATTCTTCAGTCTAATATTGACGTTAAAAGTACATCTTATAGTAACAATTACGCCGCTATGGAAGACGCCGTTGCCGAATTTCGCACTATCGAGCAAAACGTCATTCAAAACGCGCAAGAAAAAGCACCGCGTTACGAAGAAAAAGGGCTGCTGTCACCACGCAATCGACTCGCCTTATTGCTTGACCCCAACATGCCGTTTCTTCCCCTTTCAACATTATGTGGGTATCTGCAAGAAGGCGACAAAGACGGCAGTGCCGCTGGTGGCGGAGTAATAGCCGGCATTGGTTATGTCGCTAACACTCGCAGTATTGTTATGGTTGATGACTACCTCACTAAAGGTGGCAGCATAACCGAACTTGGTAGCAAAAAGCGGCTGCGCTTGTATCACATTGCACTTCAGCAAAAATTACCGGTAATAGCGTTATCGCAAAGTGGTGGCGGCGACCTTACTTCGCTAGGTGATTGGTTTGGGTTTTCTGCAGCGGGGTTCGCTATGCAGGCTCGCTTGTCGGCCGCAGGTATTCCGCAAATAACGGTTGTGCATGGCAGTGCCACAGCAGGCGGTGCGTATCAGCCTGGACTGTCAGACTATGTAATTATGATACGCAATCAATCTACGGTGTACCTTGCAGGTCCGCCTTTATTAAAAGCCGCAACAGGAGAAATAGCCACTGACGAAGAAATAGGTGGCGCAGAGATGCACAGTGAGGTTTCTGGCGTAGCAGATTTCATTGCTCAGAGCGATGCCGATGGTATTCGCATTGCCCGTGAAGTCACGCAAATGCTGAGCTGGAATAGAGATTTTTCCGAAGCTACTACACCTAGCGATGTTGCTCCTGTTTATACTTCAGATGAGTTACTTGGCATCGTTCCTAAAGACGCCAAGACTCCATTTGATGTGCGTGAAGTCATTGCCCGTATCGCTGATAAATCGGATTTTGTTGACGTTAAACCCGAGTTTGATATGGGCACCGTGTGCGGATACATCACCATTGAAGGGCAACCGTGTGGCGTTATTGGCAACAATGCGCCTATTACTGCGAAAGGCGCAGCTAAAGCAGCACAATTTATCCAGTTGTGTGAACAAGCTGGCACTCCTTTGTTGTTTCTACACAACACCACCGGCTTCTTGGTGGGCACAGAGTCTGAACGCGCAGGCATCATAAAGCACGGCGCAAAACTCATTCAAGCAGTTACCAATGCTACTGTTCCCAAGATTAGCATCGTACTGGCAGGTTCATTCGGCGCAGGAAACTACGCCATGGCTGGACGAGGCATTGAGCCTGACTTTATGTTTTCATGGCCCCGCTCAGTCGTCGCCGTGATGGGCCCCGCCCAAGCTGGTAGTGTGCTGCGTACCGTTGCTCACGCCAAAATGATGCGAAGTGGCAGCGTAGATGAGGAAAAGCTAACCGCACTAGAACAACATACCGTCTCTGTAATGGAAGCTAAATCACGTGCCCTCGCTAATTCTGCTCGCTTGTGGGATGACGGCATTATAGATCCAAGAGATACCCGCTCGATTGTTGCTTTTGTTCTTTCTATTTGCCAGCACGCTAAAACGAAGCAACTTCACCCTACAAGCTTTGGCGTAGGCAGGCTATAGGCCTCAATTTGACTAAAGAGGACAACTGGATGCCCCACTTAGAATCAATGGTATTCAAAGAAATTACCGCACGGCTTACTGACAACGTATTGCACATTCAATTTAACCGCCCGCATAAGAAAAATGCCATGAATTTAACATTGGTTGAAGAGGTTATGCAGTGTTTTGAACGCGTTGAAGATATGAATAATTTACGGGTCGTCGTAATACAGGGAAGCCATGGCAACTTTTGCGCTGGCGGCGATATTTCTGACATGCATTTATCGTCGTTAAGTGAATCTGAACGAGAAGACACTATTTGGCACTTCAATCGTAGTTTTGGTCGCATGATTACTCAAGTAAAACACTCTGCCAAGCCAGTCATTGCTGTGGTTGAAGGCGCGGTACTTGGCGGCGGTTTTGGCTTAGCTTGTGTAGCAGATATAACCATTGCCTGTGACAGCGCCTTTTTCGCACTTCCTGAAACAGGGTTAGGTGTTATTCCCGCGCAAATAGCGCCATTTGTGGCTAGCCGCATTGGGATCGATCAAACAAAAAGATTGGCACTTACTGGTGAAAAGCTAAACGCCGAACAGGCATTGCGCTTGGGTTTAGTGCATGGCGTTTGTCAAACAAACGCCATTTCCGAACAGGTAAACAAAGAGATTGCCCGAATAAAACAATGCGCACCGCAAGCAAACTCAAATACTAAACGTTTGTTATTAGCATTAAATAACACGCCACTTGAACAGATCCTTGACGGCGCTGCTACGGCATTTGTTAAGTCGCTGACGTCTGAAGAAGGGGTGGAAGGAACCCAAGCCTTCATTCAAAAACGCAAACCTTCTTGGTGTGAGTGAACACATTATGACGCGAAATATTCAAAAAATACTCATTGCTAATCGCGGCGAAATTGCCTGTCGTATTATTCGAACCGCACATAAGCTGGGCTTTTTTACCGTTGCTATTTATAGCGAGGCTGACCGCAACGCGCTGCACGTACTGCAAGCTGATGAAGCTGTTTTCGTTGGTCCTGCCGATCCTACATCGTCGTATCTTCACAGTGAAAAAGTGATAAACGCTGCAATTGAAACACAGGCAGACGCTATTCACCCTGGGTATGGCTTTTTATCAGAAAACGCTGACTTCGCACGTGCATGTGAAGACGCTGGCTTAACCTTTATTGGCCCAAACGCAGACGCCATAGCCTTGATGGGTAGCAAGCGCTTATCAAAAATAGCCATGCTGCAGGCTAATGTTCCCTGTATTCAAGGCTATGAAGGCGGCGACCAAAGTGAGGCGGCACTCATAGAAAATGCCAAAAACATTGGCTTTCCTTTAATGGTGAAAGCCAGCGCTGGTGGTGGCGGCAAGGGTATGCGTTTAGTGCATGAAGCCAGTGATTTGGCAGCTCATATTTCTACGGCTCGATCTGAGGCCTTAAACGCATTTGGAAATGACGAACTTATTTTAGAGCGTGCGTTAATTGCGCCTCGACATATAGAAATTCAAATTTTTGCAGACGGCTGCGGCAACACGCTTTATTTAGGTGAAAGAGATTGCTCAATTCAACGCCGGCACCAAAAAGTGATTGAAGAAGCCCCGTCGCCGTTTGTGGATGAGCAATTACGCAAACGCATGGGAGAGGCCGCTGTGGCTGCTGCAAAGGCTTGTAACTACTGTGGTGCAGGCACGGTAGAATTTCTAGTTGATAGCGACAAGCAATTTTACTTTTTAGAAATGAACACGCGCTTGCAGGTAGAACACCCGGTTACAGAGTTAGTAACGGGACTAGATTTAGTTGAATGGCAACTGCGAGTAGCCTGTAAAGAATCGCTTCCCTTCACACAAGAAGACATTCAAATAAGCGGTCACGCCATAGAAGTACGCCTGTACGCTGAAGAGCCGCGCAAAAATTTCATGCCACAAACTGGGAAGGTAAAAGTATGGAAACCTGCCACGAACGCTAGAACCGACCACGGCGTTTATCAGAACATGGAAGTAAGCAGTCATTACGATCCAATGCTTGCCAAGATAATTGTTAAAGCTGAAAGCAGAGCGAGCGCGGTTAGAAAAATGGCGAGAGCGCTTCGCGAAACACAGATAATTGGAATAAATACCAATAAACACTTTTTACAAAATCTTGTGCAAAGCTCAGCGTTCTTGGGAAGCGATGTAACAACGGCATTTATTGAGCAACACGCACAACACGACGACATGAAAGGAAGCCTTTCGCCATCGTTTTCGATATTAGCGAAAGCTGCACTGCTGTTTGCGTTAACACAAAACAAACATGCCAGTGCATTGGTTTATGATAATGCATTAAATAAGCTCACACCCACTTGGCAACACACCATGGGCTTTGCTTACCCCATCATTATTACATGCAACGATGTCACCGCATCAATGACTGTTACGCCTTTCACTAATCACTATCGAATCTGCGACACAGGTACTAAAACAGAAGTAACGCTAACATTATTAGACTTAACGCCACAAAGCCTGGTAGTAGAAGCAGATAAGTTGCGAAGCACGGCCTCATACGCTGCGAACGGTAACACGCTATTTATTGACGATGGCACAGGTCACTTCATGTTTAGCTGCGTAACGCACAGCAAAGTAGATAGCCAAAAAACACAGGGCACAGCGCAAGTGAATGCAGTGATGGACGGTGTCATCGTTGCTCTTCTTGTAGAGCAAGGTGGTACCGTAAATGCGGGCGATACGGTGGCCATTATGGAAGCGATGAAAATGGAACACCCCCTTAAAGCAGCCATAAAAGGTACGGTTCACCTCTCTCCAATTACAGCTGGCGATCAGGTTAAATCTAAACAAACCATAGCCACCATACTTCAAGCCGATGAGGTCATCCATGAATAAAAATAAGGTTCGTATAGGCGGTGCTTCTGCGTTTTATGGTGACAGCCAGCTTTCTGCAAGGCAGCTAGTTGAAAAAGGTGAGATAGATTACCTTGTTTTTGATTACCTAGCCGAAGTAACAATGGCCATTTTATCGCAAGCCAAAGCAAAGAATGAAAAGCTAGGCTATGCCGTCGACTTTATCACCGTGGCCATGAGAGACGTACTGCAAGACTGTGCACAAAAAGGCATAAAAGTGATTGCAAATGCGGGGGGAGTAAACGTGCCGGCCTGTATAGAATCACTTAATGCGCTGTGTGCACAGCTCAACCTAAATTTGAATATTGTAGGCGTGTACGGTGATAACTTGCTTAACGATATGCGCAATGAAACCTTGGCTGAAACTAACACCCATGACCTTGATAATGGCAATGAATTACCCAATGCACTTGCATCGATGAATGCGTATTTAGGTGCACAGCCAATTGCCGATGCGTTAGCCACCGGTGCCGATATTGTGATTACAGGTAGAGTGGTAGACAGCGCGCTCGTGCTTGGGCCCTTAATGCATGAGTTTTCATGGAGCTATGACGATTACAACGCGCTCGCGCAAGGTTCGCTTGCAGGACATTTGCTCGAATGCGGTGCTCAGTGCACCGGGGGAAATTTTACCGATTGGGAGCAAGTGCCCGACTTTTCAGACATGAGCTACCCCATTGCCGAGGTTGAACCAAGCGGCGAGTTTACTATTGTGATCCCGCCAAACACAGGTGGGCTGGTAACAACCTTCACAGTGGCCGAGCAACTGCTGTACGAAATTGGCGACCCTGCGAATTATCTTCTACCCGATGTTTGTTGCGACTTTACCCTGGTATCTTTAGAGCAAATGCATAGCAACGCCGTGCGCGTGCATGGTGCAAAAGGCAAAGCGCCTGGTAACGACTATAAGGTATGTGCAACCTACATAGACGGCTATAAACTTACCGGCGCTTTTTTTATTGCTGGCTTTAACGCAAAACAAAAAGCACTTACCAATATTCATGCGCTAGTAGCTAGAACCGAACGCGCGCTCGAAGAAAAAGGTATGCCGCCTTTTAAAGACACCTGTATTGAAATATTAGGCAGCGAAGCAACCTTTGGCCCCCATGCTAATGCAGAACATACACGAGAGGTAATAGCCAAATTCACACTTCATCACAGTGATAGTAAAGCCCTTTATTTTTGTGCCAGTGAAATGGCGTATTTGGCTACATCGGCTGCGCCTGGTATGGCGGGATTTGGCGCCGGTCGCCCAAAGCCACAACCTCTTATTCGGGTGCACTCGTTTTTAATCAACAAAAATAAGGTTTCGGTTAGTATTCAAAAAAATGACGTCATTGTGGCGCACACTACTTACCAAACTGACGCTACTCCCATTCAATCCCAGAAAGAAGCATGTCGTCCTGAACCGACTCAAGAAGTACAGCTTGAAAATGAGCACTCAGTCTCTCTTCCATTAGTTGAGTTGGTGTGTGCCCGAAGCGGCGACAAAGGTAACAACTTAAACATTGGGGTGATCGCGCGACATCCAAAGCTCTTTCCCTTTTTAAATCGGGCTCTAACTGCTGATATGGTGAAGCAATTTTTTGCTTATTCAGTAAAAGGAAGTGTTTCTCGGTATGCCCTACCTGGCATTAACAGCTTCAATTTTTTACTCACTGATGCATTAGGAGGCGGCGGCACCGCATCTCTTCGCACTGATAGCCAGGGCAAATCAGCAGCGCAAACGTTATTAACCATGCCTATTAACGTGCCAGTGTCGTTGATCCCTTTTACCAAACACAAAGGTGAGTGAATGCCATATCAATCAACGTTAGCAGCAGGAAGTTTTTTAAAGCAAACGATTGTTATAACTGGAGGAGGCAGTGGTATAGGACGGTGTACTGCCCATGAACTTGCCTCATTAGGTGCAACCGTTATTTTGATTGGCCGAAGTGAAGATAAGCTTGTGAACACCACTGCAGAAATCAAAAGCGATGGAGGCACAGCCTGTTATTACACGCTTGATATACGTAGTGAAGATGACGTATCACACACCGTAAACGAATTGCTTGAAAAGCATAAACGCGTGCACGGGTTGGTAAACATGGCGGGCGGTCAGTTTCGCGCCCCACTCTCGCACATATCCCAAAACGGTTTTGAACGCGTTATTCAAACTAATTTAATTGGAGGCTTTCTAATGGCTAAAGCCCTATTCAGTAAGCACTTTAAAAATCATGGCGGCAATATTGTCAACATTACCGCTGACAACAAAAATGGTATGCCGGGTATGGGACATTCTGGTGCCGCCCGAGCAGGCGTTGAAAACCTCACTAAAACCGCGGCGTGGGAATGGGGGTCATTTGGCGTCAGGGTCAATGCTATTGCGCCTGGGTGGGTAGCATCGTCAGGGCTAGACACCTACCCCGAAGATATGAAACACGCTATTCAAAACCTAAAGCACGCGGTTCCGCTAGGACGAATTGCCAGCGAAGCTGAAATCGCTTCTACGGTGTGCTTTCTACTAAGCAAGGGTGCGAACTTCATCACTGGGCAAACACTATTTGTAGACGGTGGTGCCAGCATGGGGTCGGTTCCAGCACTTTTCCCTTTGCAGAACCTTCACCAGCCTGCCAGCGAAACGTGGGATGGCTTCCACAGAAGCATTACACCTAAGGTTTTGCGTTAACGACAAGGACACAAGCATGAGAACACAACAGTTAGAAAGAAACTTGGTAGAACGCGTAGCCATGGGAGATTTAATGCGCAGGCGCGCACGAGATAGCGGCAGTTTGCCTGCACTAGTCGACTTTTATCACAATGAACGCCGTACCGTAACCTATAGCGAGCTCAACAAAAAAGTTAATAAATTAGCCAATGCGCTGATGCGTGAAGGCATTAAACAAGGCGATAAGCTGGCGATGTTAGCGGTAAACCAGATAGATGTTGTTGTTACTTACTTCGCCTGCTACAAACTGGGCGTTATTGCAGTGCCTATTAACTTTATGCAAAGCGTTGCCGACGTGACCTTTAATATTGAACACAGCGGTTCCAAAGTAGTCGTTTTCGACCCTCTACTCTCAGATCTTGTGTTTGCAAGCACTAATAATAATGACGACATACATTTCACCATTCAGTTAGGCCAAGATAAGGGCAAGGCAACGTTCGCATTTGAGCCCTTTATCAAAGAGCATAGCGACACAGAAATTGAAGACAGGATAATAAACGACAGAGACACAGCCCACATGATTTACACGTCTGGGACCACCTCAAAACCCAAAGCGGTTGAAACATCTCACCTTTCACTAACCATTGCAGCACTTACTGCGGCAATAGAACTAGAACTAAGCGCACAGTGCAAAATGTTACTCGTTCTTCCGCTATTTCACTGTACCGCCCTTTCAATACTCTACCCTACGTTTTTAAGAAGTGGATGCTGTACGCTTCACGCTACATTCGATCCCATCCAAATAGCGAACAGCTTAGAAAGTGAGAAAATAGAAACGTCTGTGCTTTTACCTATGATGTGGAATGCATTAATGGCAACAGATAACTTTCACGAACGAAATCTTAGCGACTTTAAATTAGCCATTTACGGTATGGCGCCAATGAGTGAGCAGAATCGTCAGCAAATTCGCGATGCTTTTGGCTGCAAAGTCCACTTAGGCAGTGGGCAAACAGAATTTAGCCCTGTTTCTAGTTTGTTCAAAGACGGATGTGAAACTGAATTTGCAGAGGGTAACTACTGGGGTGTTCCCCTGTGTTTTAACGAGCAAGCCGTAATAAATGAGGAAGGTGTAGAAGTGGAACAGGGCGAAACAGGTGAAATAGTGTGGCGAGGCCCGCAAGTTATGAATGGATATTATAAAAATAAAGACGCCAGCAAAGCCGCATATAAATTTGGTTGGCACCACACGGGTGACTTAGGATTTATCGATAGTAAAGGCCAACTAATGTTTATCGATAGGGTAAAAGATACCATTAAGTCTGGAGGAGAAAATGTGTCATCTCAAAAAGTAGAGCAAACGCTTTGCTTAATGAAAGAAATAGAAGCTGCAGCTGCTATAGGAGTGCCTCATCCTCACTGGGGTGAAGCGGTTTGCGCATGCATAGTGGGTAATGACTTAACACAAGAGATGTTGCCAGCCATCAATGCATTTTGTAAGGAGAAGCTTGGCAAGTTTGAAGTACCCAAACATATATTTATTTGCGACGCACTACCTATGACAAGTACAGGGAAAATTCGCAAAGTAGAGCTAAGAGAACAATACAAGAACTTTTTTATGCAGTGAGTAAACTAAAAGTGGGTATTCCATAATGATGGTTTACCCACTTCAGCACGCTCACAAGAAAAAAAGAGAGGCCATTGCTTTAAGAGACAATAGGCAAGCTTGCTTACACCCCCTATTTCTGGGTTTTCTCTTAACTTTCTTGGTTACGCAGAAACACAAGTTCCGTTGATGAGCTTTGTTCTTCGCTAAACACATAGCCATCTACGTCGAAGTTTTTCAGACCTTCTACGTCTTCTACACGGTTTTCAATAATATAACGCGCCATTAAACCACGGGCTTTCTTCGCAAAGAAACTGATAATTTTATACTGACCATTCTTGCAGTCTTTAAACGTTGGCGTAATGATCATGCCGTCTAACGACTTCTTCTTCACCGCTTTAAAGTACTCATTCGAAGCAAGGTTAATCAACACGTTATCACCCTGCGCTTCTAATGCCTTATTAAGCATATAGGTAATGCGATCGTCCCAAAACGCATACAGGTCTTTGCCTTCTGGGTTTGCTAATTTTGTGCCCATTTCTAAACGATAGGCCTGCATTAAGTCTAGTGGACGAAGTAGTCCATATAGGCCAGACAAAATACGAAGGTGTTGTTGCGCATATTCGACCGTTTCGCTATCAAGCGAGTAGGCATCTAACCCTGTGTACACGTCGCCATTGAACGCATACATTGCTTGGCGTGCATTATCGGGAGTAAACGGTGTAGAGAACTCAGCAAAACGGTTGGCGTTCAACGTTGCTAACTTGTCGCTTATTTTCATCAGCGATGATAGGTCAGCCGGAGATAAAGTGCGGCAAACTTCCATCAAACGTTCAGTGTCTTCAAGCATGGCAGGCTGAGTGAACTGGCTCACAGGAATTTCGCTTTCAAAATCTAAATTTTTTGCTGGGGATACTACAACTAACATTTCGACTCCTTAATTTTTACGCCCTTATTGTACCACCTGATACGCTTCAAAAAGCAAAATGGCATAAGAAAGACGTAAATTGGCTTAACAGAGAAATCCGATTAGCCATTTTGTCGCTATTCAATGTATGAATTGTCACACGGGTTTGATATAAATAGCGTTACAAATAATTATTCAAACAATAATTGAGATACACCCTCCGTGAACGTACCTCAATTACCAAAGCGCTGCATGTACCAGTACTTATTAAAGAACTAAGAACTGGTAAAAAAGAACGTAAGCGCGAAGCCCTACACACGCGCAAGCGAACCGTTTTATTCAACTGGCTTTTCCAGCGAGTTGTCACATTTATTTTGATAAAGAACAGAGAGAATTATGAGCAATCAGTTAGCTTCATTACGTGATATCACTACCGTTGTTGCCGACACGGGCGACATCGATGCCATTAAAAAGTATCAACCAGTCGATGCCACAACTAACCCGTCGCTACTTTTAAAAGCGGCTGGTCTTCCTCAATATGCAAGCCTAATTGATGATGCTGTAGCATGGGCAAAACTTCAGTCAAACGACGCTGACCAGCAGCTTACCGATGCAGCAGACAAACTAGCGGTAGCCATTGGTAAAGAAATCTCTGCAACGATTCCAGGCCGAATCTCAACTGAAGTAGACGCACGCCTTTCGTTCGACACTGCCGCCACTATCGAAAAAGCGGAACGTTTGGTTCAGCTATATGAAGACGCGGGTATCGATAAGTCACGCATTCTTATTAAAATTGCCTCTACTTGGGAAGGTATTCAGGCAGCAGAAGAGCTAGAGAAGAAAGGCATTCAGTGTAACTTAACGCTTCTATTTAGCTTCGCCCAAGCACAAGCTTGTGCAGAGGCCGGTGTTTATCTTATCTCTCCATTTGTAGGGCGCATTTTAGACTGGTACAAAAAAGCGACCGGTACTGAGTCTTACGCACCAGATGAAGATCCAGGCGTAGTATCTGTAACTAAAATTTACAACTACTACAAAGACCACGGCTACAATACTGTAGTGATGGGCGCAAGCTTCCGTAACATTGGTGAAATTCAAGCGTTGGCAGGTTGTGATCGTCTAACCATTAGCCCAGCACTGCTAGAAGAACTGGCAAACGAGCCTGGCGAACTAGAAGTTAAACTGAAAGACAATGGCGCTACAAAAACACCAGGTGACCGCTTAACAGAAAGCGAATTCCGCTGGGCAATGAACGAAGATGCAATGGCAACCGAAAAGCTGTCTGAAGGCATCCGCAACTTCGCCGCAGATCAGGAAAAACTTGAAACCATGCTTCGCGAAAAACTAAGCGCGTAAGGGCTATTGAAACAATGAGTGTTTTAACTTCTCTTCCTGAATGGAAAAAACTGTCTGAACTTGCTTCAGCGGTAAAAGATGCGCACATGCGCGACTGGTTTGCACAAGATGCAAATCGCGCGAACAAGATGCAGCTTGAAGCCTGCGGTATTTTTCTTGATTACTCGAAAAACCGTGTAAATGATGACGCGCTTAAAGGACTTTTCGACCTTGCTCGAGCATGCAAACTAGAAGCCCTTCGCGACGCGATGTTTTCTGGTGAGCAGATTAACTCAACAGAAGGTCGCGCTGTGCTTCACACCGCACTTCGTAATTTCTCAGACCGTAAAGTACTGGTAGATGGCGAAGACGTAATGCCTGAAGTGCATGCTACGCTTGCAAAAATTGAAGCGTTTACCGCATCGGTTCACAGCGGTGAACACAAAGGTTATACCGGCAAGCCTATCAAGCACATTGTGGCAATTGGTATTGGTGGTTCGTTCCTTGGTCCTAAGATTATGACCGAGGCACTTAAGCCGCATACCGTTGATGCCGTGAAAGTTCACTTTGTTGCCAACGTTGATGGTTGCCACATTCACGATGTGCTATCTAGCGTAGATTTTGAAGAAACTTTGGTGGTCATGTCGTCAAAGTCTTTCTCTACCCAAGAGACGCTTCAAAATACACTTACGGCTAAAGACTGGTTCTTAAAGTCTGGCGGTACACAAGAAGATATTGCTAAACACTTTGTAGCCGTGTCTTCAAACGTTAAAGCAGCCACCGATTTTGGTATTAGCGCCGACAATATTTTCCCTATGTGGGATTGGGTAGGCGGTCGTTACTCACTGTGGTCTGCCATTGGCCTGCCTATCTCGCTAGCCCTTGGGTTTGAAAACTTCAAAGGCTTACTTGAAGGTGCGTTTGACATGGACACCCATTTCACAACCGCACCGCTAGAAGAAAACATGCCTGTTCTACTTGCACTGTTAGGCGTATGGTACAGAAACTTTTTCGATGCACAGTCTCATGTGTTGCTGCCTTATTACCACTATCTTCGCGGCTTACCAGCTTACGTACAGCAGTTAGATATGGAAAGTAATGGTAAAGAAGTGACGCAAGAAGGTGAGCACGTAGATTACCCTACTGGCCCAATTATTTGGGGCAGTGAAGGTACAAACGGCCAGCATAGCTTCCATCAGCTTATTCACCAAGGTTCTGGCGTTATCCCAGCAGACTTCATGTTGCCACTTAACGTTCCTAACCAGGACGACACGCATCACGCTATGCTTGCGTCTAACTGTTTTGGTCAAACCCAGGCACTAATGCAGGGTAAAACCTTTGAAGAGTGTTATGCAGACCTTGACGGTAAAGGCCTAGACGACGCTGAACGCAAACGCTTGGCCGCTCATAAAACCATGCCTGGCAACAAGCCTAGCAATACTTTCTTGTTTGATAGCCTTACGCCTAAAACACTTGGCGCGCTGGTTGCAATGTATGAACATAAGGTATTCGTTCAGGGTGTTATCTGGAACCTTAACTCATTCGACCAATGGGGCGTAGAGTTAGGTAAAGTACTAGGAAACCAAGTACTTGCAGGCATTCAAGGCGAGGCAGACAAAGATAATTTCGACGCTTCAACACAACAATTGATTGCCAAATTCAGAGCAGCGAATGCACCAAAATAAGGAATGCGAGGTGATTTAAAATCACCCAATTGGTGCAAATAACAAACTGAACGGCTAGCTTTTTCGGAAGCTAGCCGTTTTTTGTTGCGGTTTTCATCGACAATACGACAGACATTTTTGATGTCCGTAACACTGTGCAATTGATTACTAACAAAACAAATAGGATCAATTACATACAGTTATTGTTCACGCTTTAAACACACTGGACATTTCCTTACCGTTGTCATCATATCGTCACAATTTGTTAATAAAAGGTAAATTAAACTATTTTATTTTAGTGGCGGCTGTGATACAAAATTGTACAGAGGGAATTAAAAACAAGAACTCTGTATTAGTTGTAGTGGTATAAAAAGGAGATCCCAGTGGATAAATCAGATCTATTTGCCATGTTAGACATCGAAGCAAGCCCAGCAAAAACCAAAAGCAAAAAACGTAAGTGGAGAGAAATCGAAGCGCTACAAGATCGCTACAAATTAGAAAAAGAACTGGCCGAACTCGACTGTGGTTTCGAGTACGAGCTAGAGACACTGGAAAGATAAAACGAAGGCCGCCTGTTAAACAGGCGGCCTTTTTACTTTCTAGCGTGCTGTAAATGCTTCACTTGCAAGCATGGTGTCTCTTCGCTGGCTCTATGTAATAGCGTAATAGCTAAGGAATATGCTTTGTGCCTAATTGCGGCCAGACTGCATGACACCGCATAACATGGTCTCATAGCTATTTAGGCATTTATATAGTGAGCCATTGATAGGGCACTGAATAAGACAACCACACTTACTGTGTGGCTAGCTGCCATTTCTGCCAGTACTATACCTGCCAATTAATGGGTTCTTTGCCCTTAGCAATAAGGTATTCGTTTGTTTGGCTGAAGTGTTTGCAACCTAAAAAGCCTCTGTGTGCTGAGAGTGGCGACGGATGAGGCGCATGTAAAACGTGGTGTTTTTCACGGTTAATGTGCTTACCTTTCTTTTGCGCATGGCTTCCCCACAGAAGAAACACAACGTTTTGGCAGTGCTCATTGACCACATCGATAACCTTATCGGTGAAGGTTTCCCATCCCCATTTCGCGTGGCTATGTGCTTTGCCCTGCTCAACGGTCAATACAGTATTAAGTAGCAATACGCCCTGCTCCGCCCACGACGTCAGCGTGCCGTGATTAGGCTCGGTGAAACCATCAATGTCAGACAACAGCTCTTTGTACATATTTTTAAGCGATGGCGGTGTTTTAACGCCAGCTTTTACTGAAAAACAAAGTCCATGGGCTTGATTAGGACCGTGGTACGGATCTTGACCTAAGATCACGACTTTTACTTCGTCTAGCGGCGTGTATTTAAGCGCATTGAATACGTCAGACTGAGGCGGGTAGATAACGCTTCCCGCTTCACGAGCGTGCTTCACGCGCTCAAGCAACGTAACAAAATAGTCTTTTTGCTTTTCGTCACTAAGCGCGCTTTGCCATGTTGTAGCCGAGGGTGTCATTACTTAAGCAAATCCATCATATGCTGCTTAAGTGCCTCGTAAGACGCTGGCAAGTCTACCGCTAAGCTGTCTTCGCCTGCTACATCGGCCAACGCTTTCGGTAAGCTGATTGGATTACCTAGCACGTTTTCAACGGTTTCTCTGAACTTAGCCGGGTGCGCTGTTCCTAAGAACAAACCAATTTCGCCGTCTTCTAAGTCGTGACTTACTGCGCGATAGGCAATCGCGGCATGTGGCTCGCTGGTATAGCCTTGTTGCGCTAATTGACGCATAGCAAGCTGCGTATATTCTTCGTCAACCATCTCACCTTTAAGACACGCTTTGTCGATATAGCCACGCTCAATAAGCGCCTCTATTCGCGGCCAATTATTAGGCTGACTTACATCCATTGCGTTAGACATGGTCGCAACCGTCGCCTTAGGTTCCCACTCGCCGGTTTTAAGGTAGCGAGGTACCGTGTCGTTTAAGTTAGTTGCTGCGATAAAACGCTTTATAGGTAAACCTAACGATTTAGCAATCATGCCAGCCGTAAGGTTACCAAAGTTACCACTAGGTACTGAAATAACGAGTTGATCTCGTTTCTCTTTTGGCAGCTGACTTACCGCTTCAAAGTAATAGCAAACCTGTGCCAATAAACGGCTTATGTTGATTGAGTTTGCTGAGTTCAGGTGAAGGCCTTCACGTACGTCAGGGTCGTCAAACGCGGTTTTTACGAGTGATTGGCATGCGTCAAAGTCTGACTCAACAGCAACGGTATGAATATTACCGCCTAGCGTAGTGAATAGCTTTTCCTGCAGCGCGCTAATCTTGCCCTTTGGAAACAAAATAACCACGTTGATATTGTCGATGCCGTGAAATGCATGTGCAACCGCTGCGCCGGTATCACCTGAAGTCGCTGTTAGAATGGTAACTGGCTTCCCTTCGCTAATACGCGACAGGGTTTGCGCCATAAAGCGGCCGCCAAAATCTTTAAACGCCAGCGTTGGACCATGGAAAAGCTCTAAGCAGTATACGTTATCGTTGACCTGCTCAACTGGTGCACCAAAAGCAAATGCGGTCTGAACAATTTCTTCTAGCTCGCCATTATTCAGCTCATCGCCGATAAGGGCGCGAAGTACTTCAATACTGCGCTCTACAAATGGCTTTTCCAACAATTCGTCAATATTGTCTAGGGTAGGAATATGCTTTGGAAAATAAAGCCCTTGGTTTTTACCTAAGCCCCGCTTAACGGCTTCAGCAAAATTTGCTGTGTCCGATGAATCTTTTAAATTTACCAATTCCACTTGCTGTTACCTTTTTATGTGGGCAAGTACTCTGCCCTTTTAATCTTTTAAAAAATTATTGTGCTTTTAGGAAATCATTTGCCTTTAAGAAACCATGTACTTTAAGAAACTATGTACCTTAAAAAGCTATGTACCTTAAGAAACAATGGTGCCTTGGCTTGGTATTTGGCACACATGGCTAAAGCCATCTTCATTTTGAATGTAGTTCTCTGTTAAATAGGCGGCGACTTTTTCCGCCTGCGCTTTACTTGGACACACGGCAAAAACCGTAGGTCCCGAGCCAGAAATACCAAAAGCGAGCGCACCCGCTTGCTCACTAAACGCACGAGCGTCATCAAAGCCAGGCAGTAGCGATTTTCTGTAAGGTTCGGCTATGACATCGTTCATTACCGATGCTGCCAAATCAAAGTTACCTACATGTAAGGCGTGTACAAACACACCTAGCTGTCGACCAAAGGTTAGTGCCGTCGCCATTTCCACCTGTTTAGGTAAGATATCGCGAGCCGCCGCCGTTGATACGCTAATACCTGAATAACAGACGGCATAGTACCATTCGTCGTTTAAAGGCAACGAAAGCGTGACCGGCGCATCGCTACCTGTCATTAACGTCATACCACCTAAGTAACAGGGAGCAACATTATCATAGTGAATACTACCGCTTATTTGGCCTTCTAATTCGCCCATCATTATAAGCAGAGTATCTTCATCGAACGGGGTGTCGAAGTAAGCATTTAGCGCTGCAAACGCAGCCACAATAGAGCTTGCGCTTGAACCCAACCCGCTGCCTATTGGAAGGTTTTTATGAAGCGTAAGCGCAACAGGAGAGGTTGTTTTTCCAGCCTTTTCCATTTGCTCACAGAAATAGTGATAGCACTTGGTTACAATATTACTGTCTGCATCGCCCGGAAGTTTGTGAGCAAAGCGCCCCACCGTTTCTAATGAAAATGACTCAGCCGCCTTTATTTCAACTTCATCACCTAGCTTAGTGCCATCAATGGGCGCAAGCGCTGCGCCCAGTACGTCAAAGCCTAAGCTCACATTTCCTATTGATGCCGGCGCGAAGGCCGTGAATGCTTTCATATTATTACTCTTACTTCGCTTGTGGCGTGCTCTTTATATTAGCGCTTCAAATTAGCTCAATAAATTAGCGCTTTAAATCGATGCCACAACATTACTGGCCTAAGTCACACCTTCGAATATCTTACTTTAGCCGCCTATCTACGCTAAGCAAGCTAAGCGTTATTTAGCCCTTAGTGCGCCATTTGCTTCCACGGCATAGTACGCAGAATGTCAGCAAACACCCCTGCTGCTGTTACCGTACCACCTGCTCCATATCCTCTAATTACATAAGGGATTGGGCTATAGTAGTCACTGTTAATCGCCAGCGCGTTTTCACCGTCTTTTACCTGCGAAAGAGGGTTACTTGCCGGTACAGCCTGAATGCTTACTTTGCATTTTCCGTCTTCAATGCTGCCGATATAACGAAGTACTTTACCTTCTGCTTTAGCCGCTTCAACCTTTTCACCAAACGACGCATCTAACTCTGGCAGCTGCTGCATAAACTCGTCAATTGAACAATCTTCGGCAAAACCTTTTGGCAGTACAGACTCAATTTCAATGTCAGATAGTTCTAACGCTAAATCAGCTTCACGAGCCATGATAAGCAGCTTGCGCGCTACGTCCATGCCGCTTAAGTCATCGCGCGGATCAGGCTCTGTGAAGCCGTTGTCTTTGGCTGTTTGTGTCGCTTGCGACAGGCTCATGCCCTCTTCAAGTTTGCCAAATACATAAGACAAACTGCCCGATAGAATTCCTTCAAAGCGGTGTAAGGTGTCGCCGGCGCTGAATAGCTTTTGCAAGTTATCAATAACCGGTAGCCCTGCGCCGACAGTGGTTTCGTAAAGGTACTGACGATTTGTCGATTGCGCGGTCTTGCGAAGCTTGCGGTAGTAAGACATAGCGCTCGTATTCGCCTTTTTATTTGGCGTTACCACGTGAAAACCGCTTTCCATCATATCTACATATTGCTCTGCAATCGCTTCGTGACTAGTACAGTCAACAATCACCGGGTTTACCAGACTATTGTCGTTAGCGAACTGATGCAGGCGCTCTACGCTTAATCCTTCGCTTGCCGATTCAAGTGCCGCTTTCCAGTCACCGCTTAAATCAATACCTTGACTGTTTAACAGCAGTTTCCGGCTATTTGCAATGCCATAAACTCTCAGCTGAACATTGCGTTTTAACAATGCAGGCTGTTGTTTTTCAATTTGACCTAGCAGTTCGGTTCCCACATTGCCACACCCTACTAGGAATACGTCGATGGTATGGCGGTCAGAGAAAAAATTCTGGTGAATGACTTTTACCGCTTTCTTAGCACGCTTACTTTCAATTACCGTTGAAATAGAGCGCTCTGAAGAGCCTTGAGCAATAGCTACGTTGTTTACCCGCGCTTGGGCAAGCGAGTTAAAGAAACGCGCTGCCAAGCCTTTGGTTTGACGCATACCGTCACCAACCAAAGTAACAATGGCTAGGTCATGACGCACTTCAATGGGGTCTAGCAATTGATTTTGAAGCTCTAGCGCGAATGCATCTTCAAGAAGCGTTAACGCTCGACTGGCGTCTTTGCTTTGGATACAGAAACTGATTGAGTATTCTGAAGAAGACTGGGTAATAAGGCTTATTGAAATATTGGCGTTCGACATCACCTCAAACACACGACTTGCCATACCAACCATGCCTTTAAGGCCAGGGCCTGCAACGTTAAACATGGTGACGTTATCAAGCTGTGAAATACCTTTAACTGACGTCCACACCTCGCTTTTTTCATTGCTGATTAGCGTACCTGGCGCAGCTGGGTTTAGTGTGTTTCTGATCAAACAAGGGATGTGGTGTTGGGCAATAGGACCGATAGTTTTCGGATGAAGTACCTTGGCACCGAAATAAGACAGCTCCATCGCTTCTTGATAGGTAAGCTTGTCTAACAGCACTGCCCCTTCAACTTGGTTCGGGTCAGCGTTATAAACACCATCTACGTCTGTCCAAATTTCACAGCAATTTGCGTCTATACACGCCGCTAAAATGGCCGCTGAATAGTCTGAGCCGTTACGCCCAAGCGTGACTTTGTCGCCCGCTTCGTTAGCAGCAACAAACCCCGGCATGACCAGAAATTCACTGCCGTCAGTAGGCACATCTGAAAAGCGCGCTTTACTAAGCGACACATCGGCAATGCTGTCTAGGTAATCGCCTTCGGCCAGCACATACTTAACCGGGTCAATAACGCGATTAGCGATACCTTTGGCAGATAGCATAGCGCTAAAAAGCGTCACCGAGATGTACTCACCAATACTTAGAATACCGGCAGCGACATTATCAGGTGCAACACCAAGCAGCTTAATACCTTCAAGGTGCTGTTTTAATACGGAAAGGTGACTATTAATGAATTCTACCACGCTTGCATGTGCAAACCCGTCGAGTTCTTCGTTTAGGTTGTTGGCGATGCCGGTAACCGTGTCGTTCAACTTATTGAATAACGGCTGGAAATCTTCACCCGCGGCTGCTTGTTCACATAGTAGTGAAAGCGCGTTCGTTACCCCCTTTGGGGCAGAGAGTACAACCGCAGCACCGTCGGTTTGGTGGGTTGCCGTGCTAATTTCCATAACGCGCATGTATCGCGGTGCATCGGCTAGAGAAGAACCCCCAAACTTTAAGACTTTCATATGCTGCTCCTTAAGGTTACGCATGCTAAAACGTGTGTAAAAAAAAGCCCGCTCTGTGTTAGGCGGGCTTTCGTTGTCTTTTGCTTACTTGCACTAGTCAGCGACCGCCCTTTTTAAGGTGGTAATTAACATAATGGTGGTGCGAGTAAGTAGAATCTTTTTCATACAGGCAATTTGCCGTATAGACGTCTATATGTCAACCGCAGTTTTCACTACACTGTATTGCAAAAAGTGCAACACTCTACACGGAATATTGCTTATTAAGGCACACAAGGCTTACTTTGTTTGTTTTCCTAGCGATCATCCATGATATTTTGGGCAAGGAAATCAACCAGTAAACGAATCTTTGGCGCAACATTTCTATTGGAAGGAAATACTGCCCAAATAGCTTCTTGCTTGTCTTTATATTCTGGTAATACCTCTATCAATTCGCCGCGTGCCAATGCTTCACGCACATAAAACCCAGGTAGCTGGGTAAGCCCCAATCCTGCCAAAGCAGCGCTACAGAGTGCGTTGCCACTGTTGTATCGCACACGTCCTTGCACTGGCAACGTTTGCACTTCTTTATTTACAACGAACCTCCAGTTGGGTTGGGAGCCTACCAACAAAGTATGTTCCTTAAGCTCTTGTAGAGATTTTGGCATCGAGTGTTGAGAAAAATAGTCTTTGCTACCGCATACAAACAAATGACGTGTAGCCAGCTTTTTAGCAACAAGTGTCGAGTCTTCTAATTTGCCAATGCGTATGGCAAGGTCGAGGCCTTGCTCCACAATATCGAGTTTTTCATTGGAGAACGTGCACTGAACGCTAATGCCAGCGTACTTTTGCATAAAGGTATTGAGCAAAGGCGCGATAAAGGCTTCGCCAAACGCTACGGGAGCGGTAAGTTTAATTAGCCCTTGCGGCGATGCTTGCAGTGCGCTTACAGCTAGCTGGGCATCTTCGAGCGCCTTTAATGCAGGCATTGCCTGCTGAAAATACTGCGTGCCCGCTTCAGTAAGTGAAACACTTCGCGTAGTGCGCTGTAATAATTTAACGCCTAGCTGCTTTTCAAGTGATGCGACTTTACGGCTTATCTGCGCAACTGACGTATCGAGCTTATTTGCAGCCCCGGTAAAATTGCCAACGTCAGCTACGGCACAAAACTCGGCTATGCCTTCTAGATATTTCATTATCGCCACTCGTTAGTTTAGCGTTGTTCAACGCAGCGCTGGTTTATTTAAGTACATTCTATTTGGCCAAATCAATTATTACAAATATGAAATAGTGATTTACTAAAACCGTATTTATCATTAGTAATCCGTCTCCTATACTTTGGCCTATAAAACATCATCGTATATTTATGATTAAGGAGTCATCACATGACATCGTTTAAAGATTCGTTGCAAGAAGGTCAAACTCACATCAAGTCAAAAGCTGCGGTGGCTTGGGGCCCGGGTGAGCCGTTAAAGATGGAAGAAGTTGACGTAGAGCTTCCTAAGAAAGGCGAGGTACTTGTACGCATCGTTGCAACTGGCGTATGCCACACTGATGCATTTACGCTGTCCGGTGATGATCCTGAAGGCGTATTCCCTTCAATTCTAGGCCACGAAGGTGGTGGTATTGTTGAAATGGTGGGCGAAGGTGTAACCAGCGTAGAAGTTGGTGATCACGTTATTCCTCTTTACACCGCAGAATGTGGCGAATGTAAGTTCTGTAAGTCAGGCAAAACTAACCTTTGCCAAGCAGTGCGCGAAACACAAGGTAAAGGCTTAATGCCAGACGGCACAAGCCGCTTCTCTAAAGATGGTGAGCCAATTTATCATTACATGGGCTGTTCAACGTTTTCTGAGTACACGGTTTTACCAGAAATATCGCTGGCGAAAGTAAACAAAACGGCCCCGTTAGAAGAAGTATGCTTACTTGGCTGTGGTGTGACAACCGGTATGGGCGCCGTGCTTAAAACTGCGAAAGTACAAGAAGGCGACACGGTTGCTATCTTTGGGTTAGGTGGTATCGGTCTATCTGCCATTATTGGTGCACGCATGGCAGGCGCCGGCCGCATTATTGGTATTGATATTAATGAAAGTAAGTTTGACCTAGCAAAACAGCTTGGTGCAACTGACGTGGTAAACCCTCAGAATTTCGATAAGCCTATTCAAGAAGTGATTGTTGAAATGACTGACGGCGGCGTTGACTACTCGTTTGAATGTATCGGCAACGTCAACGTTATGCGTTCTGCACTTGAGTGCTGTCACAAGGGTTGGGGCGAATCTGTGATCATTGGTGTAGCTGGTGCAGGACAAGAAATTTCAACGCGCCCATTCCAATTAGTGACAGGTCGTGTATGGCGCGGCTCTGCATTTGGCGGTGTTAAAGGTCGTTCAGAGCTGCCAGGTATTGTAGAGCAATACTTAAATGGTGACTTTGGTCTTCAAGAGTTTATCACTCACACCATGGGTCTTGGTGACATTAACAATGCCTTTGATTTAATGCATAAAGGTGAAAGTATTCGCTCTGTTGTGCATATGGATAAATAAGCATTAGAACCAAAGCGCAGATATTTTAGAATAAAAAACAAAGGCCCGCATAAATGCGGGCCTTTTTGTAGTTACCATATGTGTAAATCTATTTGGCTCTCTTGCGTCTTATAAACGCAAAAGCTGAAAGAGGTAGCAAAATAGCCAAGCTCGCTGGCTCACTAACTGAAACACTGGATACACTCGCTAATCTAGGCGCTTCAGTTACCACGATATCATCAACAAAATTGCCATAGGTTCCTGTATTGATGGTAGAAAAACGGATGGTTGTCAGCGCAGTTTGCGCAACAAAATCACCGTAGAATTCAGACCAAGTTTTAATGGCGTGATCGTCAAACACTTGACTGAACAAAATGTTGTCCGTATCGCTGAATATGTCTAGCTGAAAACTTTCACCTTTACCTCGTGCTGCATAAGCAAATGACACATCATAGGTAGCATCTGCTTCAGTAGAGAAGCTTTGAAAAATAAAGTATCGGCCATTATTGCCATTGGCATTAAGCTCAGCATATTGGCTACCATCAAATGCATTTAACCCTTGGAAGTTATCCCATAGCTCCATATTTGTGCCGCTCCACCCATCAACTGTTCCAGCAGTGAAGGCTTTCCAGCTATTACTCTTAATATCGTTGTTCTCAAAGCTACCGTTTAAAATCAAATTGGCGTGAGCTGTCGTGCTCACACCGAAAACTAAAGATAAAACTACTAACCACTTGCTCATGTACTTCTCCGAAATCACATGTGATCCTATGATTGTATTTTACCAAGTGGTCCAACCTGTGTATCTTATTCTTTAGCATGTTGTATAAAAGTATAACTAAATAACCCCCTGCTCTAACGCCTTGAGCACTGCCCTCGTTCTATCTCGTACACCAAGCTTAGCCATGACTGAAGAAACTTGGTTCTTAATGGTGCCTGTTGATTTGAACATCGCATCTGCAATTTCTTTATTACTGTAACCCGCAGCGATCAAACGGAGAATTTCGACTTCTTTCTCAGTAAGTGGCTCTGGATTTTCAAACGACTCAAATTCTACGTTCAGTCCTTTCAAGCCTTGCAACACTTTTTCGGTTACCGCGGGCTGAATCAGCGTTTTACCATTTTTTATTTGTGTAATAGTGTCAACCAGGGTTTCTAGCGATACATCTTTAAGCAGGTACCCTTTTGCACCAGCGCGCATAGCGCCGTTTACCAGCTCGTGATCGTCAAACGTAGTAAGCATTAGCACTGGCGTACTAATCCCTTTATCACTCAGTGCAAGCAAAGTATCGATACCCGATAATTTGGGCATGCGAATATCCATTAATATCACATCACAGTTTAAAGCGTTTTCACTATCAATGAGCTGCTGACCATTTTCGTATTCGCCAACAACTTCAACGCTATCATCAAGCCCTAAAAGTGATTTGATGCCTTCCCTTACCAGCATTTGATCTTCAACTAATATAAGGCGTGTTTTCATTCGCCCTCCGGTATGTGAATTGCGATGCGAAAACCCTGCTCGGTTCGCTGCCAGCTGATAGTTCCATTTAGCTCATGAACCCGTTCCTGCATTCCTTTTAGGCCATTGCCAGCCACCACACGACTTGAAGTGTCAGATTCGCTTGACCGCTCTTCCTTTCGAACCCCTTCTGCAAAAGCGCCTTCTGAATGGCTACATGGTGCTTTGTCGAAGAACTGTATGCTACTTGGCTGCTCATCACTGAGTTTCTCATCTGCAGCATGCGGCACCATACTGTCGTGCATTAGTAGGTTGTAAGCGCCGTTGTGTTGCGTCAGTGATAGGGAAAAATAATGCGCCTGTGTATGGCGTATCACGTTAGTTAGCGCCTCCTGCATACTTCGCAAAAGGCAATCGGCAATTCGCACGTTGGTTAACATTAAATTGTCGTCAATGTGCAGATTTACCATCGGCCTAGGCAAATCTTTAATTAGTGCGTTTACTGCTAATGAAAAATCAATAGCCGCATTTTCCCGAATGTCAGAAATCGCTTCTCTAACATCAGAGAGTAAAAGCTTAGCGATACTGTGGGACTGCTCAACGTGTTGCTTTATGGCTTGCGATTCAGTGCTCTCTAATAAATCCGCCTTTCTAGACGCGACTTGAAGGTTGATAGTAAGCGCCGTCAAATGATGCCCTAAAACATCATGAATGTTTCGCGCTATACGCAGGCGTTCATCTTGAGTAAGCGCCTGCTTCATTAGTTGCTGAGTACTTAATAATTGTCTATTGAGCGCATCGGCTTCTTCACGCGCTTTCGATTCTTTAATGGCCGTGTTCGACATGATCATGGCAAATAAATTGAATGTCCAAAACAGCACGCCAGTCAAGACAGCTTGCTGCTCTTGCCACACCCACCCTTGGATGAGGATGGTGGGCAAAGCCAATGGTATTGAAAGCACGACGCACGTTTTCCAATTAACATAGTAAGGAAGAATGGCGGACCAAATAACAATGAAGATGGCAAGGTAGGCATAGGGAAGCAAAAACTGGCACAGTACCGCTAATAGAAACATCGCCCATAACGTTGGCAGCCTTAACGAAGGCATACTGTGGTCATGCCTACTGACAATCACAAAAGTCGCAGCTAGCATACAAAAAATAGCAATGGCGGAGAGGGTTCGCCAATGCATGAATGAGTATTGAAGATACAAGAAGTAAAGTGCAGAGCCGCTTACAAACAACCACGTAATGCATGCAGACGCGCGCTCAATATCGATGCTCACCCGCCAGTGAGCAGGGATTGAGATTTTCATTCGTTTCTGACTACCTATATCTTTTCGTTCTTATAGCGCTACTTTGACAAAAAACACGGTTCAATGCATAGGCCAGAAGTCACTTTTTATTTCGTGACTTCTGGCACTGTTGTCAATCTCGCGAAGTCATCACTATAAGCCTACAATTTTGTTCATTGCCAAAGGAAAGCAAGATGCAAACAATTCATGGCTTTATAGTAGCGCTTCACGTTTTAACGGGTGCATTGTCACTTTTACTATTTTGGGTGCCTAGTTTTACGAGAAAGGGCGGAAAAGCCCACAAGCAATTTGGTGGTTACTATATAAAAGCGATGCTATTTACGTCTGTTAGTGGCGTTATCAGCTCTACAATGGTGTTGTTTATTCCGCTAGTCATCTACCCAACAATGCCCGAGCACTTTGAGTCTGTTGCTTATTTCACTGCATACCTTAGAGGTCAATATATCTTTTTGCTGATGTTAAGCCTGTTGGTGTGGAACAACGTGAGGCATTCTGTAGCGGTGCTTAAAGTGAAGCAAAATCTTGAGAAACTGCGTACTATCGAGTATCTGTGGCTACCCGCTTTGCTTACTGTTGTAGCTTCTATTGCATTGTATCAGGGTATTACGTACGGCATCACGCTAACTTGTATCTTTGCCCCTATTGCACTGTTAAATGCCATTGGTATTGCGCGCTATGTTTATCAAAAAGACATCGTTGCAGGTTCGTGGGTAACTGAGCACATTGGGCATATCATTGGCTCTGGCATTGGTGCATATACCGCATTTTTTGCCTTTGGAGGACGCGCATTATTCGAAGGCTCGCCGTCACTACAACTTGTCAGTTGGGTTCTACCTGCCCTTATAGGCGTTCCTTTTTCAATCTGGCTTAGCTGTAAATACAAACCAAAATCATCTGGTCGTAATACGTCTTCTTTAAAACCTAAGGTAGTGAAAAGTTAAACTTAAAAGTGATA
The DNA here is from genome assembly GCF_037029575.1 of Alteromonas sp. CH_MED4-4. Taxonomy (NCBI): domain Bacteria; kingdom Pseudomonadati; phylum Pseudomonadota; class Gammaproteobacteria; order Alteromonadales; family Alteromonadaceae; genus Alteromonas; species Alteromonas sp. CH_MED4-4. The sequence continues at coordinate 204,824 of NZ_JAYMEU010000001.1, read as the reverse complement.
TATAAAAATTCAATTCAGCAGTTGTTATCAATGCCACGGTTAGGGCCTGTTTACATAACGGTGGCATTGCCACTTGGACAACAAGCCATCAAATGTGTAACGTAAGAAATGGCAATAACGCCACCACTAACCAGTGTGAACATCGAGCGCTAAATTATGAAAAAGCACCAATCAGCAGCACTTAAAATATTGAAAGATACACTGTCATTTCAAACGTATAAGCGTAGTCTCGCTGTCAGTGCGGCCTGTATTGGTTTAGGGCTAGGTTTAAGTGCACATGCGAACGCATATCATGAAGACAATTCAACACCGCAAACCAGTGACCAAGCGCAAATGAATACCAAACCGACACTTACAACGCTCACCAACTACCAAGAAAACGCGCCATATATGTTCTCTTCGGGCTTACCCGATGCCTCTCACCTTTCTTTACTGAAAGAAAAAGGGGTGACGCACGTTGTAGATTTGATCCCAGGGGATAGAACCAGTGAAATCTTAACTACCTCAAAATTAGGACTCGATTACTTTAATGTGCCCGTGGATTGGGAAGGCCCCACATTAGCCAACTTTTTAAATTACGCTGCGTTTATGCAAACCGTCGATATCAAAGAAGACAAGGTACTTACGCACTGTAAACTGAATTGGCGAGGCGCTGCTTTTACGTATCTATACAGAATTAACGTACTTGGTGAAAATGAACAAGCCGCCCAAAAAGACCTTATGGCTATTTGGCATCCGAATCCAACATGGTTCGCCTTCATGAACGAGGTAATTGCCCACTACAATGAGCTAAACGGTAAAGAAGTAGCGATGTCGTTCGAGGCTGCCGCTCCTGAAAACCACTAAATTTCTGTCTTACCGAGAATAATGGCGGTCTAAGACCCTCTCGTCCCTACCAAACACATATGAAATTTCAGATTTATCATTGACACATACGGAATTTCATATACGATACATCACATACGAAATTTCATATGTGATGTGATTTATGTCGACTTGTTCTGATTCTGCGCAGCTACAGCCTTTAACATTTTTCAAATGCTTGTCGGAAGACACCCGCTTAAAGACGCTACTTATGCTCAGTGTAAAAGGTGAGCTATGCGTGTGCGACCTTACTGATGCGCTTCAATTAAGCCAGCCCAAAATTTCACGCCATCTCGCTGACTTACGAAAGTGCGGTTTAGTTCTCGATACTCGTAAGGGTAAATGGGTGTATTACCAGCTCCATCCTGACCTACCCGCTTGGGCACTGGAGGTCATTAAAAACACCGCTATTCATAACAATGAATATATTAGCGAGGCGTTAGCGAATTTGTCCTGCGAGAATTGCTAGATTCCAAACTTTCTGGATGGCACAAAGACCGCTGCAAAAATGCACAGCAAAGGTCAACAGGTCTTGGTGTTAATTGCAGCTTAATACGTCGCCAAGTATCTGTTTTTTTCGAAGTCTTATTCTATTTATTACAGCTACCCACAGTAGCCTCGACCATTAAACAAGGTTTTATATGAAGATTTTATATATTTGTACGCACAACCGTTGCCGCAGCATTCTTTGCGAGGCCATCACTAACGCCTCGAACGGCAATGTAGAAGCGCGCAGTGCGGGCAGCCAGCCTGTCGGTGAAGTACACCCTCTTTCTCTTAAGTACCTTGCAGAGCGCGGGTTTAGTACAGACGGCCTTCAAAGCCAGTCGTGGGATGAATTTGAAGATTACGATGCTGATCTTGTTGTCACGGTTTGTGATTCAGCGGCGGGCGAGTCATGCCCTGTTTATTTCGGTAAATCTCTTAAGGTGCACTGGGGCTTAGAAGACCCGTCTAAGTTAGAAGGTAGCGAACAAGAGAAAGCAGAGGCATTCAACAACACCATCGATATTATTGAAAAGCGTGTAGCGGCATTAGCAGAACTTGCTGAGAAAAACTTAGATAAAGCAGCGCTTAAAGAGGCACTCTCAAAATTAGGAGCCCAGTAATGGGTAACAGTAAATCAATGAGCCAAGATATATCAAGCAACCAAGAAAGCTTAACGGCACAAAGCCCATCTGATAACGCGGTAATGGCGCAAATGCACAAGCCAATTATGGCTAACTTTGCATCAAGGTTCTCAGACCACAAGCCGCGTATATTGCTACTTTACGGCTCGCTCAGAGAACGCTCGTACAGCCGCCTAGTAATTGAAGAGTCGGCGCGGTTGCTCGAATACTTTGGCGCTGAAGCCAAAATCTTTGACCCTCGTGGATTGCCGCAGCCAGATACTGAAGATGACTCACATCCAAAAGTGAAAGAACTGCGTGAGCTTATGATGTGGTCTGAAGGGCAAATTTGGTGTTCACCAGAGCGCCACGGCAGCATGACTGGCATTATGAAAAGCATGATTGACTGGGTACCGCTTAGCCTTGGCGGCGTGCGACCGACCCAAGGTAAAACGTTGGCGATTATGCAGGTTTCCGGCGGTTCACAATCGTTCAATGCGGTAAACCAAATGCGCATTTTAGGTCGCTGGATGCGCATGCTAACCATCCCTAATCAGTCTTCTGTGGCAAAAGCCTTTCTAGAATTTGAAGACGATGGTCGCATGAAGCCGTCACCTTACTACAACCGCATTGTGGACGTAGTTGAAGAGTTGGTGAAATTTACTTTGCTCACCCGCGACAACAAAGACTTTTTAGTTGACCGCTATTCTGAGCGCGTTGAAAGCGCAGAAGAAGTGAGTAAGCGTGTTAATCAAAAATCGTTGTAAAGTAAGACAAAGGTGAATCAGAATGGGTTTCTTTGAACGTTATTTATCAGTGTGGGTTGGCCTTTGCATTGTTGCAGGGGTGGGCCTAGGCTATGCCATGCCGGGTGTCTTTGCGTCTATTGCGGCGCTTGAATATGCGCACGTAAACCTGATAGTGGCAGTACTTATTTGGCTAATGATTTACCCAATGATGGTACAAATAGACTTTGGCTCAATTAAAGACGTGGGTAAAAAGCCGAAAGGCCTTGTACTGACCTTGGTGATTAACTGGCTGATAAAGCCCTTCACTATGGCACTATTGGGTTGGCTATTTTTTAAGGGCATTTTTGCCGACTGGGTAGATCCGCAAACTGCCACTGAGTACATTGCAGGCATGATCCTACTGGGCGTCGCTCCATGTACAGCGATGGTATTTGTGTGGAGTCACCTTACCAAAGGGGATGCTAACTACACGTTAGTCCAGGTATCAATTAATGACTTGATTATGGTCGTTGCCTTTGCACCGCTTACCGCCATGCTGCTGGGCGTAACAGATATAACCGTACCATGGGATACCCTGCTGCTTTCTGTTGCACTGTATGTTGTATTGCCATTGGTCGCGGGTTATATCACGCGCCGTCACTTGGAAAATAAAGGCAATAACGCACAAGGAAATGGCGCTGTTGACGCATTGGTTAGCAAGTTCAAACCCTTTTCAGTTATCGGCCTGCTACTCACTATTGTTATTTTGTTTGGTCTTCAGGCCGAAACTATTTTATCGCAGCCGCAAGACATCGTGCTTATCGCGATACCGCTACTAATACAAACTTACGGTATTTTTGCCATTGCTTACTTTGCGGCAAAACGTATGAAACTGCCGCATAATGTTGCAGCACCGGCATGTATGATTGGTACGTCTAACTTTTTTGAATTGGCGGTAGCCGTCGCTATTTCGCTATTTGGTTTACACAGCGGCGCAGCACTTGCCACTGTGGTGGGTGTATTAGTTGAAGTGCCCGTTATGCTTTCGCTAGTATGGTTTGCGAACAAAACGCGCCACTGGTTTGACTAAGCGCATATGAAAAAGGGCGAACCGCAGTTCGCCCCTTTTCATCAATTTTTCTCATCAACCTTTATCAACGCTTTTTACAACGCTCTTTATAAGTCGTTAAAATCTTAAACCGCAATCGCTGGTTTGTAAGTATCGGGAAGAATAAAGCCAAAGCGCTGCAAAACTGACGTTAGTACGTCCCGTTTTATCGGCTTTTCTATAAAGCCCAGTGCACCTAAAGACATCACTTTTTCTTGCATCATTGGCTGAATATCGCCAGACACGACGATAACAAACGTTTCTAGCTGACGGCGTTTTATTTCACTCAACACACTGATACCACCAAGAACAGGCATGGTCAGGTCCAGTAAAACCAAATCTATTGTGTGATGAGCCAATACTTCCAACGCGTCCATACCATTTGACACTTCGTAAATAGTTTCAGCAAAGCCATCTGGCAAATTGCTTCTCGCCATTTTTCGCGCCAGCGCCGAGTCATCACAAATAAGAATATTAAAACCCATCAAATACAAACTTATAATTGGTTATTAATCCGCCAACAGAATACATTAAACGAAAGTATAATAAAACAAAAAAGTGTCTGATAATTGGTAACTTAATCGCTATCTGCGCCAAACTTCACTCTTCAAGCTATCTATTTTGTGGTAGATATAGCGAGTAACAAAATAAGGAACACACGACCATGCAAGAGTTAGCTACTAGCCAAGATAAGAGTTTGGTAAGAAAAGTTGCCTATCAAATTTTGTCTCATTTCGATAAGAGTTATCGATGGTTCACCCGCATCACTCGTGGCGCTCAAGAAAGGTTCGAAAAGGGAAATTGGAAAGAAACTCAGCTTGCCTCTAAAGAGCGAATAACCATTTACGAGCAAAGCCTGTCAGACGCTGTCGCCGAAATTTATCAGCTAACTCAAGTACATCAAAAAGACGACGCTTTCTGGCAAGAGCTTAAGAAAGTATTTGCATTACAGCTAGAAGGCCACCCGCAGTTTGAGCTAGCCGAAACCTTTTACAACTCTGTAATTGGCCGCTTGTTTAAACATAGAAAAATCGATAACGATATGATGTTTGTCTTGCCCAGCCGCTGTTTCTTACCCGGGCAAGACAGAGACAAAGTGATTAACAGCTTCGACACCACCACCACGGTGCGTGAAATGTACGAGTCAATTTTTAAGATATATCGATACAACATTCCATTTGAAAACTTCGAGCGAGACCTACAGAACCTTGAAAGCGCGCTTCGCGCTCGGTTGAATAAGGAACAGCTAGCCAGCGTTCAAGCTGTGGAAATCCTTAAGCCTACGTTTTTTAGAGGAAAAGCCGCTTACCTGATTGGACGAATTTGCATGCCCGACGAAACGCTGCCGTTTGTTATCGCCATGAGACGCTATAACGAACCCCATATGTTTGTGGATGCGCTGCTAACAGATCGCAAAGACTTAAGCGTTATTTTCGGTTTTGCTCGCAGCTACTTTATGGCTGACACTCAAAATCCTGCGGAAGTTGCCGCCTTTCTTCAAGAGCTTCTCCCCAATAAAAAGCACTTCGAGCTGTATATGGCAATGGGACACTACAAGCACGGTAAAACAGTGTTTTATCGCAACTTCTTGCAGCACATGGACGAGTCGGACGACAAATTTGAGGCGGCTCCTGGCATTCGAGGCCTGGTCATGATGGTTTTCCATCTTCCGTCTTATGGCGTGGTGTTTAAGATTATTAAAGACGAGTTTGCAGAGAGCAAAAAAATCACGCGTGAGCACGTTAAGGAATGCTACAAACTCGTGAAAATGTCAGATCGTGTGGGCCGAATGGCCGACACTCATGAATATGTGAATTTTAGGTTTCCGCTAGACAGAATTGAGCCTGAGTTAATTGATGAACTCAAAGAGACGTGTGCATCGAGTCTAGAATTCACTGAATCTGAACTCATCATTAAACACATGTACATTGAACGGAAAATGACGCCGCTTAATCTGTATCTACAAGAAGAAACAGATGAAGAGAAAATTACCCGTGCACTAGATGAGCTTGGACTGTGCATTAAGCAAATTGCCATGGCCAACATATTTCCTGGCGACATGCTACATAAAAACTTCGGTATTACCCGTCATGGCCGCGTTATTTTCTACGACTATGATGAAATTTGTTTAATGAATGAGCGCAATTTTAGATCCCTGCCGAAATCTGACGATCCTTATGCTATTGATACGCTCTCGGTAGCGCCTAACGACGTATTCCCCGAGCAGTTTGAGCACTTCATTGTAGGTAAACGCAAGTTCAAAGATATACTTAAATCGTTACACGGTGATTTGATGACCCCTGAATATTGGCACGAAGTTCAGGAAAAATGTGCACGAGGCGATGTTCAACACTTCACGCCTTATAACGCCAGCATGCGTTTTGACAGAGGCTAACTAAGTTAAGTGTTTGATCAAGGTGCACGTTGACTGAGTCTCAGTACAGTTTGAGAGCGCAGTTCAAGAGTGTAGAGCAAGCCAATGCACTGTGCATGCGCCCTCTAGGGCACTAGACACCTGAACAAATTGTCGCTACATGCGAAAAAGCTTAAAAGTGATCGTTTCGTTACTTAACACTCGTAAAAGCATGTGAAAGCGATACTGCTTTGCGACTGCTTGATTTTGCTTGCTGACGATTAATTGCCACATAATGGCGACAGCAACGCCAAACAAGTGTGTGAATGTTGATAAACAAAAGAAGCGTAATAATGAAAGTGCTACTTGTAGAAGATGATCCAAAGGTTGCCTCGCACATTGCAAATGGACTATTGGGTGAAGGGCATGAATGTATTACTGTAGGTGATGGAACATCAGGCTACCAACAGGCGTCAAGTAACGAATTAGACGCCGTAATTCTGGATGTGATGCTGCCCGAACTCGACGGTTTTTCTGTTTTAGAAAAACTTCGCGAAGAAGGCAACACAACGCCCGTTTTATTACTGAGTGCAAAAAGTCAGGTTGAAGACAAGGTCAAAGGCCTTCGCACAGGCGCTAATGATTATTTAACTAAGCCTTTTGCCTTTGAAGAGTTACTTGCTCGCGTTGAGGGCCTTGCAGGTCGTAACAAAGAAGGTGAAGACAAGACACTGATAAAAGTAGGCGACCTCACTCTAGACCTAGTTAACCGCAAAGTATTGCGCGGCGATCAAGAGATCGACCTGCAGTCTAAAGAATTTCAATTGCTTGAATGCCTGCTCCGTCACAAGGGTAAAGTCGTGACGCGAAGCATGCTGCTTGAGCAGGTTTGGAACTATCATTTTGACCCGCAAACGAATGTGATAGATGTTCACATTAGCCGCTTGCGTCAAAAAGTGGATAAGGCGTTTAATGTCCCGCTTATAGAGACTGTGCGAGGCACAGGATATCGAATAGCGGATGGGCTTGCATGATAGCAATACGCGACTTTACGCGTAGTTCAAGTTTTCGCGTAGGCGTATTGCTCACTACTCTAGCTTGTATTGCCATTGTTTTAATTGTTTATTTTTGGCGATTAACGAGCAGCGACTTGTTTATTTCGGAATCGAATGCTGCCGTTGATGCCAAAACAAACGCGCTGATTACTCTTTATGAAAACCTCGGTATTGACGCGGTTAAGTTAGCGATAGCCAAAGACAATGGCCAACATTCGCCAAATGGCTCAACAATCACCTCAGCCTCCGACCACCTACGTTCATTCGTTGCACTGAGTAAAGATGAACAAGTTGTGGCTGGCAATTTGTCGTCAATTCCCCTTGTCCTTGAGCGCCACAAAGGCGCCAGTTTTGCTACCGCAGAAATAGTTATTACCCGCCCCAATAGCACAACGAGAAAAACGCTGCGCCAAGCACTTATGAGAGAAGTAACCCTTGGCGATCACGTGCTTTACGTTGGTCGTGGCATTGACGATTTATACAGCGCACAGTGGTTTGGTAAAACGTTCAGCTGGATCATTGTGGTGTTGCTTTGTACCTTGAGTGTGCTGAGCTTCGCTATTGCTGTTTACGTGGTTAATCGAATTAACCGCATGTCGCAAACGGCGGATAAAATTATCAAAACGGGAAACTTGCAAGAGCGTTTAGAAATTGACAGTAATTGGGACGACCTGAGCAGTTTGTCATTTGTGTTTAATCAAATGCTCGATACTATCGAGAGTTCAGTCAACAATATAAAGTCAGTGACCGATAGCATCGCCCATGACCTTCGCACTCCGTTATCTCGACTTCGCAACACGCTAGAAAAAATCGAAGACACTCAACTAAGGGAAGATACAACCCAAGAAGCCGACATCCTGTTAAACATGTTTAACAGCTTGTTACGCATAAGTGGGCTTGAAACCACCAATAAGAAAGAAGGCTTTTGTTCCACTGACGTACGCGCCATCGTAGAGGACGTGGTTGACCTTTATCACCCCCTTGCAGAAGAGCGCGACATTACCCTTTCGAGCGAGCTCGTTGCAGTTACAATGCTTGCCGATCCTAACCTGCTATTTCAAGCTGTAGCTAACGTGTTAGACAACGCCATAAAGTACTCTAATGAAAAAAGTGTGGTCACCGTACAGCTCTCTACCACAGCAAGTCATATCGTGATTGCCGTGAACGATGCGGGAATTGGCGTGGGTGAACATGAAATTGTGAATCTGGAGCGCCGATTTTATCGGGCAGACGGCAGTAGAACCAGTAAGGGAAATGGGTTGGGCTTATCGCTTGTGTCTGCCATTGTGAAGTTACACGACGGCCACATTTGGTTTATTCACGACCCGCTAGTTAAAGGGCACGGGTTAGGTGTGGTATTTACGTTTAAGCGTTAAGCTTTGGACTATTGTTTTTGTCGACAAAAAATAAAAAACGCTGACGCTTTTTTCTTAGCATCAGCGCTTTTATCCTACATTTTCAACGTTGTGATTTGTGCCAGTCGCTTACGCTAACAGCGACTTCACGTACGCTTTAATCTCTTCATCTTGACCGTGGTCAAATAGACACTGCTGGAAACGCTCTCCAGATACGGCTGTTTTAACCAGTTCAACGTCCATTTTTTTCAGTGAATCGACGTAGCTCTCTGGAGCCAACGCACGTTTCAAATCTGCGAGAATACCAGCGTTTCGTACTTGAGGTTCTTTACGTTCAACGGGATAGCCCGCGCCACGCTCGCCTGTTAACGCTTTCTCAAAGATATAACGCGCATTAAGTTCAGCGCCCCATCCAAAGCCTTTTGCAAAAGGTAACGCTAACGCATTTCCATTGTTAACTTGGTTAAACAAAAATGCATCTGAAGGGTCGATACAATAACCGCAAAATACGCCTGGATGAGCATTCAATGACATCATAGCCCCTTGACCCGTACCACAGCCTGAAATCACAAAATCGACAGCTTTCGAGTTGAGTAGAATAGCTCCCATTATGCCTAAGTGCACATAGGTAAGATGGTGATCAGTTTCGCTGTTCATACCCACATTGAATACAGCGTGTCCCAGTGAGTCCGCCACGCTTGTGAGCTCATTTAATATTACCGGATTCTTAGCCGCCTGACTGTTTTCCATCATCAATGCAACTTTCATGAACGCTCCTAAGCAAAGAAAAATAACGAATTAAACGCTTACATTAGCATGGAACGAAATGCCACCTCACGGGTAATGCCAAAGTAAATGTCGATTAGTTTCAAATGTGAAACGAAAACGGAAATATATGAAGATGGAGGGCCGACGAGTAACAACTCACTGACCAGTAAATCTACTGGCCAGCATTTTTCAAAAAACGAGGTTAATGGCGTATTAGTCTGTTTGTTTTTGCATAAATATGGTGACTTCTGCCATCACAATGCCAAACTTACGAATATACGAGCGGTTCATCATAGTACTGTCGTCAAATGCCCAAAACCAATCGTCAAACGTCACTGAATAGGTAGTGTCATCCACCGGCAAATCCATCTCGTAATGAAAGTTAAATGCGTTGCCAAAGCTTGTGCCCTTGGCTGGACCATCAATGTCACTCGCGCGACCCACATAGCTATTATCACTCTGCTTTACGATGGTCCAAGTACGGGACGTTGGACCGTCCCCCACACCGTAATTAAAGGATTCATCAAGGGTTAACGTATCGCCATCTACTGAACCATCGATGTCTACTACGAACCTTTGCACCACCTCGCCCGAGCGGTTCTGAACAATGCCCCAGGCTTTAACGTTCCCATCAAAAAATTGCTCAATATCGAAAACAGGCGATACAGACCTGTAGTCTTCACCATCCACTGAAACAGAGCATCCGGATAGCCCTGCCACCGTTAAAGCGGCAATTCCGATTCCTAAAACAAACTTCACCGTATTCTTTATCACTTTCGCAACCTTAATCAATTGACGAGATAGACTTGGCGTAATGCTAATAAAGCGTTGCCCTTATCCGTTTCCCAATAACTTCTTTCTAAATTTTGGCTCAGACGTTTTATCGCTTAGCCAGATATCAAAAAAACGCTGTGTAAATACTTTGTCTTCAATTTCATCAGCCTTTTCACCGTTCACGTAAAACACACTCGTGCCATCTTTCGTAGCGATACCGGTAATGACGTCACCCTCGCTGACGTCAGGAAAGATACTATTCATTAGGGAAAGCCACTTGTCTGAGTCGTCAGCCGATAGGTCTCCTTGCTTTTTCATTTCATCGATAGAACGCTGGGCAATTTTCTTGCCTTCCAAGTCTCGCTGGTACGTTAACTTTAGTGCAAAGGGGGGCTGGTTTTGGTAAGCGCCATCAGGCGCGTAAAGCTCACCGGTATACACATCCCAGAAGTAGTAAGAGAACATTCCTTTTCCAACGAGCTTTGCATTGGGAACATAATTACTGATGTGCTTAACATCTGGCTCTTGCGCAACCGCATTCTTTGACATGATTAGCCCGCTTGTTGATATCGAAACAAAAAGCATGATGGAAAACATCTTCGCAGCCATACTAGCGCTATACATAGAATATCCCCACACACCACTGGCACTTTCTGGGCGCATTGGTAAGGATTTAGCTCTCAACTGGCGAAATAGGCCATACATTTTGATAACCATAACTATGCTCTTATTAGCGTAATAAACATTACAGGTCTTTTATTGAATTTCTATCTGGTTATACTCTTGCCTTCACACATTTGATCAACTGACACTAGGCTCTCGTTGTGCTTCCCCTTGATGCATTTAAATCGTCATTAACCCTGCCCTCACCGCTAGTCCCATTTAAGCCAAATTGGGAAGGTGCCAGCAAGGTATCGCTATTTGTTAAACGTGATGATGCTATTCACCCTGTAATGTCAGGTAATAAATGGCGGAAGCTAAGTCATGCGCTCACCAGCCCGTTGCCAAAAACGATAGTGAGTTTCGGCGGCGGTTTTTCTAACCACCTGCATGCACTAGGCTTTGTTTGTTATAAATTGGGCATTCCTTTTAACGCCATTATTCGCGGTGATTACAGCGCTGCACCTACACCCATGATTGAGGATTTGAAAAGTTGGCGCACCCGTATCGACTATGTAGACCGAGTCACTTACAAAAAGCGAAACGATAGCGCATATCTACTTCATCTTAAGCAGCAGCAACCTGACGCGATGATCATTCCTGAGGGCGGAAGCCAAGCACAAGCGCTTCAAGGGATAAAGGACATGGTTGATGAAATCGACATAGACTTTGATTTTATTGTCGCTCCTGTCGCTAGTGGAGCCACTTTGGCGGGAATAGTCAGTGCATTAAATAAACGTAATGAAAATAATGCGAAAGACACTCTCCATCACACTGGTTGCAACGCTGTCGGTGTTGGCGTGCTGAAGGGTGAAGACTACTTAGAAGGATTAGTCGAACAATTTCTTCCAGCCTCGCTTGGGCGATCAAATTGGCATATTGAACACAACTACCACTTCGGTGGTTACGCCAAAGCGCCAAATGAGCTTCAAACCTTCTGCAACGATTTTAATAATACTTTCGATTTTGATATCGAGCCTGTTTATTCCGGCAAAGCCTTTTGGGCAGTTAAAGATATGCTGGCCAAAGGTATGTTTGAAGACGGGTCACGCATTGTTGTACTGCACACAGGCGGCTTGCAAGGCGCAAGATAAAACCCTTTTATAACAGAGTGTTGCGCTCACTACCTTTCGGTGTTACAACTATCCCTGTGAGCTTGCTCACAATTCTTTTAAACACTAAACAACGATAACAACAAGAAGTTTGTCGCAGGATGCGGCATAACATTAGCGCTTGCTACCTGCAAACTTCATCAAGGAATGATTATGAAAGATATTTTCTTCTTCGACTCAATGTTAACCCCTAAGATTATCACTTTCGTGTACTGGCTATTGCTTTTAGGATCTGTGGTAAGTGGCGTAACGACGATGTTTGTAGGGTACGACGCGAGTTTTGTATACGGCCTATTTATTATCGTGTCTGGCTGTATTGGCGCAAGAATCTGGTGCGAACTGCTTATCGTACTTTTCAAAATTCACAGCAACCTTCAGAAAATTGCTAGTAAAGAGTAACGTTACTCCTTGTTAAAGGTGCCGCTCTGCGCAGCACCTTTAATTAAAACGAAATACTTAAAGCAAAATTACGCTACTGCAACAGTGTCCGTGTAACGTTTCAACGTATCTAAATAATCCATTTTACGCTTTTCAGAAAGCCAACTGGTTTTAAAGCTATTTTCAACAAGCGTGATTAAATCCTCTTTGCTGAATTGCCCTTCTTCTTGTAGGGCAATTAAATTCTCATTCAAGTAGGCTCTGAAATAAGACGGATCGTCTGAATTGATACTCGGCAGCAACCCTTTTTCCAACATTTGTTTCAATTCACAAGAAGTGAGTGATTGAACAACAAATTTGTTTGAAACAGGACAGACCGTTAATCCCAAATTTTTTGATTTTGCAAGCTCGCATAAAGTATCAGATTCGAGAATATTTACACCATGATCAATCCTGTCGACCTTAATATCCTCAATTACTTGACGTATGTGCTCTTGCGTATTGTCTTGGTTAACATCACAGTGCATTGTAAGTTTAAGTCCCCATGAACGCGCTTTTGAGAATACTTCTGCAAACTTTGATGGCGGGTTATTTTTCTCGTCGGAATCGAGCCCGACGCCGACTAACTTGTTGAGGTGGGGCTTAGCTAGCTTCAGATGTTCCATTGCTGATTCAGCCGACATATCTCGCAAGAAGCACAAGATAAGCTGACTTTCTACACCCAATTCAGTGCGCGCATCTTTTTGCGCTGCATGTATTCCGTTAATAACGCTATCGAAACTCACACCTCGAATTGTATGAGCTTGGGGGTCAAAGAAAAGCTCAACATAAACGATGTTCTGTGCTGCAGCTCTCTTAAGGTATGCCATGGTAAGTTGGTAGAAGTCATCCTCTTCTATGAGCACGCTCATACCCGCGTAGTAAATATCGAGGAAAGAGGGTAAATCATAAAAATCATACGCCTTTATCATTTCTTCAGGTGTTTTGGCCTTCAGTGAAACGTTATTTTTCTGCGCTAAGGCAAAACTTAGTTCAGGCTCTAATGTGCCTTCAATATGAACGTGAAGTTCGGCTTTTGGCATATTTTCAATAAACTTTTTCATTTAACTTCCCTACTACTTAGCGCCTTTTAGCTACTGTAAAAACTTGGCGAGTATGTTGTTACCAACTGATAAGAAGTTAAATTGCAAAAAATGCGCCTAAGGAAACCAACTTCAGTCAAACGCTGTTGGTTGTATTGCAACTCTAGGGATCGAGAATCTTGAGTTGGGAAAGTCTATTTATATGGCATTCCGACTTTGCTTCACCTCGGTCAACAATATGCTTTACTTTGGTGCGCTTATGCCAATGAATTTGTGCAAATTGAATGCGTTGTAAAGACATAGTTCAGGCGCGCGAGTACCATAGGTATCAATCTGCTACAGGATAGCCAAACAACCGCTTTAACTTTGCTTTAATCCCTTTTGCCTGCTGAAGCTGTTCACGAAGCACACCTATTTGACTGAAGTTGGCGCTAAGTGGATTGTCCTTAGGCATTTTTCCTACAATGCCGTACTTTATCGTTATCGTTTTATCTTCTTTAGCGAAAGTGCCGAATAATTTATCCCATATAATAAGTACGCCACCGTAATTCTTATCGATGTATGGTTTATTCGTTGCGTGATGAATACGGTGATGCGTAGGCGTGTTGAAGATACGCTCTACCCAGCCTAGGTTTCCAATTGTCTGAGTGTGTACAAAAAACTGATAAGCCAGATTGATAGCGACAATGGCAAAAACCAGACTTGGCGAAAAACCAATAAGAATCATTGGTACCCAGAACAGCCACATGCCAACAAAAGGGTACAAAACGCTTTGTCTGAAGGCCGTTGTGAAATTCATTTTTGTCGAGCTGTGATGTACCACATGCGCTAGCCAAAACCAGTGTATGTTGTGTGAAGCACGATGAAACCAGTAGTACAAAAAGTCTTGAAGGATAAAACCTGCAAAAAGTGATAGTGCACTAAGCTCTATTTTAAATAGTGAAAACTGGTGTAACCAAATAAAAAAAGGCATTAGTAGAAGCAAGACCAATGCATCAGAGCCCTGATGCAATAGTGCAAGTAAGGCATTGTTCACACTGTCTTTTACATTGTAAAACTGTCGCGCTTTCTTAAATTCAACAAAAACACACAGTAGAAATACGGGGCTTAACCCTAGCAAAATAAGTTCAACGGGGATCAAAGCGTGCTCCTAACTTATCTAGACATTGCTCAATATCGTTTTGCAACAGGCGCGTCAGTAACCAGTTTGGTATATACCAGGGCGCCCGACAGGTAATGCGATAAGAAACGTTTGTTGAATTTTCCTGCTGCGTGAACGCAATAACGCCCCTGTGAGCTTTGACTGGAAAGTCATCAACCACTCTATATTCAATGCCGTTGGTATCTGCGTGAATAATCTCTTCTTTAAAACGTACACTAAGAATAGTGACTTCTCTTACGCAGCCCTTTCCGCCGCTAATCTCATTATCATTTTCTGCTTTCAATACCTTAAACGATGCGTTGAAAAAATCGCTTAAATTCTGGTGATCAAGCAGCGTATCGCACAGTTCTTTGGGCGTTGCAGCAATATTTTTTTGGTAGTAAACGTCAACCATCTACGTTATTTCCTTTTTTGACGGCTCCTAGCATAAATTGACATTTCTATTTTATCTTGCGTTAATGCGACAGTGTTTTTGTTATTTTGCGACAAGCATATGCCATCAGTTTCCTCAGCCTATATCCAAAGTACGGTGAGCTATTTAGTTAGCTTAGGCGTTAATGCCGACAATGTTTCGTTAACTACCCAAAAGCATGACTCACTGTCTGGCTCTTCACGTGTTGATATGGATGTATACGTTGAGCTGTTAAACCAAGGGGTCGCATTAACCAACAATTCGTTATTTGGTTTTGATTTAGGTAAACATATTCAGGCGAAAGATTACGGGGTGCTGGGTTACCTTGTTGAAAGCTGCGAAAACTTGGTTCAAGCCATAAATGCGCTTACCCGCTTTGACGCTTTAGTTGCTGACATCGGCACCACCAGCGTGTTTTTCGAACCTGACAATACCCGCGTTGAGTGGGTACCCAAAAGCGCCGATTGCAAGCAGATGGTATTGCGCAACACCACAGCCTGGGTAGCAACCGTCTACAAGATATTAGGTTCTGCCTGTAAACTGAATGCCGTCACCTTTACGTTTCCTTTGAGCGATTCGGAAAAAGCCATGCTAGCGATGTGGTTCAATTGTGAAGTGGTTGATAACGCCAACACCAACGCCATTATTTTTCCTCAGCACCTTTTACATATTCCATTTACCAGCGAGAACAAAGCGATGTTTAGTGCGCTTGTAAAAGTATCCGAAGAAGAACTAATGGCGAGCAAAGGCGGCGACCGTGTTCAATTTGCCAATAGCCAGTTCTACGCCAATCAGCATGAAGACATAAGTCATAGAGTCGTTGCGCTTTTAAAAGCCAATCCAACCTTAAAAGGCTGCGATCAGCAACGCGTAGCCAATGCACTTTTTATCAGTCCGCGCACCTTACAGCGAAAATTGAAGCAAAGTGGCACTAGTTTTCAACAAATTCTCAATAGCGAACGCAAAGCCCGCTTAGATGATTTGCTGAAACATCACTCCATCGCTGATACCGCAGATTTATTGGGGTTTCAGGAACAATCATCATTTACCCACGCCTTTAAAAAGTGGTACTCAACAACACCACTGAAATACCAAAAACAACTTTTAGCGCCTTAAAGCTAATGTCCACTTCCTCATCGCCGAACTATTAAGTCGCGTTGAAAAACAACCGATAAAAAGCAATCGCCCTAGGGCCTGTTGACCTTTGGTGTACGAATTTTGGTCTAAATGGAAGCCTTTTAATCGCGAAACAGTCCTGCAAGCCTAGCGGGCTAAGTTAAAGGACTGTGACAAAGAGTAAAAGGCTTCCATAACGACCCCTTCGGGCAGCGCCTTTGTGCCATCTATACTGCGTTGAATGTTCTCGATTTAGAACCACTAAACCGTCAAACATTCGCCTTGTCTAGATGGCACACAGACCGCTGCAAAAATGTACAACAAAGATCAACAGGCCCTAGGTTAGTCTCTTAATCTTTTAGTATGAAATGGTAATGTTTAGCTATCGCAATGGTGAATATTAAACTAATGTGACGTAGTAAGCGTAGGTATTAGCAAGTGTCCAGCAACGCTAACTCACAGGAGATGCGCTATGATCGACCGTCCAGTTACATTGCCAACGCCATTAAACGTACTCGTGTCGAAGTCACTAAGCTTATGTGAGCTTATGTTACCCGTATGCGATGTGTTTTACCCCTTTGCGGCCATCTATGAAAACGGCCGAGTAGGTTGTATTTTCAACGACGAAACACAAGGTCAAAAGCGAGAGTCACAGCTTATCGAGCAGCTTCAGTGGCGAATTATCGATACCACCACCGACACAAACAGCTACAGCGTATTGGTTTATGCTGCGGCGGTTAATACCCAAGACAGTAAAACCCTCGACGCCATTGCCATAGCCACTGCTACACCAAATCATGAAGAGCGTTTGATTCTTTACCCCTATTACAAAGTTGATGATAAGGTAGTCATATCGCCACCAATTGATACGGTTACCCGCTGAAATTCGAGCGACTTTATATTTTAAACCGAGCAGAGTTGCAGACACGTTATTAATTTTAAAACGTGTGTGCTTTCGTATCAGCTCAAACTTCTATTGAACGACGTATCTCGGCGTGGACCATAAACGGTCAATAATGAGGCCTTTGAAAGGTAGGCCGCTAGTAGGTGTGCAATACCTTTTACATTCGTTGTTACGATTAAAATTTTTTGTACTGTCATGGGCTGTCTTTGCTTGCCAAATCCCATTGGTCTGCTAGCATTCAGCCCAAAATTCATTAGCAAAATTAGGGATTAGTTATTATGTCTCGCGTTTTAATTATTGGTGCTGGCGGTGTTGCGTCGGTAACTGTGAAAAAATGTGCACGTTTACCGCAACATTTCGACGAAATTTACTTAGCAAGCCGCACGGTATCTAAGTGTGAAGCGCTACAGCAAGAAGTAGGTGCAGATCGCGTTAAGGGTGTTTTCGCTGTTGATGCTGACGACGCAAAAGAAGTGGAAGCACTTATCAACGAAGTAAAGCCAGACCTAGTAATCAACCTTGCGTTGCCATATCAAGACCTTCCAATCATGGATGCATGTCTTGCAACTAATACTGATTACCTAGACACCGCCAATTACGAGCCTAAAGACGAAGCGAAATTTGAATACTCGTGGCAGTGGGCTTACCAAGACAAGTTTAAAGACGCGGGCATTATGGCCCTTCTTGGCAGTGGCTTTGATCCAGGTGTAAC
The DNA here is from genome assembly GCF_037029575.1 of Alteromonas sp. CH_MED4-4. NCBI lineage: Bacteria > Pseudomonadati > Pseudomonadota > Gammaproteobacteria > Alteromonadales > Alteromonadaceae > Alteromonas > Alteromonas sp. CH_MED4-4. The sequence continues at coordinate 187,172 of NZ_JAYMEU010000001.1, read as the reverse complement.
TAACGTTTACACAGCATATGCAGCTAAGCATTACTTCGACGAAATCCACTATCTTGATATCGTAGACTGTAATGGCGGCGATCACGGCCAGGCTTTCGCGACTAACTTCAACCCTGAAATCAACATTCGTGAGATTACCCAACGCGGTCGCTATTGGGAAAACGGCGAGTGGAAAGAAACCGATCCGTTAAGCGTACGTGAAGATCTTGACTATCAAAACATTGGTGTTCGCGCATCTTACCTGATGTTCCACGAAGAGCTAGAGTCTATTGTTAAGCACTTCCCTACCCTTAAGCGTGCACGCTTCTGGATGACCTTTGGTGATGCTTACCTTAACCACCTGCGTGTACTAGAAGGTATTGGTATGACTAGCATTGAGCCAGTTGAATTCCAAGGCCAGAAGATTGTACCACTAGAATTCTTGAAAGCAGTACTTCCTAACCCAGGCTCACTTGCCGAAGGTTATAGCGGAATGACGTGCATTGGCACTTACATCACAGGTATTAAAGATGGCAAAGAAAAAACTATCTTTATCTATAACAACTGTGACCACGCGAAATGTAACGAAGAAGTAGGCGCGCAAGCAGTATCTTACACCACAGGTGTTCCTGCAATGATTGGCGCAGCGCTTATGCTTAACGGCACATGGAAAGAAGCAGGTGTATGGAACATGGAACAATTCGATCCAGATCCATTCATGGATATGCTTAACGAGCACGGTCTGCCATGGCACGTACTCGAATGTGAAGGTAGCCCTTTCACTAAATAATTGAAATATCGGGGCGCTTAATTCAAGCGCCCTTTTTTATTAACGCCACTATTTAAATTTAAATCTAGATCAGATTACTGGAATGTAGGACACAGAGTAGTTTTGAGCTACGACCTGTAATGTAATACATTAGGCGTTTGATAAATGTTGAAAGCCGTTTTATTTTTTGGAGCTTTATCCCATTGACCGATTTAACTCAACGTACTGATATTCCCTCTCCTTGCTACGTGCTGGAAGAAGCAAAATTAATTAAAAACCTTGAGCTGATGAAACGGGTTCAAGACGAATCTGGCGCGCGTATTATCTTGGCGCTTAAAGGCTTTTCTATGTGGTCTTGCTTCGACATCATCAAACAGTACTTACACGGAGCAACGGCCAGTTCGGTTTGGGAAGCGAAACTTGCTGAAGAGATGGGTAAAGAAGTTCACGCATATTCTCCTGCGTACAAGGTTAATGACGCAAAGGAATTGGCGGGTCTTGTTAATCACCTGTCTTTTAATAGTTTGACCCAGTGGAACGCGCATAAAGACGTGCTAGCAGGCGTGTCGTTAGGCCTTCGCATAAACCCTGAGCATCAAGAAGCAGATACACCACTGTACGACCCAGCTGCACCAGGTTCGCGCTTAGGCATACGCGCTAGTGAGCTAGAAGGCGTAGACTTATCGGGTATTGAAGGTTTTCACTGCCACAACCTTTGTGAGTGTGATTCTTTTGCTACTGCACGCACGCTTGAAGCCATTGAAAAGCGTTTTGGCAAATGGCTTAGTCAATTAAAGTGGTTAAACCTAGGTGGCGGACACCTGATGACCCGTGAAGGGTATGACGTTGAGCACCTCATCAACACACTAAAAGACTTTAAAGCCCGTTACCCACACCTAGACGTAATTCTTGAGCCAGGGTCTGCGGTAGCATGGCAGACAGGGCCATTAATTTGCGAAGTGGTTGATATGGTAGAAAATGACGGTGATATCGCTATTCTAGACATTTCAGCGACTGCACATATGCCAGATGTGCTGGAAATGCCTTATCGACCTACAATTTTGGGCGCGGGTATGCCTAATGAAAAAGCATATAATGTGAAGCTAGGTGGCAATTCGTGCCTTGCAGGCGATGTCATTGATACCTACTCATTCGATGCGCCGCTTAAGACCGGCGATCGATTACAGTTTGAGGATATGATGCATTACACCATGGTAAAAACCACCTTCTTCAACGGTGTAGAACATCCTGCTATCGGCATTCTGCGTTCTAACGGCGATTTCGAACTAGTTCGCGAATTTAGCTACGAAGACTTTAAAGGTCGCTTGTCTTAAACTTGAGACGAAAAATCAGTTAGCTATTCTCTATAAAAAAAGCCCGTGACATTGACGTCACGGGCTTTTTGTTTAGGTTCGTAAATGTAAATTATGAGTTCGATTTTGTCTGTTCTAGCGCCCAAAGGCCTGCGTACTTATTAAACTGATATTGTGCGAACAAAACAGCGAACAGGAATCCTCTACTTCCATCCAAGATCCCTAAGCGGAAAATATAGATTTGGATAAAGGTTAGCATTGACCTTAACAATGCCAACGCAAGCCCATGGCTCTTTTTACCTGCCTTAAATTTTTTAGTCGCCATTAGGCATGTGTAATCGCGATTTTTATGTAGCAAGTGTTCAAAATCACGCACTGAGTAATGTTTTAGATAGCCACCTTTCAAACAAATTGCCTCACCTTGATGTACCACTTTTTCATGGACAATATCTTTGGTGAAATGTGACGCTTGTCTTTTAAAAAGCCTTGTAGGTGCCCTGCCAGTCCTTCCAAATCTGGTAACTTTTCCAAGGAAAATATTGCGCCAACGCAATTTGTAAGCGTTATGAGTGGGCTCGGACTTGAGTAGTTTTGAGATAGTGGACGCTAGCTGCTCGTCCACTTCTTCATCTGCGTCGAGAGATAACACCCAATCGCACGTTGCTTTATCCAGAGCTCGTTGCTTTTGAACACCAAAGCCCTGCCAATCTGTAACAAACACTTTGTCTGTAAATTGGTGAACAATTTCTACCGTTTTATCTGTGCTACCACTATCAAGAACAACAATCTCATCTGCTATTTTTTCGATAGACTTCAAACAACGGGCTATGCGGTCTTCTTCGTTTTTGGTAATAACAATAACAGAAAGGGGTTGGCGCATACTTCAATCCTAAAGAGAGCTTCTAAAACAGGCGAGTATACAATAAAAGCGTGCAGAATAATCGCTAAACACTGTTCTAGTGACTATACAACTCCACTTCCCGACGCCGCCTCAGATTTGTCTATCTCACCTTCAGCCAGTACTTCGTCATCTAACTCAATTTTAAATGACGTTCCCGCTTTTCCATGCAGGCTATAACGAAAGCCGTACATTTCGACTTCATTTAGAGAAACTTCCGCAAAGGTATTAGGGTGGATTAAGTCGTAAACACCTGAGTCGTTAGCTTGAGAAAATATATCAACTAACCATTTTCCTTCTGACATGGTGATTTTGAGTGTTTTTGTCATATGAGCCTCCATAAACCTCAGTCCTTTTTGAACTGGGCAGTTGACGTGAATTACACTCCTTTGTATTTATTCTAAGGCCCTTAAGATCAACAACGTGTTTACGCTTTTGCGTCTAGCCCAGCTTGATAAAGCGCATTCTTTTTCAAGTCATAGTGAGTGGCGACCACCGCCGCGGCCTTTTTAAGCGGCATGTGCTCACACAATACACTTAGCAACGACATTGCCTCACTGGGTATCGCCTGGTCACTTACCTTCGCAGGGCCAATCATGACGACGAATTCGCCTTTCTGGTGCGCAACATCCGCATTGAGATAATCAATTACATCTTGCGCGCTGCCACTCACGTAGGTTTCGAAGGTTTTGGATAGCTCTTTCGCTACCACAATCTGGCGATCGCCTAGAACGCGCTGTATATCAGTAACGGTGTCTAAAATTCGACGTGGCGCTTCATAGTAAACAGTGGTGAACGTTCTATCTATTAGCGCTGACAACACGCTTTCACGTGCCTGCACTTTAACCGGTAGGAATCCTTCAAATATAAACTTGTCTGTTGGCAGTCCCGAAGCACTTAATGCTGTAATTGCAGCACATGGGCCCGGCAGAGCGCTAACCGGAATACCTTGCTCACGGCACTTGCGTACCAAAACAAAGCCCGGGTCGCTGATTAACGGCGTTCCAGCATCACTTATTAATGCTACCGACTCGCCGCCCTTTAAACGCTCACAAAGCATTGCTGTGCGCTTATCTTCGTTATGCTCGTGCAGAGAAAGAGTTTTCGTTCCAATGCTAAAGTGCTGTAAGAGTCGAGCGCTGTGACGGGTGTCCTCGGCAGCGATCCAGCTTACTTCACTTAATACGCGTATTGCTCTGGCACTTATGTCGTCTAAATTACCGATAGGTGTTGGAACAATATATAAGGTGGCGGTGTCTGTCATAACAGTGGTTAAGTCTTACGTTATTTTTAAAGAATATGCGATAAGTGTATCACGCCATTAGTCCAGATTATGCTGGCAAGCGTAGATTTTCACACTGGTTAAGATAAACTTGGCCTATAACGATGTAAAAGGAATGAAACTGTGCGTCATATTGGACAAGCTGGAAAAATCTTTACGCTATCAGCCGTCGCTTCTGTATTGGTGCTAACGGGCTGTGGAAGTACACCTAAAACCCAGTCAAAGCCTGCGGTAGTACAACCTACCCCAATTGAAACAACACAGGTTGAAGATAACGTCACACCTGAGCACAAACTCCTTGAAGCAAAAAAAGTATGGGAGCGCACTCGCAACAAAGAACAGCGCGATACGCTGTTGCTGCAAGCGGCTGACCTGTACCTTCAAAATCAACAGCCCGTTTTGGCTCAGCAAGTGCTATATGAGGTAAAAGAAGACGGAATTTCAGGGATAAATCAATCTTATTACTCCCTTCTGGTAACCAAAGCCTATGCGGGAATGCCTGATGCCTCGGCAGAAGAATTACTGGCTATGTTGGATGGCGTAACCGGTACAGGCGAAACCGCATTCCAAAAAGCGGAGCTTCAAACCCAGCTCTTCACGCAGCAAGGCAACCTGGCTGCGGCAGCGAATAGCGTATTAAAAACCAATCTTACTGACGATGAAAAAGTGCAACAAGTTTGGCAGTGGATTACCTCCATTCCTGCATCGTCACTTGATTCAGTGGGCAGTGCTTATCCCGATCTGTCTCCTTTCATTACTCTTCGCGAACTAACCGAAGAAAACGCGTCGTCACCGGAAAAATTAGCCAAAAGCCTGCAGCAATTTAAGCAGGTTTATCGCGGTCATGTACTAGAAAACGCTTTGCCTGAAAATGTAATTGAAGCAACCCAGCTTACCGATGCTGGCGCCAACGATATTGCGGTTTTACTACCACTTTCTGGCAGGTTAGCTCGCACAGGACAAGTCGTTAAAAATGGCATCATGGCGGCTTATTACACCGATGTTGAAAAGCGCCAAGATGAACACCTTCTACCTCGTCTTCGTTTTATCGACACCAACGAAGTAGATACACAGCATTTACTCAGCGAAATTGGCGATACCAAGTTCATCATTGGCCCTCTTTTAAAAGACACTGTTGAACGTTTAATTCCCAGTTTGCCGCTTGGTGTGAACGTACTTGCATTAAACAGGCCTGACGAATTGCCAGACAATGCGTCTGCTAAAGGGTTGGCAACAGGATCGTCAAATCCGGCGATAGCCGATGATGCTCTTGCCTCTGGTACAGGTCTCGCAGGTGATGACACACAAAATGAACTCCACTCATTAGGCTTGCCTACCTCGCTGAATTATTACGGGCTAGCACCAGAAGATGAAGCAAAGCAGCTTGCTGAATTTATCTTTAATAAAGGATATCGTGCGCCTATCGTTATTGCCGCACAAAGCAGTCTGTACCAGCGAATGGACGACACCTTTAAAAAGCACTGGCGAATACTCAACAATCAGGAAAACAAGCAGCGAGCCAACATAACGTCGGTATCGTTTAACGACAGTAATTCACTTCGAGAGGGAATTACACAGGCGCTAGATGTGGCGCAAAGCAACGAGCGTATCAATCAAATTGAGTACATGACAAATGATGAAGTGTACAACATGCCTCGCAGTAGGCGTGATATTGATGCCATTGTTGCATTTGCCTCACCTCAAGACACAGAACTGCTTAACCCCATTATCGAAGCGAGCTTAAACCCATACGATGGCAAACAAGTCCCCGTGTATGCCACCTCTCGTTCAATGGATTACGACAGCGGGAAAAACCAATGGCGTGACCTGCAGAATGTGCACTTTATCGACATGCCTTGGTTAATGCCTTCACATAGTTGGCAACCTCTTCAGCAGGAGGTTGAACAGGCTTGGCAAAATCAAAATACTATGCAAAAACGTTTATTTGCGTTCGGTTTTGATGCCTATCAGTTGTTGCCTCAGCTAGGCATGCTTAACACGCTGAAATATCTTTCACACGAAGGGTTAACGGGTACACTTTCCCTTAATCAACAAGGTGAAGTAATACGCAAACAGCCTCAGGCAATTATTCGTAACGAAAAAGTTCAAATGCTTTCGGAGTAAAATTATGTCAACACTGCAAGGGAGTGCAGCAGAAGACAAGGCCTGTAAATATCTGATGGAACAAGGCCTTATTCTTCGATGTCGAAATTACCACACTCGGCGTGGCGAGCTCGACATTGTAATGCAAGACGGCAGCACCATAGTGTGCGTTGAAGTTAAATACCGAAGACGAAATCAGTTTGGCAGTGCTCTAGATTTTGTGACTGCCAAAAAGCTCCAGCGAATTCAAGCTGCGTTTGATTTCTATTTGTTAGATAATGGCTTAAATCCAGCGTCTACTTCTCTGCGAATAGACGTTGTTGCCATAGACGGAGACAACCTTCAGTGGTTGAAGAACGTGGGCTAAAGACTGACAATATCCAGCTTTTAAACTGATGTTCCCCAAAGAGGACTAGAAGCGTGCGCCAACGATGAGCGCGGCCGATATTGATGAAAATGTCTTTATGTCAGAAGTATTCCGTTTGTTTTATCTTATGATTTGCAACCCTTCATCGGTTTGATGAAAGTTTCTTAGGTTCCCACAAATAATGAGTCATCCCAACAACAAGGTTTCGTCCAGCAGCGTTGATAACCAAGAAATAGAGCTAATAGTCGGCAACTCCAGCTCTAATTTTTCTGGCGTAACGTCTACGATGCTGCAAGTAACATCGCTACAGAAGCATATGATTAATTTGCGGATAATGGGCAAGCATTTTGTTCCAGACCCATCAATGACTATTACTTTTTGGGAGGTCGCAAAAATGTGTCGACGCCCGCTTAGTAATGGTAAGTGGCGAATTTTTCATGCACGTCGCGTTGACGAGATGATTCAGGGTGTGATCCTCAAATACGTGTTTCGCGCCAAGATAAAGCTTGTATTTAGCTCTGCCGCTCAGCGAAAGCGTTCGGCTTCTACGGTGTGGTTAAGCAATAAAATGGATGCGGTTATTGCAATGAGTAATCGCTCTGCAAAATATCTAAATAAGCCCCCCGCCAAGATAAATCTACACGGTGTGCAAATAGACAACTACACGCCAGCAGAAAACAAGCAAGAAGCATGGCAAGCATTAGGCTACGGCGGCAAGTACGGCATTGGTATTCTGGGCAGAGTTAGAGAGCAAAAAGGCGTTCATCTATTTGTTGAAGCGTGCATTAAAGTATTGCCCAAATACCCTGACGTGAACGCAGTAGTTGTAGGTGCCATATCCTCGAGTAACCAAGAATTTGTAAACGAGCTTAAAGAAAAAGTTTCTAGAGCCGGGTTAACTGACCGAATTGTTTTCACCGGTGAATTGCCGTTTGAGCAAATTCCTAGAATCTTCAGTGCACTGTCATTAGTAAGTGCACTTAGCTATAACGAAGGGTTTGGATTAACTGTACCTGAAGCCATGAGTGCTGGGGCTGCGGTATTAGCTACTCAGGCGGGCGCATGGGAAGACATCATCAGGCCAGGCGTTGATGGGTATATTGTTCCTACCAAAGACCAGCAAGCTGTCACAGAAAAGATGGATTTGCTGCTTTCGGATATGGACAAACTCGCAGAAATGGGCAAAGCCGGACGCGAACACGTTGTGAAAAATTTTAAGGTTGAAGATGAAGCTAGAAACCTGGTTGAGTTTTTTCGCACGCTTCAATAGTAAATGCGAGTTGATTATCGCGAGCGATAAACGTTAGGCTGTTTTTCTCTCGCGCTGAGGCCACCGTTTAAACCTCTGACTTTCAGATACTGGCCATTACAAAAATCAAGGCGCTGTAATGCAGCGCAAAAAATTTCACTAAATGGTCTGCCGTGTGGTGAAAACAAAGAGATGACACATGATTGAACAGATAAAAGCGAATTTTACCGAGAGCATACAAACCAAAATAGCGGCATCGGAAATATTGCCAGAGCATATTGAGAAAGCGGCGTACATGATCGTTGAAGCCTTAATTAGAGGTAATAAAGTACTGAGCTGTGGTAATGGCGGGTCTGCAGGTGATGCGCAACATTTTGCTTCCAACATGCTCAATCGCTACGAGCGCGACCGTCCCAGCTTACCGGCAATCGCATTAAGCACAGACACCTCAACCCTGACGTCTATTGCGAATGACTATAACTTCGAAGAAATATTTGCGAAGCAAGTACGGGCGCTCGGCCAACCCGGAGATATACTGTTGGCTATTTCAACCAGCGGTAACTCTCGTAACGTCATAGCAGCGATGGAAGCGGCATTATCTCGCGATATGACCATTGTCGCGCTTACTGGCAAAGACGGAGGTGAAATGGCGGGCTTCTTAAGTGAACATGATGTTGAAATTCGCGTACCGTCAAACCGCACTTCGCGTATTCAAGAAGTTCATTTACTGGTAATTCACAATTTATGTGAATGCATTGACGACAGCTTATTCCCTGCCGATCACGGCGACGAGTAGTAAAGAGGACACAAGTGAAAAATTTGGGACTACTGGGTTCTTTATTAGCCCTAATTCTTACATTACAAGGGTGTGTAGTGGCCGTTGGAGCTGCAGGCGCCATGGCTGCGAAAGTGGCTAATGACAGACGTACTGTGGGCACGCAGCTTGATGACCAAAATGCCGATGCTGCGGTGTCGTATCAATGGTCGAAAAGCGATGCGCTTAAAGAGCAGGCTAACCTGCAAGTGGATGTTTATAACGGTGTAGCGTTGCTAACCGGGCAAGCGCCAAACCAAGGCTTAGTTGACGAAGCTGTGCGCCGCGCCCAAGAAGTAAGCTATATCAAAAAAATTCACAACCAAATTAGAATTGGCGAGGCGATAGGTGCAGGCACACAAGCCAACGACCTGTGGTTAGCGTCAAAAGTGCGTACTAAAATTGTGGCAGACGAACGAGTGCCTGCTCTACAAGTTAAGGTAGTGGTTCAAGATTCAGAAGTATTCCTGATGGGTCGGTTAACCAATTTAGAAGCCACAGCCGCTGTAGATATTGCTCGTAATATTACGGGTGTCGCGCGCGTAGTTAGAGCCTTTGAAATTGTTCAATAGAGAGTTCGCCACTGCCCTTTTGGTTGCAGGGGCACTCTTTATGGAAATTTTAGACGCCACGGTTATCACCACGGCGTTACCTGTCATTGCTGCCGACTTCAATGTGCCGGCAGCCCACTTATCTATTGGTGTATCGGCATACTTGGTAGCCGTAACACTCTTTATTCCATTAAGTGGTTACGCAGCCGATAAATTTGGCGCACGCACTATATTTGTAGCAGCGATTGCCGTATTCACTTTTGCCTCGGTGCTTTGTGGTCTGAGTACCAGCTTATTCGAATTTACCTTGTCTCGCATTCTTCAAGGTTTAGGCGGGGCAATGATGGTTCCCGTGGGAAGATTAGTGGTTCTGCGGGACTTGCCAAAGGAAAAGCTGGTAAAAACCGTGGCCATTATAACCTGGCCTGCGTTAAGCGCACCGCTACTAGGTCCTGTGCTAGGCGGTTACATCGCCACTCATTTCAGCTGGCAGTGGATTTTTTATATGAATATTCCACTGGGCATAATCGCTATCATCGCATCACTGTATCTCCTTAAAAACATCAAAAGCAATGTAGGTAAGTTCGATATTAAAGGCTTTTTGCTCACCGGTATCGGCTTTGCGCTGTTTATGGCGGGGATCGAGTTTTTAGCGAGTACCAGCGACAAGCTTATTCGACCACTTGGCATCATCGCTATTGGCTTAGTACTCATGGTATTGGCAGTCAAACACGTAAAAACGGCCAAGAACCCACTATTTTCTTTCGATGCGATGCAACACAAAACCTTCCGGCTTACTGTGTTTGGCGGCTCTGTTATGCGTGTCGCACTTGGCAGTGCACCGTTTCTTGTGCCACTCATGCTCCAGCTTGGATTAGGTTACTCACCTGTAGAAGCCGGCTCACTGTTGCTGTGGCTGTTTGCTGGAAACTTAGCGATAAAGCCAGCGACAACGTGGATCATGAATACCTTCGGCTTCAAACGCGTGCTTGTAGTAAACGGCGTGCTCATCGCCCTTGGTTTTGTGGCGCTCGCGATGATAAATCACTCCACATCGTCATTTACTATTGCCGTTATTTTATTTGTTAACGGTATTACTCGCTCAATGCACTTAACGTTAATAAACACCATTGCTTTTGCCGACGTCCCCCCCAATAAAATGCGAGATGCAAACACGCTAGGCGCCATTTTAATGCAAATGAACCGCGGTCTTGGCATTACCCTTTCTGCGCTTGCTATCGCTGCTGCAGCATTCATTCTTGGACAAAGCGCCAATATGCCAAACCTACAAACGTTTACGCTATCTATGATGTTTATGGCTGCAGTAGCACTTGTCAGCATTTACGATAGCTTAATGCTGTCTAAGGAAGATGGTGATTCAGTGTTAAACAAACGAAAAGCGAAAAAAGCACGACAGACTTAGTTAATAGGCTTCATTAAGTGAACTGATGACAATTGTCATACGCGATTGGTGACGTTTGTGACTAACGCAATCTGAGGTACCTCGGCATACTTTACCTATAGACATTACTACATCAGGTAAAGCTCATGGAACAAGTATCTCACGCTTCATCAATAACTCCCGTTCAAAATGCTTCCATCCCATTGGAACAGCAGCGGGAAGATTTTAAAAAGAACCGATTCATTGCCATGCCGCTGGCAGGCACTGTTGTTTGGGCTCTACTTGGTATCAGCGCTCCCTTTGTATCTGAATTAACCATAACCTGGTTGCTGTATATCGGCACAGGTGCCATCTTCTACCTCGGTGCAGGTCTTTCCTACCTCACCGGTGAGCGATTTTTTGCCAAGAAGGCGGCAAAGAACAGTTTTGACCGTCTTTTCTTCGTTGGCATGATCATGAGCCTAATGGTATTTGCCATTGCGCTTCCCGTTGCAGCCATCGACCACACCACCGTTCCATTGAGTATTGGCATTCTCGCAGGCCTGATGTGGATGCCTTTATCATGGGCTATCGAACACTGGATAGGCTACTTTCACACGCTAACCAGAACCTTCGGCATTGTCGCCGCCTGGTACTTGTTTCCCGATGCACGGGTAGAGGCAATATCGGCTGTGATTGTCGCTGTCTACATTGTGTCATTAATCACCCTTGAACGCCGTTTTCAATCAATCAAATCTAACTAATTTCACTTTAATTAAAAAGGAATGCACTATGACTTATTTACTTTTAGCAGTTGCAGTTATCACCGAAGTTACCGCTACCATGCTGCTTAAAATGTCGAACGGATGGGAGAAATGGGCTTTTGGGTACGGCGCTATCTTTTTCTACGCGATATCTGGAATGCTGTTTGCCATGGTCTTAAAGAATATGGGAATTGGGGTCGCCTACGCCATTTGGTCGGGCATGGGAATCGCACTTATCACCGCTGCTTCGGTGGTATTTTGGAAACAAACTTTCGACATTTATGCCGTGCTGGGTATTATGTTGATTATCTCTGGTACGCTGCTAATTACTAGCAAGTCTGCCGTTGTATTTCAGTAGGGACGAAGTACTCACAATGCTCAGCAATAAAAGCATACAAGATAGTAACAGCGCGGTGCCTGCCGTCAAAAACGAGAGCGCCGCGCCTGACATGCCCCTTTTGGCAAGTGGACGGAAAAAGCGCTGGTCTCACGGAAGCTTGTTTTTTTCACTGTTCTTTTTTGTTCCACTTATTATTTCCCGTCCTCTTCCCATCGAAACATGGGTGCTTCAAACCCTGGGATACCTTAGCTTTGTCATTCTTTACATTAAAGCCATAAACCAGCCTGTTAAAACACTGCCCACTTATTTGCTACTCATGTTTCTACTTTCTGTAGCTTGCAGCTTTCAAAACCCTGGTGGCGCAACCATTATCGGCTTTATTGCTTTTATCGTAGGTTATTACAATTCGCTCAAGACAGGCATAATGAGCATAGGCGTGATGATGCTGGTACTCGTGTCACTGCACATTACCGTATTTAATAACGCACATTTTCTTTTAAGTGCTTCGTTGCTCAACAGCTTAGTGCTATTCGGGTTTGGTGTTATGGAGCGCAAAGAAACGCTCCATAGTCTGAAAGAGAGCCAGCAAGCCGAAGCACTACGAGTATTGTCTGCGATCGCTGAACGTGAGCGAATAGGCAGAGACTTACATGATGTTGCGGGTCACGCACTCAGCTCTATTTCGTTAAAGGCACAACTGGCCGATAAACTCATAAGCAAAGATAAGATTGAAGACGCGCATCGCGAGGTGAAAGCGCTGGCACAGCTTTCTCAAGCGCTACTGAGTGATATTCGTCAAGCAGTGTCAGATATCAAGCAGCTTTCTCTTAGCGATGAAATAGCAAAAGACAAATCACTGTTAGAAGAAAACGGCTTTAATGTTACAACCGATATTGAAGGCGGCGCTGAAGCACGTTTAAGCGCTAAACAAGAAAGCCAGCTTGCGCTTATTATCAAAGAGCTGACAACCAATACCTTACGCTATTCAAACGGTAACGCGGTATCCCTTGGTCTTGAAGTTAATGAGCAAACCGTGAAAATGACCTATAAAGATCATGGCGTAGTTGAGAACACCGCATCAATTAAAGAAGGAAACGGATTAATGGGAATTAGAGAACGCGCGGCGTCTATTCATGCGGATGTGGACATTTCTTTCCTTCCCCACCCTATTGTCAGGGTTCAGCTTACTGCCGAGCAAGCTTTGTCACATAAGGCTTCCCTATGAACTCAAAAGCGCCAACTACTATTTTGATTGTTGAAGATCAGTCGCTGGTTCGCGATGCCATTGCCATGCTTCTGTCATTAGAAGACGACTTAACCATTGTTGAAAAGTGCAGTAATGGAAAGGAAGCCATTGATTATTTAAATGATAACCCTGCACCACACATTATTTTGAGCGATATTGAAATGCCGCTGGTTTCAGGGCTAGATCTAGCCGCCCACATTGCAAAGCAAAGTCTCAATACCAAGGTGGTGTTAATGACTACCTTTTCTAAACCAGGCTACATCAAGCGTGCATTAAGTTTAGGGGTTAAGGGTTTTATATTGAAAGAGTCTGACAGCGACTACCTGATAGATGCCATTCACAAAGTCTCTGCGGGAGAAAAGGTAATTTCGACTGAGCTCGCCATCATGGCTCTTGACGACAACAATCCACTGTCGCAAAAAGAAATGTCCGCACTAAAACTTGCTTCAGAAGGGCTTAAAACCCAAGGCATTGCTCAATCACTGTTTTTATCTGAAGGTACGGTAAGAAATTACCTCTCAGAGGCTATTTCAAAGCTCGATGCGACCAACCGCGTAGATGCTGCTCGCATAGCTAAACAAAAAGGTTGGCTATAATAAAGGCTTAAAACCACGTCGTAGCAATTGCTGTAGACGTCGGTATATTTAGCTTTTCAGACAAACCGGTAAGCACGCGTTCGGGACCGTATACGATACCTTGCTGTTTAGCAGTCCATACGCAGGTTAAAATACTCGTACCTTTGCGTAATTCACACTGCCACTTAGCGGTCGTTTCAGCGAGCCGTTCATAGTCATCTTCTATTTCCCAACCTCCGTCTACATGGTCTACGATAAGTTGTTCAAATTGAGCGAACGGAATAGGTTGAATGATTACCCATTCGTTTTTCTTAAACTTTTTTTCTAACCGCAATTTTTTAAAACTGGTAAACAATCCCACGCTCCATCTCCGTATGATTGAAAGGCCCTACTTACTACAAAAGCACGTCTTCTATTTCGACACCGTTCCCATAATCTGCCCTGAAGGTGTTGGACAAGAACACGATGTTCCAACCATTTCACTATTTGACATTGGGCACGCGCCATACTCACCGTTTCCGCTATAACGACATTGGTTACCAAATTCAGGTTTAGCAACTGCAACCTTGCCGTTTTTCTTCGCGTTTATATCTTCATCGTCGGGTAAATACACCGTGTAGGTACACCCTGACAAAAGCATATTAACAACAAGAAAACCAATACCGTAAAGTGCTTTCACTTTCATAAATAGTTGCTGGGCATTTTTAGAACAGTTTTAAAACTATGCTAATAATGAAGATAAAACAAGAAAAAATAAGCAAAAAAAAGCCAGTCTTTAGACTGGCTTTATAATTGTAACTCGTTGTAGCTATTAGAATTCAGTTGAGAACCTAACACCAAACTCGCTTGCGTCGTTGCTTAGAATTTGCAGGATGTAGTCACCTGTATTCAAGCGTGCATTGTCGTAACGCTCATCAAAAATATTGCGACCGTAAAGTGCAACAGTATACGCATCATTCGCTGGCGTATAAGCGATGTCGAAGTTAACAAGCTCACGGCTATCAAGTTTAGTCATACGCTCAGGTGCTGAAGTAGGCTCACCATACATTTCTGCACGATATGAGTAATCTGCACGTACGCGAATTGAATCACCACCATCAAGCTCAAAGGTATACTGCGGACCAATTGCAAGGGTTAGGTCTGGAGTAAGTGGCGCTACAGGATTGAATCCATCTTGCTCTTCAACATCAACATCCATATAACCAACGCTGGTCATCATGCTGAAGTTGCCATAGGTAAACGTAGCATCAGCTTCAACACCACGAGATGTTTGCTCTACCACAAGGTTTGCGGTGTCGAAACCACCTTCGCTCACGCGACTTACTTGGTAAGGAAGATCTTCAAACTCAGTGTTAAATACTGCAACGCTAATGTCGAAGTAATCATTCACACGACCTTTAATACCTACTTCATAGTTAGTAGCAGTAATATTGTCAGACGCCGTAAAACAGTTATTTGCGCGAACCGCCGCTTGAGCGCCTTCGATATCATCAAAGCCACCTGCACCGAAGAACTCACCAATTAGGCAGTAAGGACGTGCTGGGAATTGACCCGACTGGTAGCCAGACTGAATTGTCGCATAGCCTGTCATGCCATTTTCAAATGTGTAGTTAGTGGCGAGTTCCCACGTCACTTCGTCCCAATCATTTGAATCATAGATAGTACCAAGTGCTGAAAATACGTTCGCTGATGCTTCTTTTTCATCTTTCGTGTAACGAAGGCCACCAGAAAGGCTAAGCTCATCAGTTAAGTCACGGCGAACGTTAACGTAAACCGCTTTTGAAGTGGTTTCTTGATCGAGTTCTAGCAGGTTAGCCCCACCGTCAAAACTAGAGTCGTCACCTTGACGGTTGCTACCTTCTTCGTTGAAGTAGTAAACACCAGCAACAAAGTCAGTGTATTCGTTGATATAGCCGTTAAGCTGAAGTTCGATTGATGTTTGATCGGCTTCGCCACGCTCAGGGAACTGATCTAACGAGTAAATTGTACCGTCATCATCAAGACCTGCTTTGTACTTAGATGTACGCTGGCTTGCAACAACCTTTGCAGTGTAGTCTTCGTTAATGTCCCACTCAGTAGTGAGTGAAAGACCACGCGCTTCGTTCGACACGCCAGTTACTGCTTCAGTACCTGTTGCATTGTCGTAGATATCAGCGCCTTCAGGTGTCACATCTGTGTTACGTAACGGTACACCAACACCATTCTGACCACCGAAATAGCGATCTGAACCCACTTCATCAATTAGCACAGTGTAAGGACGCAGACCGCCGTCGCCATTGTTAGCATCTGCAGTTAATACCATGCGGAAGTCATTTGATGGCTCCCACTTAAGAGAAACGCGGCCAGAAACATCTTCAGTCTCACCAACATCGTACTCGGCGTTAGGTACGTTGATGAACTCACCAAGACCATCGCGCTTGTTAAATGACAGGTTCATGTTAAACGCTACGGTTTCTGAAAGACCGTGGTTAACAAAAAGATCAGCTTTAACGCGACCACGTGTACCAAATTCAGTGTTGATTTTGGTTGCATCACCTTGGTCTGGCTCTTTTGTGATGATGTTAATTGCACCACCAATCGAGTTACGACCATATAGCGTACCTTGAGGGCCACGAAGTACCTCAATACGCTCAATATTATTTAGGCTCCAGTTTTGACCAACCTGACGGCCCAGATAAACACCGTCTACATAAACACTCACACCCGGATCGGTTGTGATTAGGTGATCTTGAAGACCAATACCACGAATAAATGGGTTTACAGACGATGTGTGGCCGGCAGAGAAACCAGTAACATTTAGGTTTGGAACGAATTTACCAACGTCAGTCAGGTCAGTAATACCTTGGTCAGCTAACTTGTCGCCATCGAAGGCGCTAATAGCAATTGGAACTTCATAGATAACTTGAGGGCGTTTTGTTGCGGTAACGGTAATGGCTTCAAATTGTTGCTCTTCAGTTGCTTCTGCTTCTTGGGCAACGGCAATATTTGAAATTGCTGGAACGGTCATCGCTACTGCTAGTGCGACAGGTGAAAGCTTACTGGCGAGTGCCTTAGACACGTCAGTATTGGTTTTCATGGTATAACCCCTTTGCGTGAGTGTTAGGTGTAATAATATTTTTAGGCCGCTTCAAGTTCTTCTTTGGAACTTTGAAAGACTAAACTCACTAATTTAAGAGGCGCACATAACCTTGTGCTTATACTGGATTACAGGCAATAAAAAAGTAAGTCGCAATAAAACATTACAAACTTACTTTCAATGAAACTCTGCTTTAAAAGTAGAACTTACTTTTCCAGCCCTCTAAAATTCAGTACGAAGAATTTAGGCTTGAAGACTGGAACGATATGTTACCGTTAGATTACGATCTTGCAAAGTAAAATATTACACTTTTACTAAAATAAGACTTCAAAATTAGACTAATTGGTTAGGTTAAGCATCAAACAAAAAGTATATATAAATTCCATAAAAACAATTAGATATCATAAAGATAATTTACTCTATCTCTTCACAACACCTAAGCGAATAAAGTAAAGAAGACCTAGACCAAATGGACAAACTTTAAACAAATCACCATTGGCTTGAATCATTCTTTAGCTCAGAACCTCTGTATGTAACTTTCGTTACCAATTTCCCTCCTCCGTCCGGGCAGTAGCTATCAATATGGTTGCGCAAGGTTCGCCTAATAGACGTAAGCTGACACATGGCTCTGTTTGCGTATCGCATTAAACCATTGCACAACTGTCAACACAGGCCTCTAAACAAGACTATCAGACTAATATCTTACTCTCGTTGTCGACAATCCAAACCTTTTAAGGTTGAAAAAACGCCAAAATGGGCATATATTGTCGACATTAGTCATTTTAAGATTCTATACAGTGTTAGTAAAAAGCGAACAAGCCATCACCAATGCCGACCGCACTTTCTTTCAATTAAGAAAGGATATTGTTGAGGGTATCATTCCAGCAGGCAGTAAGCTGAGTGAAATGGAATTGTCGACAAAGTATGAAGTCAGTCGCGCCGTTATTCGTGAAGCCATCAATCGTCTCGCTACCTGTCACTTGGTGGAACGTAAAGCTAACGTGGGTGCCCGTGTGGTTGCACTGTCCCCCGAAGGTCTTATTCAGCTATACCAAGTGCGCGAAGCATTAGAGGGTATGGCCGCCCGCTTGGCTGCACGCTACATGAGCGATGAAGAAATTTCCGACATGCAGGCGTTGCTTGATAGCCACTTCGATAAAGTAAAAGACGGTCAGAGCTATTATCAAGAAGCCGGCGATGTAGACTTTCACTACAGAATTGTAACCGGCAGTAAAAACGATCATCTCATCAGCGTACTTGTAGACGGGCTTTACCATCTTGTTCGTATGTATCGCGTACAGCTCGGTATGGCTGGCCCTCGCGTAAGTACCGCCTTTGATGAACACAGACACATCGTTAACGCTATTGCCAATCGCGACGAGGAACTGGCTGAAATGCTAATGCGTCGCCATATTCTTTATTCAAAAAATAATATTGAGAAGAAGCTTAATCATGGCTAACACCAATAAGTCTTCTTCACACCTAATTCACCTCTACCCTACTTTCAAATAAGCGAGTGATTATCATGAGTGCAGGAAAGAAATTCAGAACCGCATTAGAGAACAACAAACCGCTACAAATTGTCGGCACCATTAACGCCTATACTGCCATGATGGCAAAGGCTATTGGGCACCAAGCGATTTATCTTTCAGGTGGAGGCGTAGCGAATGCGTCTTACGGCCTACCGGACTTAGGCATGACGTCACTTAATGATGTGATTGCAGACGTTCAGCGCATTACCAGCGCGTGCGATCTTCCGCTAATGGTAGACATCGACACCGGTTGGGGCGGCGCATTTAACATTGCCAAAACTATTCGCGACATGGAAAAAGCAGGCGCGGCGGCAGTTCATATGGAAGACCAGGTTGCGCAAAAGCGCTGTGGTCACCGTCCTAACAAAGAAATTGTTAGCACAGAAGAAATGGTAGACCGCATAAAAGCTGCAGTTGACGCCAGAACTGACCCAGACTTTTTCATTATGGCGCGCACCGACGCGTTCGCACAAGAAGGTTTAGACAAAGCCATTGAACGTGCAAAAGCCTATGTTGCAGCAGGTGCTGACGGCATATTCGCCGAAGCAGTGCAAACCGAAGAACATTACCGTGCATTTGCTGAAGCGCTAGACGTTCCGATCCTTGCCAATATCACTGAGTTCGGCAAAACCGAACTATGGAATAAAGAAGAGCTTGGTGAATGGGGTGCCGACATGGTGCTTTACCCACTAAGTGCATTCCGTGCGATGAATAAAGCAGCAGAAATGGTGTACAAATCTATACTTGAAAACGGCGACCAAAAAGCCGTTGTCGACAGCATGCAGACACGCATGGAACTGTACGATTATCTTGGCTACCACGAGTACGAGCAAAAACTAGATGCTCTATTCGCAGAAGGTAAGAACTAACACGAATACGAAACAGCAGGAAGCGAGTGAGGTGCGAGGCACCCCACTCGCCTGCTGAGTTCAATGTGATTTTTATTTCTATATTTTTAAAAAAGTACCTTACAAATTATACAAGACCGGAGACAACAAGATGGCTAAACAGTTAAGTGGCGCGGGTTTACGCGGCCAAGTTGCAGGCAAAACAGCATTATCAACCGTAGGTAAATCAGGTTCTGGTTTAACGTATCGTGGTTACGACGTAAAAGACTTAGCGCAAAACTGTCAATTTGAAGAAGTGGCGTATCTTATTCTTAAGGGCAAGCTACCTAATCAGTCTGAGCTAGACGCTTATAAAGCAAAACTTCGCGGTATGCGCGGTCTTCCTACCGCGCTTAAAGAAGTACTAGAGCGCATTCCTAAAAATGCCCACCCAATGGACGTACTTCGCACGGGCTGCTCAATGCTAGGTAACCTTGAAATGGAAACCAGCTTCGACCAGCAACAAGATGTTACGGATCGCATGTTAGCTTGCTTCCCAAGTATCATTTGTTACTGGTACCGCTTCTCGCACGACGGCGTGCGCGTAGACGTTGAAACCGATGACGACTCAATTGGAGGTCACTTCCTTCACATGCTTCACGGCGAAAAGCCGCGTGAACTTCACGAACAGGTCATGCATGTATCGTTAATTCTTTATGCTGAGCATGAATTTAACGCGTCTACCTTCACTGCACGTGTTTGCGCTTCAACCTTATCTGATATGCATTCTTGTGTAACGGGTGCTATCGGCTCACTTCGCGGCCCGCTTCACGGTGGTGCTAACGAAGCCGCCATGGAAATGATCGAGGGCTTTACCTCTGCTGATGACGCAGAAGAAAAAATGATGGGCATGCTTGAGCGCAAAGAGAAGATCATGGGCTTTGGCCATGCTATTTACTCAGACTCTGACCCGCGTAACGAAATTATCAAGAAATGGTCTGAAAAACTGGCTGCTGATGTGGGTGACGACGTACTTTACCCTGTGTCTGTTCGCTGTGAAGAAGTGATGTGGCGCGAGAAGAAGCTTTTCTGTAACGCCGATTTCTTCCACGCCTCTGCGTATAACTTCATGGGTATTCCTACACCGCTATTTACGCCAATCTTCGTAATGTCTCGTCTAACTGGTTGGGCGGCACACGTTATGGAACAGCGCGCTGACAACCGTATTATTCGTCCGTCAGCAGAATATACCGGCGAAGAACTACGCCCAGTGCCAGCTATTAGCGAACGCGCTTAAGATTAAGGTTGGGGTTTTATGAATATTGATTACCGTAAACCGCTTCCTAACGCGGGTATCGATTTTTTCGATACCCGTGAAGCGGTAGATGCTATTGAGCCTGGCGCCTACGCCAAGCTGCCTTACACCTCTCGTGTACTGGCTGAGAACTTGGTGCGTAAATGCGCCCCTGAAATGCTTACCGACTCACTTAAACAGCTGATTTATCGCAAGCGCGACTTGGACTTTCCGTGGTTTCCTGCTCGCGTAGTGTGTCATGACATTTTAGGTCAAACGGCACTGGTAGACTTAGCGGGGCTTCGCGATGCTATTGCCGCAAAGGGCGGCGATCCGGCGAAGGTTAACCCCGTAGTTCCAACACAGTTGATTGTGGATCACTCATTAGCTGTAGAGCATGCTGGTTTTGAGAAAGACGCGTTTGAAAAAAACCGTGCAATTGAAGACAGACGTAACGACGACCGTTTCCACTTTATCAACTGGACAAAAACGGCATTTAAGAACGTGGATGTTATTCCCCCGGGTAACGGCATTATGCACCAAATCAACTTGGAGCGTATGTCGCCGGTTATTCAAGCTCGCGATGGTGTAGCCTTCCCAGACACACTAGTAGGTACCGACAGCCA
Source organism: Alteromonas sp. CH_MED4-4 (assembly GCF_037029575.1). Lineage (NCBI taxonomy): Bacteria > Pseudomonadati > Pseudomonadota > Gammaproteobacteria > Alteromonadales > Alteromonadaceae > Alteromonas > Alteromonas sp. CH_MED4-4. The sequence continues at coordinate 166,186 of NZ_JAYMEU010000001.1, read as the reverse complement.
CACGCCGCATGTTGATGCACTTGGTGTAATTGCCGTAGGCGTTGGCGGCCTTGAAGCGGAAAGCGTTATGCTAGGCCGGGCGTCTTACATGCGTTTGCCTGACATTGTAGGTGTTGAGCTAACGGGTAAACCACAGCCTGGCATTACCGCAACCGACATCGTACTAGCATTAACTGAATTCTTGCGTAAAGAGCGTGTAGTCTCTGCGTATCTTGAATTCTACGGTGAAGGTGCATCGCATCTAACGCTTGGCGACCGCGCAACCATTTCGAACATGACACCGGAATACGGTGCCACTGCAGCCATGTTCTACATTGACCAGCAAACTATTGATTACTTGCGCCTAACAGGACGTGAGGAAAAGCAAATTGCACTAGTTGAGCAATATGCTAAGCACACAGGTTTATGGGCTGATGATTTAGAAACTGCCGAGTATGAGCGGGTGCTTACGTTCGACCTTTCTGCTGTTGGCCGTAACATGGCTGGCCCTTCTAACCCACACGCACGTTTACCTACCAGCGATTTAGAAAGTCGCGGTATAGCAGCGAAGTGGACCGAGGAGGAAGGCAAAATGCCTGATGGCGCGGTTATTATCGCGGCTATCACAAGTTGTACCAATACATCTAACCCACGCAATGTAATTGCTGCAGGTTTACTTGCTCGAAATGCCAACGCGCGCGGTTTAACCCGTAAGCCGTGGGTTAAGAGCTCACTAGCACCAGGCTCTAAGGCCGTTAAGCTGTATCTTGAAGAAGCTAACCTGATGAGCGAGCTGGAAGATTTAGGCTTTGGCGTGGTTGCCTTTGCGTGTACTACCTGTAACGGTATGAGCGGCGCGCTAGACCCCCAAATTCAGCAAGAGATCATCGACCGCGATCTTTACTCAACAGCTGTATTGTCGGGTAACCGTAACTTCGACGGCCGTATTCACCCTTACGCAAAGCAAGCATTCTTAGCATCGCCACCACTGGTTGTAGCTTACGCCATCGCCGGTACCGTGCGCTTTGATATTGAAAAAGGCATATTGGGCACCGACAAAGAAGGCAACCCAGTAACGCTTAAAGATATTTGGCCAAGCGATGAAGAGATTGACGCTATTGTAGCGAAATCGGTTAAACCAGAGCACTTCAGAAAAGTGTACGAGCCAATGTTCGATTTAAGCGTGGACTACGGCAAAGACATTAACCCGCTTTATGACTGGCGTGAAATGAGCACCTACATTCGTCGCCCGCCCTATTGGGAAGGCGCAATGGATGCTGAGCGCACCATGAAAGGTATGCGTCCACTGGCTATTTTGGGAGATAACATCACCACCGATCACTTGTCGCCTTCAAACGCTATTTTAGCCAGCAGCGCGGCAGGTGAATACCTCCACAAAATGGGCTTACCGGAAGAAGACTTTAACTCGTATGCCACACACCGTGGTGACCACTTAACCGCACAGCGCGCTACCCTTGCGAACCCGAAAGTGTTCAACGAGATGGTGCTGGAAAACGGTGAAGTGAAGCAAGGTTCACTGGCGCGCGTTGAGCCAGAAGGACAAGTTATGCGCATGTGGGAAGCTATTGAAACCTACATGAACCGCAGACAGCCGCTGATTATTGTTGCTGGCGCTGACTACGGTCAGGGCTCGTCACGAGACTGGGCAGCCAAGGGCGTGCGCCTTGCGGGTGTTGAAGTGATTGTAGCTGAAGGTTTCGAACGTATTCACCGCACTAATCTAATTGGTATGGGCGTATTACCCCTTGAGTTTAAACCAGGCACAACACGTAAAACCCTTGAGCTAGATGGCACAGAAACGTACGACGTAAGCGGCGAACCGTCACCAGGGGCAACGCTTACGCTAGTAGTAAACCGCCAAAACGGTGAGCAGCTAGAAGTACCAGTAACCTGTCGCCTAGATACCGCAGAAGAAGTCTCTATTTACAGCGCAGGCGGTGTATTACAGCGCTTCGCCAAGGACTTCTTAGAAGCTGAAGCTAGCTGAGGGGAAAAAACATGACAAAGTATGCGCCACAACTTCGAGTACCGGCTACCTACATGCGTGGCGGTACCAGTAAGGGTGTGTTTTTCAATTTAACCGATTTGCCAGAAGCCGCGCAAAAGCCAGGTCCGGCGCGCGATGCCCTGCTTCTGCGCGTAATTGGCAGCCCCGATCCGTACGGTAAACAAACCGACGGTATGGGCGGTGCTACATCAAGTACCAGCAAAACCGTTATCTTAAGCAAAAGTGAACGTGAAGGTTACGATGTCGACTATCTATTTGGTCAAGTAGCCATAGACAAGCCATTCGTAGACTGGAGTGGAAACTGCGGAAACCTAACGGCAGCCGTAGGCGCATTTGCGATAACCAATGGGCTAGTGGATAGAAGTAAATTACCAGAAAACGGCATTGCCACCGTCAACATTTGGCAAGCCAATATCAACAAAGCCATTATCGCTAAGGTGCCAATGACTAACGGGGAAGTACAAGAAACGGGCGACTTTGAACTAGACGGTGTCACCTTCCCTGCCGCAGAAGTAGAAGTAGCCTTTGTTGACCCAGCTGACGGTGAAGGGGCAATCTTCCCGACAGGACGATTAGTCGACACACTTGAAGTTCCAGGCGTAGGCTCACTTCAGGCGACCATGATAAACGCGGGTATTCCGACTATTTTCATCAACGCAGAAGATATTGGCTACACAGGCACTGAACTGCAGGATGATATAAACAGCGACTCCGAGGCGCTGTCCAAGTTCGAAGCAATTCGTGCACACGGCGCGGTTCAGATGGGGCTCATCAATGATGTGGGTGAAGCTGCAAACAGGCAGCACACACCAAAAGTCGCGTTCGTTGCACCTCCAAGAGGTTACCAAGCTTCCAGTGGCAAAGATATTTTGGGTTCAGACATTGATGTATTGGTTCGCGCACTGTCTATGGGGAAACTTCATCATGCTATGATGGGCACGGCAGCAGTCGCGATCGCAGCGGCTGCGGCGATACCCGGCACTCTTGTAAATATCGCAGCTGGCGGCGACGAAAGAGACTCGGTTACTTTTGGGCATCCATCTGGAACGCTTAGAGTAGGAGCAAGAGCTACGTTTGAAGACGACAAGTGGCAAATTAAGCAAGCTGTAATGAGCAGAAGCGCACGTATTTTGATGGAAGGCTCCGTGCGTGTTCCCGCTGAACAAAGTTAGTACAACGCAATGTTATATAAGAATAAAATTATTTAGACATAAGTATAAAACGCCCTCTCTTTGAGGGCTTTTTTGTCTATAATTGGTTATTATCGAAGCCTAAGTGCCGAGAGTAGATCACATGTATAAAGTTCTTGTAGTAGAAGACAGTCTCACTGTCCGAAAGATTGTAAACAAACTTATTGAGGATAATCCTCACTTTACGTGTGATCTGTGCGAAGATCTTGCGGAAGCTAAAAGTGCCCTCGAGAGTGACACCGAATACTTGGCAGCCATCGTCGACTTAAACCTTCCCGACGCGCCCAACGGCGAAAGCGTTGAACTTGCACTTTCCTACAACGTTCCAACCATCGTACTTACTGGAAATTTCGACGAATTTACCCGTGCTCAGTTACTCGATCAGGGCGTACTGGATTACATCACAAAAGAGTCTCGCTATTCATACCTTCAAGTGTCTAAACTTGTAGACCGTTTAAGAAAGAATCTCACTACCAAAGTGTTGGTGGTGGAAGATTCTAGAACGAGCCGAAATCACATTTGTTCATTACTTCGCAAATTCCAATTTCAGGTACATGAAGCGAACGATGGCTTAGAAGCGTTAGAAGAGCTTGATAATCACCGCGATATTAAAATGGTTATTGCTGATCACCGTATGCCCAATATGGACGGTTATGAACTGGTTAAAGCAATACGCCACGAAAAACGCATGCAAGACTTGGTATTTATCGGTTTATCGGCAAACGGCGACAGCGTGTTGACCTCGAAATTCATTAAAAGCGGCGCCAATGACTTCCTGTCCAAACCGTTTTATCACGAAGAATTCTACTGCAGAATTATGCAAAACCTTGAATCACAAGAAATGATTCAAACCATTAGAAATTCAGCAAACTTAGACCCGCTAACCAAGGTATACAATCGCCGTTTTCTCTACGAAAAAGCAGAGGAGTTATTTGCCAATAAAGCGTCGAGAAAGGATGTCATTGTGTCTATGATCGATGCTGACAACTTCAAAAGTGTAAACGATACCTACGGCCATAAAACGGGTGACATGTTATTGCAGGAATTTGCAGCATTGTTAAAAGATTACTTCCCCGACGATCTTATTGTGCGCTATGGGGGTGAAGAATTTACGGTGGTATCGGTAAGGCCACCTAAAGTGTATCTATCTGCGCTTTCAGCGTTTATGGATGCAGTGCGCTCTACTATTTTTACCAATCACAAGTTCAATATCACGTGCAGTATCGGCGTATGTACCGAGGAACACAAGTGCTTGGAGTCGCAGTTAGAAGTGGCTGATGCGCGCTTATACGAAGCTAAGCACGCGGGCAAAGATCAGATCATTCTGAGAGACTCAGTCGCCAAAACAGTAGAAGCGTAAATCACTGAGTCTACTGCAGCCAACGCGGCATTAAGTAGCAAACAACGACCAATAAGCAAAAATAGCCAAGCAATAGGGTGGCAATCGGCTTATCAATCAGTAAGCGTCGTTGACCAGAGGTGGTGATCGTCGCTGTATCGTTTTCATCATTAGCTGACAAAACAGACAAGATAATAGCGGGTATCACTGTGCTCGCGAACCCCGTTACATTCCACCAAAACCAAAACACGTCCTCGACAAAAAATGCGAACGACAAATTAGTCAGCACGCCACACATCAGGCCGGTATTGACCTGTGTGGCATTTATCTTCTTCGTTAGCATGCCAAGTAGAAACACAGCCAAGACAGGACCAAAAAAAACAGAGCCCACTTTGTTCACCGCTTCTATTACGGTAGGCGCTATATCGCCAGCATTGAGCGAAAGCAGCAATATAATCCCTCCCCAAAGCAAGCCCGCAAACTTAGCATGACTCAGGTAGCCTTCAGGTTTTGCGCGTTTCCGAGTGAGTTTGAAATAATCTTCAAGCGAAACAGCGGCAAGAGAGTTTATTGCTGAGCTCAGTGATGACATGGCTGCAGCAAGAATAGCTACCACAAGCAAGCCGATAAGCCCATGAGGTAAATAATTAAGAATAAAGACCGGCATAAGCCAGTCCGGATTATCTTTAGGAATTTGCGATAGCAAGTTGGCGTCGTTAAACGCTAGTGTGCCAACCACCAAGCCTGCTAAACAATATAGAAGTGTTATAGGGAACCTGAAAATGCCATTGGCTAACATCATCTTTTTAAGATCGCTTTCCGATTTCGCTGACAATGCCCTCTGTGCTTCTGATTGATCACAACCGTAGTATGAGGCGTAGAGGATCACGCCACCTAGCACCATAGGAAAAAAGCCGAAGCCGTCACCATTTAAACCCAGAGATGAAAAATTAAGGGTAGAGACCCGCTCGCTTGGAAGTAACTGTAGAAAGTGCTCCCAACCGCCTAATGCGTTAAGACCAAAAGCAATGCAGATAGCTGTGCCCAAAACGATGACAACCATTTGTACCGCGTCACCATATACAACTGCTTTCATGCCTCCTTGTAAGGAGTACAAAACGGTAATCACACCAATGAGTAATATTGCATGCGTGGATGAAACCTGCATGGTTCCTTGCAATATAATGGATAGCGCGTAAACCATTATGCCGGTAGCGAAGGCTCTGCTAAATTGAAATACAACACTGATACAAATACGGGTAGAGGTAGAGAAACGTCGCTCAAGATAGTCATAAATACTCACCACACCGCTTCGATATAACGTAGGCAACACGGTGGTAATGAGTAAAAGCATGGCTAACGGAACTGCCAGTTCATAAGAGAGCCAAATCAGCCCTCCCCCCTCACGGAAGCCGACAAATGCAGGAGCGGAAATGAAACTGACCGCCGAGAGTTGCGTCGCCATCACTGAAAGTAACAGCGGTTTCCAACTTAAGCTTCTTCCAGCTAGAAAATAATCTTTCTTTGACTGCTGTCCACGCAAGCTAAAGCCGATGACGAGTAAAGTGATGAGGTAAATCGCGATGACACTGTAATCAAGAATATCCATATAGACGCAAGGTTAAGCAACTAAATACCTACCATTACATAAACTCGGTCTATTTGCATAAAAAACGTATAAAAAAGCAGCGCTCAAAGAAACAGTGTACGTTACATCCAAGATCTTCTGGTTGACTCCACCTCGAATAGCACACTATCTGCTAGTTTATTGACGTAGTCTTCTGGTAGAAACGGCACAGTCACCGCCCCCGAAGCCAGTACAAACTTAACGGTGGCCTGTTTTCTTCGCTTCATAAACACGCTTTGCTTAACGATAACTTGCTGCGCTTTATAGGGCTCAAAGCACTGATAATCGACACCTACTCTACCTCGCCTTATGTAAACGTACTTATTGTCATAGGCTATTCCCCATCGCCACCACCTAAGCGTAAGCAAAAGCGCTACCGCACCATAGACAACGAGTGCACCAAGCATAATGTCTAGGTGGGACGACGCGGCGCCTATGGTGAAAAAGATCGCCAATGGCAATGTCCAACCCGCAAGCAACCAAAAAGTAATAAATCGCTTACTAATGGTTTGATAATCTTGACCTCGCAGGTCACATCCTGGCATCACTTCTTGACTAAGCGCGAAGGCTTCATCTTCGGTTACCGATGGCACAATAAGCTTATTTGGCGAAATCAGTTCTTGCATTTGCTGCCCAGCCGTTGAGTTCTGCTCAAAATACAAATTCACCCGCTTTAGTATTTTATCCAGCCAGTCTTGCTTCGCCGTAATCATTTGGATGCGTGAAGCTCGCATGCTGACTTCCAGTTTATTAAGTAAGCCGCTGCGACGGATATAACGATCACCTGTTCGTGAAAGTGTGTAGCCGTAAAAAGTGAAAAGCGCGCCACCAACACTCAGCAGTGCCACTAACGCCATAAGCATCATGAGAATGACAAAGGCATACAATCCAAATTGCCACCACGCAACCGTTTGTTCCCCAACCAGCTGATTAAGCTGCAAGCCTTTATCGGCTAACCACTCTGAAACCAGACCGAACACATCGTCATAAAAAGGTGCCGCAGCACCCAGTATGATCCACACGCGATTGTTGGTGATACCGTGAATAATAATGTCTTTCACGGACCGTCGATTTAATACTTCTTCATTTGAATGGGAAGAATCTACCGCTTTAGCGCGCGTTCGTGGCGTGGAAAAAGATGAACTCTGCTCGTCGGATAAATCTTCATTTGGCAAACAATCTAGGTCACCTTCATCGTGCAGAGCTTTTTCATACAACACCTGCTTTTTTAGCGCTTCAGCATAATCTTCAGGAACCGCTACAATTTTAGCTTCTTCTTTCCCACTTCCTGCGGTATCAAGCACCACTAGCGCGTACCCAAAAGGTCGGTAATAAAAAGGGCGTTCTATCTTAACGTTTTGAATACGCCACAAGGGCAAGTTGGTATAGCGGCGTTGAAACACGCCATGATGAATCTCAACGTGCTGGTTGTGCACGCGAAACTTGTACATTAAAAAGCTTATTACGCCGCTGACACTGGTAGATAGAAAGAGGATTCCAGCACCGATTAGTACTTCAGGCGACAGCAGGTTATCCCAAATATTGAACGATATGGCTAAGGCGGGAATGGTATAAATAAGCACTTGAGCCGAGTTGGTAAAATTGCGAATAGTAAAGTACAAAATAGAAATTAGAGAGAGGCGCTGCCACTCATCACCCGTTTCTACTTTAAGTTTCGGTTCTTCCATATTAGCATCTTGCCCATGGGACTTGAGCGCAGTATCTTCTTTCAGCTCTTTTGACTGATTAAGTGTAGGCGCTTGGTGTGAGGGCGTTTCTGATACCGTCATTAGCGTGCACCTATATCTTTATGAGCAAGAATGAACTCACGCAACTGCTCTGCCCTTTCAATGCTTAACCCAGGTATCTCAAACGTGTGCATTTCACCACCAGCCGAAAACACCTGAAGTGAGGCAAGACCCGCCCACCTGTCCAATGGACCGCGATTAACCTCTACATGCTGAACACGCAAAATAGGTTGGCACGAAAGTTTTCTAAAAATTAGCCCTGACTGCTTACTGATGTCTTGCTCTCGAATCGCATAAAATACGCGTACATCAGCAAAAAAGTGGTACAGCGCCCATAGAGAGCCTACAGCGACGATACCAGCAACAACATACGGGTAGGCTTGCAGCAGTCCTTCTGGCAATGACCAAAAGCTTTGGAATCGTAACGCAGAAGCAATACCGATTAGCACTAAGGCTATCAATCCAATGGAGAGGATATTTAGTGTCCGGTACTTTTTGGATATAGGAAGTAATGCGAGCGTTTGAAGTGAGGGAATTTCCTCAACACTGAGCTGATTATTCGAAAACACGGTTTCTTGTTGTGCGCTAATTGTCATCGCATTAATTCCTTTTACCACTGTATAAATAAGATCAGCCTGCCGCCTTTTTTTAAGGAGAGGCTTAGCTACTTAACTACTTAACTACTTAGCTACTTTGCTACTTAGCAACGCTGCTCTGAACGCTTTCTCTAGCGCAGTTTTTATAACAAAAAAGAGGGCAAGCCCTCTTTTTTACGTTTCCTATTAAAGAGCGCGTTATGCTAACTAGTCATCAACCTGCTGTTCATTCAGCCAATCGTGTAGTGCCTTCATGTCGTGCTGAACCGCCATTTGTAACTCTTCCACCCAATCATGCACGTTCTCCCACCATGTAGGGTGGTCGCCTTGCTGAATTTGATTAGCAATACGCTGTACACGAGCCAAACCAACAGAGCCAGCGGCGCCTTTAATTTTGTGAGCCTGTGAGCACACTTCTGACTTTTCGTCCGCACTTAAGCTTAGCTGCAGTATTTCCATGTATTCAGGCATTTTTTCTTGGAATACTTTAACGCTAGCGCGCACCATTTCATCCCCTATGGTATCAACTAACATCTGTAACAAGTCCATATCTAAAATGTTACTTAATGTTTTGTTAGGTTCAGGGCGCTCTACTTCGCCATCAATTTCAAGCGGTGCAGGTGGTGCATGGAACAGCTCGTTAAACACCTCGATAACGCGAGATTTTTTAATCGGCTTAGCAATAACGTCATCCATACCGTTTTCTAAGTATTCATCACGCTTTTTAATGACGTTTGCCGTTAGCGCCACGATGGGCGTTTGCATAACCAGATCTTCTTCAATAATCGTACTTGCCACATCGAATCCGGTCATGTCAGGCAATTGAATATCAAGCAAGATAAGGTCGTATTGGTTTTCCCTGACTTTGTCTATGGCTTCTTGACCGGTCATTGCTACATCGACTTTCTGGCCAAGCTTCTCGAGCAAGGCTTTAGCGACCATGACGTTCAATTCAATATCTTCTACTAACAAGATATTGAGCCCTGTCACTTGAAGCTGCGCGACTTTCATCGGGCTATTAGAAATTTGAACTGGCAACACAATTTCAAAACGGGTGCCTTTACCCACTTTACTTGAAACGTGAATTTCACCTTTCATCAAGTCGACCATTTGCTTACAAATTGCCAATCCAATACCGGTACCTGTGGCCGATTGGTGGTCAGGGTGATCAACCTGATAGTACATGGCAAAAATCTTATCAATTTCGCTTTCAGGAATACCTACGCCCGTGTCTTCAATCACAAATGTTACATACGCCTTATCACCATCAGGTTTCGTCGATGAAACCGTTAGACTTACGTGACCTTTTTGTGTGAACTTCACTGCGTTAAACAGGATGTTCCATAATATCTGACGAAGGCGCGTACCATCTATTTCAACAAGACGGGGAAGCGGCTCGTTAATTGTCGTTTTAAGCTCTAGCTGTTTGTCGGCTGCAAGTAAACGAATAATGCTGCTAAGTTCTTCGGTAAAGTCTTTCAACGATATGGTTTTTAGACTCAGCTCAAGCTTATCTCTGTCTAACTTATCAAGGTCGATAATATCGTTAAAAATATTACCTAATGTTATAGCGCTGGCGTATATCGTACTTACCCAGTTAAATTGTTCTTCACTCAACTCCGTATCACGCAGCATACGGCTTAAGCCCACAATACCGTTTAGCGGTGTGCGTAGCTCATGACTTATGGTTGCGATAAAGCGAGTTTTGTCGGTACTTGCTTTTGCAGCAGCATTTTCAGCTTGCTTACGCTCAGTCATGTCTCGACCGAACGACAACAAGCCAAGGCGATTACCGTCTTTATCGAAGAAAGGTACACGCTTCATTTCGAAGTAACGACGACGTCCATCAGCAAAGCGAAGCCACAGCTCTTCTGTGATACTGGCGTTGGTTTCTAGAACTTCGTGATCACTCGCTACAATTTGGCGGGCAAGCTCTTCCTCATATACGTCTTTTGGCGTTAAGCCAAGCAGCTCTTGCTCGGTTTTGCCCGTCATAAGCTCCGCTATACGGTTACAACCAGCAAACCTGCCTTCTTCATTTCGGTAATATATTAAGTCTGGTGAGGCATCGATGATTGAACGTAACAAGGTTGATAAGCGGCGTGCTTGTGCTTCTTGTTCTGATTTATCCTGAATTTCTTTTTCTAAGTCTTTAAACAGCGCCTCACGCTCTTCTTGTGCTTGCTTGCGCTGCTCTATCTCGTGATTAAGCTGTCTGATGTTGCTTTGAAGTTCGCGGTTAAGAAAGACATCTTCTTCACGCAAACTTTCCAACTGGCTTACCACTTCCTTTAAGTTGGTACGTGAGTTTTCTAATTGCTTGATTAACTCACTAAAGAAATAAAGTACCCAAGGCGCAGATAACATGGTCAGTACTACAGCACTGATGAAGTCATCGGGCTGAACCTGGCTTCCCATGCTCACGCGAATTACGTATGAGCCCCCTAGCGTAAACACAAGCGAAAGAACAACAAACAATATGCTGAGCTTTAGAGTGCCAAAACGCTGAACAAATTGGGCAAAGCGAATTGCCCAAGAATCGTTTGGTGAATCTGAATGCATGTACGTCTAATTTAAGCTTATTTTGCGGTTATCCTATCAGGCTTTCCTCTTTTCGGGAATGCGGTTTGTCAAAGCATAACTCTGTGGCCCTGCTCAGAATTAGGATTTGAAAGGCGACTTTTCAGTAATTTCATTAATGTATTTGGTATTCACCCATCCCACCTTCGTGTAAGACACTTTCGCCCACTCCCCTCGCTTTTCCAGTATTTTTAGCACTTCGCCCTTATTCAAACCGTTCTCGACAGTTGGGTACGAAACATCTGGCCCTTTTCTCACATTCAGCGAATTGGCACTTACATTGGCCACCCGCTTTACAGGGCTAGCGAGATCCCGCTGAATTTGATCATGCGCCTCTCGCTGTGAATTCGAATCACTTGACTCAGTTGCCCACCTTTCACTATCACTTTGCAAAACAGCGGCTTTGAGTCTTTGAAGGGGAAAAGCGGGGCCAGGATCGACCTTTCGTGACGGCGCTATTTCTTCATGCCCGACGATAGTAGAGATGTTGTAGTGGCTACACAACGCTTTACACAGCGATAGCGTCCTAACAATTTGTACGTCGGTGTACTTGTGCCAATAGCCCATAGACTGTTGGTTAATGTGCTGGGCAGCTAATACTTCATTCTCGCCAAAAATTTCGCCAAACCAACTTTCAAAGGTGCCGTCTCCTCTAGCCTTAAGCTGGCCGGCATTGTCTAATTCAATGCCGATAGAGTACTGATTCAAGCCACTACGCCCCTCGTAATAACTTTCTCCTGCGTGCCACGCTATTTTATTAGTCGGAAGCATTTGAACAATGTCACCATTGCGTCCAACGGCAAAGTGAGCTGACACACCGCTATCGGCATTGGTCAAGACATTCACCGAAGATGAAAGGCTACTACCGGCGGTAAAATGAATAACAATAGTATCGGGAGATCCAGATTGAAAACGCCCAGATGTGTTAGGAGAAAGCCTGAAGGTGATATTGTCGCCAGTTAGAATATGATCATCTATACTAAATAAAGGCAGTGGTGAAGCATGTAGTGTATTCATACAATAATCCTTATTGTCTTAACAGCACGCCACCACAGTGAATTTTTATTCTTCGCCTTCCACATAAGCGTACACTCAATTCACACACAGGGCTCTCTATCAACATCCTTCAGCGCACCACGAGCCTTACCTGTGGTTAATTTTCAACCAATATAGCAAACTACTTATATTAGTGGAACCATAGCTTTACAAATTAATAAAAATACACCGCAAACCGCTATTGACAACATAAAACATCAATTTCAAAGCATATTTATTCATCAACAAAACGCAAATGAGAAGTAATATCATTTATAAGGGGTGAGTTATTCACTTTGCAATACTGATAACATTTTTGTTACAAACATAAATGACGACACGTAAGCAACTGATTAATATATATTTAATTATATTTATACTAATTCACTATAAAGCTTATACTTTTAGCGTTTGATTTTAGTTTTTAATGTGGGTATTTTGTACGGCCCGCATCGCAATAATGCATAAAAATGCGGAAACGACTGGAATCCTCTAATAATAAAATAACGACAAGAAAGGCGCACGCCGCGAGCAATACCGCTCGCAGGCATAAAAGACGTCTAATAATGTTGTGATACGCAAACCTAGGCGCATCTACACGCAACGCATACCTTGCCCAGTCAAAAGGTTGAAGGAGTTAAGAGATGAGTTTATATAATCCCAATGATTCCCGGGACAACTGTGGGTTTGGCTTAATCGCTCACACTCATGGGGAAGCCAGTCATGAATTGGTAACTACTGCAATACACGGTCTTGACCGTATGCAGCATCGTGGCGGTATCGCCGCCGACGGGAAAACCGGTGACGGCTGTGGTTTATTACTACAGAAACCGGATGCGTTCTTCCATGCAATCGCCGAAGAAAATGGCTGGAAACTCAGCAAAAAATACGGCGTGGGCATGATTTTCTTAAGTCAGGACCCGGTACTTGCGCAAGCCGCGCGTGAAGTACTTAATGAAGAACTAGAAAAAGAAACACTTTCAGTAGTGGGTTGGCGCGAAGTGCCTGTCGACCACTCAGTACTGGGTGAATTAGCGCTAACGGGTGTTCCACAAATTGAACAGGTATTTGTGAACGCGCCAGCAGGTTGGAGAAAACGCGACCTTGAGCGTCGTTTGTATATGATCCGCCGCCGCGCTGAAAAACGTCTTGAGAAAGATCCCGATTTTTACGTAGCTTGTTTGTCGGGCTTGGTAACGATCTACAAAGGCTTGGTAATGCCAAAAGACTTACCTGCCTTTTATCACGATCTTGCCGATGAGCGTATGCAAAGCGCAATTTGCGTTTTCCACCAACGCTTTTCAACAAATACACTACCACGCTGGCCGCTTGCTCAGCCTTTCCGCTTCCTTGCGCACAACGGTGAGATTAACACCATTAAAGGAAACCGCGACTGGGCCATGGCACGTGCTGCTAAATTCGCAACGCCACTTATTCCAGATCTTAAAGATGCAGCCCCTTTCGTTAATACTGAAGGATCAGACTCATCCTCGCTGGATAACATGCTGGAGCTATTCTTAGCCGGCGGTATGGATTTATTCCGTGCTATGCGGTTACTTGTTCCACCCGCCTATCAAAACAACAAGACCATGGACGATGATCTTCGTGCATTTTACGAGTTCAACTCTATGCACATGGAACCATGGGACGGCCCAGCGGGTATCGTTTTAACTAACGGTCGCCACGTTGCCTGTAACCTTGATAGAAATGGTCTACGTCCTGCTCGTTACGTTATTACTAAGAACGGTTTCATTACCCTAGCCTCAGAAGTAGGTATCTGGGATTACGAGCAAGCTGACGTAATTGAAAAAGGCCGTGTAGGCCCAGGTGAAATGCTTGCTGTAGACACATACACAGGCAAAATCTGGCGCTCTACTGAAATTGATGAAGACTTAAAAGCACGCCATCCTTATAAAGAGTGGCTAGACAAGCATATTCGTCGATTAACGCCAATTGAAAAGCTTGACGCGTCATTAATTGGTAAACGCGTGTTTGACGACGATGCCATGGCGGTGTACCACAAGCTACACGCCTACAGCTATGAAGAAATTCAACAAGTTGTAAAAGTACTCGCGAAAGACGGTCAAGAAGCCGTTGGTTCAATGGGTGATGACACGCCAATGGCGGTTATGTCCTCGCGTCAACGTACGGTATACGACTATTTCCGTCAGCAATTTGCACAGGTAACTAACCCGCCTATCGACCCGCTACGTGAAAACCACGTTATGTCGTTGGCAACCTGTATTGGCCGCGAGCAAAACGTATTTAGCGAAACCTCAGGTTACGCTGACCGCGTATTGTTTGACTCGCCAGTGCTAATGTATACCGACCTTAAGCAACTGCGCGAATTTAACCCAGACAACTACTACTCAGAAGTCGTGGAGCTTCAGTATGCGCCGCAAGAAGGTTTGAAGAAAGCCATCGAGCGCGTTTGTAACGAAGTAGAAATGCTGGTTAAAAACAAGCGTGCTGCATTCGTTATTCTGTCTGACAGAAACATTAAACAAAATCGCTTGGTTATCCCTGCTGCAATGGCAGTTGGTGCGGTACAACGTCGCTTAGTTGAAAAGTCATTGCGCTGCGATGCTAACGTTGTTGTTGAGACAGCAAGTGCCCGCGATCCACACCATTTCGCGGTGTTGATTGGCTTAGGTGCCACTGCGGTTTACCCATTCCTAGCATATGAAACTATTGAGCAGCTTTGTGAAAAAGGCGAGCTGGATATTTCTCCTATGCAGGCCACGTTGAACTACCGTAAGGGTATCAACAAAGGCTTGTACAAGATAATGTCGAAAATGGGTATTAGCACTGTTGCTAGCTACCGTAGCTCTAAACTGTTTGAAGCAGTGGGTATTAACAACGAAGTGATGAAGTTATGCTTTAAAGGTGTGACCTCACGCATTCAAGGTGCGGGCTTCGATGATTTCCAGCAAGATCTTATCAACCTAAACCGTATTGCTTGGCTTAAGCGTAAATCTGTCGATCACGGCGGCTTGCTTAAATACGTGCACGGTGGCGAATATCACGCCTATAACCCAGACGTAGTCAGTACGCTTCAAAAGGCTGTGGTGTCTGGTAACTACGACGACTACCAGCAATATGCGAAGCTTGTTAACGAGCGTGCGCCTGCGCACATTCGCGACTTGCTAGCAATAAACCCTGATTGCGACCCTATTGATATTAGCGAAGTAGAAGCACCGGAAAACTTATTCCCACGCTTTGATACTGCGGCAATGTCAATTGGTGCACTAAGCCCTGAAGCGCACGAAGCACTAGCGATTGCCATGAACCGCCTGGGCGGTCAGTCTAACTCTGGGGAAGGTGGCGAACACCCTTCTCGCTTTGGAACTGAAAAGAACTCTAAAATTAAGCAGGTGGCTTCAGGTCGCTTTGGTGTAACGCCTCACTATTTGGTTAACGCAAACGTTATTCAAATTAAAGTGGCGCAGGGTGCAAAACCGGGTGAAGGCGGTCAGCTTCCCGGCGATAAGGTAAATAAATACATCGCACAGCTACGTTTCTCTGTGCCGGGTGTAACCCTTATTTCACCACCTCCACACCACGATATTTACTCAATTGAAGATTTGGCACAGCTAATTTTCGATTTGAAACAGGTTAATCCAACGGCACTTATATCCGTTAAGCTAGTATCTGAGCCGGGTGTTGGCACCATTGCAACGGGTGTAGCGAAAGCCTATGCCGACCTTATCACCGTTTCAGGTTACGACGGCGGTACAGGTGCAAGTCCGCTAACATCAGTTAAGTATGCGGGTAGTCCATTCGAGCTTGGTTTATCTGAAACTCAGCAAGCGCTTATTGAAAACGGCTTACGTCACAAAGTACGCGTTCAAACCGACGGTGGTTTGAAAACAGGCTTAGACGTAGTAAAAGCCGGTATTTTAGGCGCTGAGAGCTTTGGTTTTGGTACAGGTCCAATGGTGGCTTTAGGCTGTAAATATCTACGTATTTGCCACTTGAACAACTGTGCGACCGGTGTTGCAACGCAGGATCAAAAACTGCGTGACGACCACTTCATTGGCTTACCTGATATGGTAATGAACTACTTCAAGTTTATTGCGCAAGAAGTGCGTGAAATCATGGCGTCTATGGGTATTGCTAAGTTCGACGACCTTGTTGGTCGCACAGAGCTACTTAAAGTTTTAGATGGCATTACCGCTAAGCAAAACCGTTTAGATTTGTCTCCGTTGCTAGCGCAGCCTAAAGCAGGCGACCATACGCGCTTATTCTGCTCACAAACGACCAACGCACCTATCGATAAAGGTGAATTGAACGCGCAGATGCTTAAAGACGGCCAGCAAGCGGTTGTTGACGGTAAATCTATTACCCTTAAATACCCAATCCGCAATACGGATCGCTCTGTCGGCGCATTGCTATCAGGTGAAATCGCTAAACACCACGGTAACCACGACTTTGAAGATACACCTATCAAAGTTGAACTTACCGGTACAGCGGGTCAGAGCTTCGGTGTGTGGAACGCTGGCGGCCTGCATATGCACCTTGAAGGTGATGCCAACGATTATGTAGGTAAAGGGATGACCGGCGGTAAGCTTGTTATTCACCCACCACGCAATATCTCTTACGACGCCCACGACAGCGCCATTATGGGTAACACCTGCCTTTACGGTGCAACAGGCGGTAAGCTGTTTGCTGCTGGCCGTGCTGGCGAGCGCTTTGGCGTACGTAACTCTGGTGCTATTGCGGTAGTTGAAGGCATTGGCGATAACGGCTGTGAATATATGACAGGCGGTATCGTGGCTGTACTTGGTCCGGTTGGTGTTAACTTCGGTGCAGGTATGACTGGTGGTTTTGCTTATCTTATGGATGATGGCGACGACCTTGATAACCGTGTAAATGCGGAACTGGTCGATGTAATGCCAATTGAAGATAAAGCGATTCTTGCTGAGCACTTACGTGGCTTAATTAATCAGCATTACGAAGAAACAGGAAGCGAGCACTCGTTGTCGTTGCTTACTGACTTCGCCGCAACGCTGAAACGCTTCAAGCTTATTAAGCCAAAAACCAGTGATGTGAAAAACTTGCTTGGTCACATCAGTCGTTCAAGTGCTGAATTACGCATTCAGGCTCAGTAGGAGGATTTAGTTTATGGCAAAGAACGTATATCAATTTGTCGATGTTGAACGTATCGATCCGCCGAAAAAGCCGATCATGGTACGTAAACAAGAGTTCGCGGAAATTTATCAACCGCTGAGCCAATCTCAAACCGAAGGCCAAGCAGATCGCTGCTTGGACTGCGGTAACCCATACTGTGAATGGAAGTGTCCTGTACACAACTATATTCCACAATGGTTAAGCTTGGCGAACGAAGGCCGTATTTTGGAAGCTGCGGAACTCTCTCATAAAACCAACAGTTTGCCGGAAGTATGCGGCCGCGTATGTCCACAGGACAGACTGTGCGAAGGTGCATGTACACTGAATGACGATTTTGGCGCTGTGACTATCGGTAGTATTGAGAAGTACATTACCGATACAGCATTCAAAATGGGCTGGCGCCCAGATATGTCTGACGTGGTATGGACCGACAAGAAAGTGGCGATTGTAGGTGCAGGCCCAGCTGGTCTTGCATGTGCTGATATCCTGGTTCGTAACGGCGTTAAACCTGTTGTTTACGACAAATACGAAGAAATTGGTGGCCTACTTACATTTGGTATCCCGTCTTTTAAATTAGAGAAAGACGTGATCAAGCTACGCCGCCAAATCTTTACCGAGATGGGTGTTGAGTTCGTACTTAACACTGAAATTGGTAAAGACATACAGTTCCAGGATTTGCTTGATAAATACGATGCTGTTTTCTTAGGCATGGGTACGTACAAGTCGATGCAAGGTGGTTTCGATAACGAAGAAGTTGAAGGCGTTCACGAAGCCTTACCTTTCCTTATCGCCAACACCAATCGCGTAATGGGCCTTGAAAAAGATCCTGCTGATTACATTGATATGAAAGGCAAGCGCGTAGTAGTACTAGGTGGTGGTGATACCACGATGGACTGTGTTCGCACGTCAATCCGCCAAGGCGCTGCCCAAGTTACCTGTGCATACCGCCGTGACGAAGAAAGCATGCCAGGCTCTCGCCGCGAAGTTGTTAATGCGAAAGAAGAAGGGGTTGAGTTTAAATTCAATCTTCAGCCTCTAGACATTGCAGTAGATGAAAACGGTAAGGCATGTGGTGTTAAGCTGGTTAAAACCGAAATGGGGCCACCGGATGCCAATGGTCGCCGCCGCCCTGTTGAAGTGGAAGGTTCAGAGCACGTACTAGAAGCAGACGCGGTAATTATCGCCTTCGGCTTCCAGCCCAGCCCTGCGCCATGGTTTGCTGACTTCGGCATTATGCTTGATGAAAAAGGTCGCGTACGCGCGCCATCTGCTGGCAAATTTGCTTACCAGACCTCTCACCCGCAAGTCTTTGCCGGTGGCGATATGGTACGTGGTAGTGACTTGGTTGTTACTGCTATCGACGAAGGCCGTAAAGCCGCAGAAGGGATTATGGACTATATTGGCGTTTAACCTTCGCTAACTAAGGCCTATTGTCCATTCACGAAAAGCTCGATAGTTCTGCTATCGAGCTTTTTTTATTTAAAACTAAAGAGATACGATTTACATTAGATAGAATAATTGAATAAAGAGATGACATCATGAGATTGCGGACAGGGCTACTTTACGGGTTATTTTTAGTTTCCGTTTCATATTGCGCCCAGGCAGAGGAAAGTAACGCACTTACCACTCGCTCGGCTAAAGCAGTGTTCGCAGACTACTTGGAATATCTCACGCTACCCAACGTTGCAACGCAATCAGCAACTGATATAGAAAAGGTTGCGCGTTGGACGGCAACGAAATACAGCGAGTATGGTTTTAATACTCAGCTGCTGGAAAACAACGGCATGCCGATGCTGTATGCTGATTACATGCTAGCTGGGAAAAATGCCCCTACCCTGCTTTTTTATGCACATATGGATGGTCAACCGGTTAACGCTGAGTTGTGGGAACAAGACAGCCCTTGGCAGCCCGTTCTAAAAATCGAAGAAAATGACAGCTGGGTTGAAAAACCACTCTCTTTACTCGATAAAGACTATGACCCTAATTGGCGTATTTTTGCGCGCTCGGCATCTGACGACAAAGCCCCAATTATGATGTTACTAGCAGCCATAAACTCACTTTCGACGAATAAGGTGACGCCATCAGTTAATATCAAAGTGCTCCTTGATTCAAACGAGGAAGGTGGCTCTCCTACCCTCGCAAAAGTGATAGAAAAAAACAAAGCGCAGCTTTCTGCAGATGCCGTAGTAATGTTAGACGGTCCCATGCATCCATCCAACGCTTCTACCGTGGTTTTCGGTCATCGCGGTGCGACACTGGTTAAGCTCACTGTTTTCGGACCAAACTCTGATAGCCATAGTGGGCACTTTGGCAACTACATTCAAAACCCCGCTTTTATGCTCTCAACACTCTTAGCAGGGATGAAAAATGAAAATGGCAAGGTGACTATTCCTAATTATTACGGAGACGCTCCTCTGTCAGAAGAAACAAAACAGGTGCTTCGAGACATTCCTATTGATGAAACTGCACTATTGGCACGCCTTGGGGTAGCAAAGTCAGAGTCTGTAGGTGGCAACTACTATGAATCCATTAGTCTTCCGTCTCTAAATATCAATGGATTGAGCGCTGCAAGCACAACAGCAGTAAGGACAATCATTCCGGCTAGCGCTACAGCGTCCATCGATATTAGAACTACAAAAGAGGCTCACTCGTCCAGACAAGTTAAGCTGTTAAAAGACTATGTAACAGATAAGGGATATCACGTTGTGGACGAATTGCCATCAAAAGAAACCCGTCTAAAGCATGAAAAACTCATTCTTATAGAAGTTAGCCCCGGCACTGCAGCACTACAAACGTCCCTCGATGAGCCAGTTGGTCTATGGGCGCAAAAGGCACTAGAATCTGTAAGCGATGAGAAGGTTGTAGTTATTCCAATGATGGGGGGTACTGTTCCAACCGCACCGCTAGTAAACAGTATAGAAAAGCCGGTAATTCTTATTCCATTAGTCAATGCTGATAACAATCAACACGCTCCTAATGAAAACTTACGTATAGGCAACTTTTACAGTGGAACAAATGCGCTGTATCAATTATTGACCACGCCTTATGACCAGTAATAGAGTTGCAGGGATGAAGTGATGCTTTAAACCAAAACCTATACGGAAAACCTCACTAATATACGTTAATAGACCAAGGTTTAGTTGAAGCGCGAGAGTTACGACTCTACTATCGTTTAAGCAATTAAAGACATCGCACATCGGGTGAAGAATCTATCTATGCAGCATTTAAACATTAAGAAACTTACATTGTGTCTAACATTGGCGATAGCAGCGAGCAATGCCAGCTTAGCTGATACCATTGCTGTTGACGCTTCATTAAATGCGCAAGTCAACAACCAAACCAAGAAACAAAGCGTCAACTCTTCACCTAGTAAGCCAAGCATCACGTCTTGCCCTTCTGATTTTCAGCAAATTAAGATTTCTGATGATGCAAGACAATGCCAAGCATTTGACGAAAGCAAGACAGCAGTAATGGTTTACCACTCTCCTCGCTCCCCGAGTGAATTACTGGATGTTTACCAAACGGCGCACCCTGCTTTAAAAACTCACACACCAGTTAGCGGCCGCACGTTGTTATCCTCAGAAGATAAAGGGGTCAGAGTAATAATCAGCCCAGATAATACCGGCTCTCAAGTGGATATTCTTGTTACATCCACAACGAAATAAGCCCTTTTAGCAAGACAACTACGAAATCTACTCATGTTGGCATCTGCTTTGCAAAATCATCAATAACTACTCCACGGTAACAGTGAGTGTCATTTTTATGACGCTCAAACTGCAAACGGAGCCCAAGCTTTTTTCGATATAAACACTTTAGCGGGCTTCTTTATTATGCATTCCGTGGGCTTTAACTATTGAAATTTGCGAGGGTTACGATGGAATTGGCAATTATTCTAATGATGTTACTTATTGTCGTTGCACTGGGTGCCATAAAGTTGTCAGACGGCGGTGTCGCATTTCCATTTAGGCGAAAGCCGCAATTGTTCACCCCCGTTGAGCACTCTTTTTTAAACCTTATCGAACAGGCTATGGGAAGAGAGTTTCGCATAGTGTGCCGTGTGCGTCTTAACGATTTAGTGGCGGTTCGCCAGTCTGCAAATAAAAAGACGGCAAGCCAAGCCATCAGCAGAGCTTCTAGCAGACAGCTCGACTTTGTATTAGTAGATAAACACGACATGAGTCCTGTTCTTGCTATCGACTTAGTTCATAGCCAAGGCAAAGATGGTTATAAATCACAAAAAGACTGGTTTGTAACCGGAGCACTTGATGCTGCAGGCCTTCCTCATGCAAGAATTAAAGTGAAATCTGGTTATACCGTTGACGATATTCGCGAGTGTTTGGAAAACAAACTCATTCCATATCGCCGTTTACAGCAAAAAATGGCACAGCTGCCAACGCATAATCCAGAGCCACCAAAGCGCCCGACTCGCCCAGTGCGTTCAAGCAGACCAGCTGCAGCTTAAGACATAAGCCCCACTTCCCCTGGCCTTTGTTGCTTTGCTATTTTCTTACTCTCAAATAGCGGTAACAGAGGCATTTTTCTGTCAGTTTCTCTATTTTCCTTATACAATTAACGCTTTCAGCAGCGTATTCACGCGTTAAATTCCCTCAACACCGTCGGTAAAGTTATGAAAAAAATTGGTATTTTAGGTGCAATGGACGAAGAAGTTGCGCTACTTAAAGCGTCACTTTGGAATGTAAAAGAAACCCAGTGGAAGCACCTGACGTTTTACGAAGGTACACTTAACGACATAGAAGTGGTGCTAGTAAAATGCGGTATTGGTAAAGTGGCTGCAGCAATTGCTACTACTGTACTTATCGAACAGTACGCCCCTGATGCTGTAGTCAATACCGGTTCTGCCGGAGGTTTCGACAAGAATCTAAACATCGGTGATTTAGTGATCGCCAGTCACGTTATTCACCATGATGCCGATTTAACCCATTTTGGCTACAAGCTCGGTCAATGCGCAGGTATGCCTGAAGATTTCCGTTGCGATACAAGGTTAATGGAAGCCGCTCGTAGTGCTGCCACAGGCATTACGTCGCTTCAGTCGACAACAGGTTTAATCTGTACGGGCGATGCGTTTATCGGTAGCGACGAAGCTGTAGCAGAACTGCGTGAAAACTTCCCAGACATGAAAGCGGTTGAGATGGAAGGTGCAGCTATAGGTCAAACTTGCCATATGCTCGACACGCCTTTCCTTGTCATTCGTTCATTGTCGGATATTGCAGGAAAAACGTCGTCAGTGAGCTTTAAAGAGTATCTAGACACTGCCGCTAAACACTCAGCACAATTAGTTATGGCAATGATTAAGGCTCTCGCAAAATAAGATGACAGAGGTAATTAGCGACCCGCAATACCAGTCGCTATTCGTACTTTGGCTGGCTATCGCCGTTGACGCATTATGGCGCTGGCCCCAAAGTACTCATCCATTAACGCTCATGCGCTACCTCGTTCAGCAAATGGGGCGCAAAGTGGTGCCCTCTCGCGAATACGGTAGGTCTCAGCACTATATTTCAGGCTCATTAGCCGCCCTAGTTCTTCTTGCGCCGTTGGTAGTATGTGTTGCCATCTTGGTGTACATGGCCCAATACCCCGTATTCTTTGAGGCGATTATTCTTGTCGCACTGCTCGATTACGGTTACCAGCGTCAACAGTACAAAAAAGTGCTGGCGAGTGTGGGAAGAAATAAAAAATCCCTCGCACGTGAAATGGCGCAAACCATTACCGCACGTCAATGCGCTTCACTTTCCGATATAGGAATTGCCAAAGCCGCGATAGAATCGCTTTGGCTGAAGTTTCTTTATCTTTATTGCGGCGTTATTTTCTACTTTGTAGTGGCAGGCCCCATAGGCGCACTCATTTATCGATTGCTTTTGCTCACATCTTGGCAGTGGCATTACCGAACCCCTGCAATGACTTTCTTTGCCAAACCCGTACGTAACCTTGTTTACTTACTTAATATGCCGCCCGCGGTCATTGGTGGTCTAGCAACACTACTGGTCAGCCATCCTATTAAAGGGTTTCGCGCCATAAAGCGCTCCCCAGTGAAAGATAAAACGTCGCTACTGCTTGCGCTTATGGGCGGTGTGCTTGATATTAAACTCGGCGGACCAGCAATTTATGCCAACAAGAAGATTCGATACACCCGCGTGGGAGGCGCTAACGAGGTAAAGTACTCTCACATGTTGACAGCCAAAAATACGGTCACTCATGCCATGATTGCGGTTAGCGCCTTCGCATCGTTAGCTATGCTGGCAATGGCCGTAGCCCAATGAAAACAGCAGTTATGATGAAAACCATTTTTTTTGTAATTTTAAGCTATTTACCTCTTCTCACATTTGCTAACTCAGAATCAGATGCCGAGACAAAGCACCTAGCTCATTCAGATCAATTTGCTTCTGCCGATGTTGCACCAAGCTCGGAATCAAGCGCCTTATCAAATTCCGTCGAGCTAAAGATAGTCAGCCTTGCGCCCCACCTTACCGAATGGGCATTTAGTTTGGGCTTAGGCCCTAACCTTGTAGGTGTAAGCGACTATAGCGACTATCCTGACGCCGCGAAAAATATTAAGCGGGTGGCGGATTTTCAAGGTGCCGATATCGCTACCATTGTGGCGTTAGAACCTGATTTAATTCTTGCATGGGATGGAGGCAATAAGCCGCAAGATATCCATAAGCTTTCCTCGATGGGTCTAAACGTATTTAGCAGCAAGGTCGAAAATATCACTGATATAGCCAGCGAAATTAAAAGGCTTGGGGCACTTACAAATACGCAAAAGCAGGCGACCCAGCTCTCCAATGATTTTCTCAACGAACTAGCCGAACTTCGAAGTAAATACGACAAATCCTCGCTTATACCAATATTTTATTATTCGTGGACTGCTCCACTTATGACCATCGGTCCCAACGCGTGGGGTAACCAACTGCTGAATGTGTGTGGTGCTCAAACATTATTTGCAGACAGTCCTGTAGACTATCCTCAAGTCGCATTAAAAGATGTACTCACTCGCCAACCTCATGCACTCATTGCGGCATCTAAAAGTACGCATTCAGAACTTGAGGTATTCTGGCGTGATCATCGCTCTTTCCTCAAAGCCCCCTTAATTGTTGTGGATCCAGACGTCACCAGTCGGTTTTCATTGCGATTAATAAATGAACTAAAAGTACTCTGTAAAGGTATTAAAGAAAGCGCATAAGCGTTATACTTAAGTCTAGACCTGCTGGGCTGTTTTCAATTGATACACACCGACTTGGCTCAATTTAAGCGCCTTTGTGTAACAGAATAAGAGCAGGTTCTAATCTTCTATAAAAAGGTAAGAGTTTTTATTCATGCGGATTGTTGTTGCGGGTTTTCTAGTTGTTATCAGTGTTGCATTGTTTGTGTCGCTTCAGTGCACAGCGAAAGCGACCGCGCAAGCCTCTGTTGCCGCATCACCATACCTTATCGAGCGAGTTGCAAACAACGACTGGCTCCTTATTGATGTTCGCTCTCCGCAAGAATTCGCCGATGGTCACATTCCTGGCGCAGTAAATATGCCCCATGAAAATATCAATGACTACCTTAGCGAATTAGAAGGCCACAAAAACAAGCCTATTATCATTTATTGTCGTTCAGGCAGAAGAGCCAAACTGGCAATGAAAGTATTGGAAGAACTCGATTTTTCTGAAGTCATGCATTTAGAAGGCGATATGTTAGGCTGGAGTGCCGCTGGCATGACAGTTGACCGAATGTAGACTCAATATTCCGCCTTCTCCTTCGTATTAGTCTTTGGCACTAAAGATGTTGTAAGTTCAACCTCTTGGCTGATTACTGTGTGTAACTGAGCCCCTGTGATACACTCTTTTTACTCGACGATTGTATGAAACACCCATGAAAATAGATATTGCTACTCCGGCCATGTTATTTCCGGCGATTTCTTTATTGCTTCTAGCCTATACCAATCGCTTTTTAACGCTTGCAACTATTATCCGAAACTTTTCAAAAGAAGAGAGAGATGATAATACTCAAGCACAAATAAAAAACCTTCGATTACGTATTCAACTTATTAAGCGAATGCAAATAGCAGGTGTGGGTAGTTTTTTTCTTTGTGTAGTATCCATGCTAGCGATATACCTCACCTATCAACAGGTAGGAAACTGGGTGTTTGCTGCAAGTTTAGTATCACTTCTGTATTCACTATGGATGTCGGTAAGAGAAATATTGATATCAGTTGAAGCCTTGGATGTGCACCTTGACGGGATGAAAAACGCCCCACGTAAAGAAAAAGTATGAAGCCCACAAATCATTTGAGCCACATAATTCAAAGTGATATCAGCTACGAGTCTCTAGCGCCTGAGTTTTTTGCAGGGGTGATTGCTCTTGGCAATCACGTGCACGGAGATAACTACCTAACCAACGAGCTACTTGCTGATTACTATGCAAAGAGCTTTGTTGGCAATACTAATGCTAGCTGGGTAGCTCTATACAAACAAAAAGTTGTTGGTTTCAGGCTCACCTTTGCGCATACGCAATGGGAAGCAGATGAGTGGTGCAGCCCTTCCCTTTGGCCAGTAGATCCAAATACCGTATGTTATTTCAAATGCAACACGGTAGACCCCGCAATGCAGGGCTGTGGAATTGGCAGCAGACTATTAAGTAAATCGATTGAATGTGCGCAAACTCAAGGCGCAGAAGCGGGTTTAGCACATATTTGGTTGGCAAGTCCGGGCAACAGCGCATTTAAGTACTTCACCAAAAATGGGGGGCAGCTTATCAAGAAACACCCCAATAAATGGCGCTACGCATCTATTCACGAAGGCTACGATTGCCCTGTATGCGAGGGTTATTGCGAGTGTGAAGGTGCGGAAATGCTACTTCAATTTCAAGCTCCATAAGTACGCCAAAGGTAAAAACGTTTTTATTCTATGACCTACGATCCTCTTATTTCACGCGGCGTTTCATCAATGTTACCCGCGGCAAACAGCTACTGGCATGCCACACACAAACCACCAACACTGCCGCCTTTAAACAAGAAGGTAAACACTGAGTACCTCGTCATTGGTGGTGGTTATACCGGTCTTTCAGCTGCCATCACACTTGCTCAAGCGAAACAAGAAGTCACGCTACTTGATGCGAATTCACCGGGATTTGGCTGTGCGGGCCGCAATGGAGGCTTTATCCTCTCGGGTAGCGGCCGATTGAGCTTAAGCGCCATAGAGGACAAGTGGGGTCGTGACATCGCCAAAGCTATGCAGGGCGAGTTTGATGGCGCGGTACACCTGCTTAAACAACGTATTGCAGACTTTGATATGCAGGTCGATTTGGTAGAAGGACCCTATTTAAAACTGGCGCATAACCCAAAGCAAGCCGAACTACTCTGTGCCAGTGCTAAGCATCTTGAGTCACACTTCAATGTGCCGAGCTCTCCACTTAGTGAAAAAGACCTTATTGCGCGCTTTGGTATTGAAGGGGCGTATGGTGGCGTTGAGCTAAAGGGTGCATGCTTACACCCACTAAAATTAGTAAGCGAATATGCAAGAGTAGCAAAGGAGCTTGGAGCAACGCTTTTTTACGACTCGCCAGCCATTCGCATTGAAAAGCACAAGACCGGATATGTTGTCGTAACACCCAGCGGGGCAGTTTTTGCCAAACACATACTCATTGCTACTAATGCTTATACCCCTAAGCGCTTTCATGACAGCGTAGACAATAAGCAATTTCCTGTTCAATCGAGCATTTTTGTCACTGCGCCATTGAGTAGCGAACAGCGTGCAAAGTCTGGCCTAACCGCACCAATGAGCTTCATGGATACGCGGATGATGAAGTATTACTACCGTGTGCTGCCAGATGGCAGATTATTATTCGGCGGTCGTGGTGCCGTAAAAGGTAAAGATGCAGATAACGCGTCAGAGAAACAGCGCTTATATCGCGCGATGCTTAATAGTTTCCCTTCACTTAGCGGTATCGCCATGGATTATTTTTGGAGTGGTTGGGTAAGTGTATCGTTAGACAATATGCCGCGGATTTTCATCGACAATAAGGTAAGCGGCAACAATTTAAACCGCTCTAGCGGTAATATCGGTTACGCCATGGGGTATTGCGGTTCGGGCGTTTCTTTTGCCGCGTTTGCAGGGCAACGACTTGCTCAACGTATGATGGGTAGCAATGACGTCGATTTATCGCTTCCCCTTTATCGTTCTCCTTTGAAAACCTACCCCTTTGCAAAAGCAAGAAGGCTAGCACTGCATGGCTTGTACCAATGGGCGAAAATAGCAGAACGCTAGTAATGGTTATAAATTACGATTCACCTTAATGTTAAGCATTGCATGCTGTCTATAAATTAGGCTATTTTAGGTATCTATTCTTTGACGGAGTCACCTCATGTCATATATCGATGCCTTTGCTGTAGCCGTTCCCACTGAAAATAAAGCGTTATACATTGAGCACGCCAAACTCGCCGGCGATATTTTTAAAGAGTATGGTGCGACTAAAATACTTGAAGCTTGGGGTGACGATGTCCCTGAAGGGGAAGTCACGTCTTTCCCGATGGCTGTTAAAGCCAAAGAAAATGAAACCGTGGTGTTTTCCATTGCATTTTGGCCTTCAAAAGAAGTGCGTGATACTGCTTGGAAAAAGGTGATGGAAGATCCTAGAATGCAGGAAAACGAAAACCCCATGCCTTTCGACGGTAAACGCCTTATTTACGGGGGCTTCGTACCAATGCTGGAATTATAAGACTATTAGTTTCAGCTATTTCATATCTTCTATTTTCTTTAGCGCCGACGGCAAGTCGGAGGCTAACTTTTTGTACCGGCGGTATACAATAAAAACGACCACACTGTTTATCAAAAGCTGTGTCCCCCACAGCGTGAAGGCATTAAACATCAGTACATTAAAGACGGCGAGTGCCAGCAATCCACACCACAAAGCTAAGCATCCATAGAGGCTGATTTTCCAGTAATGTAATTGTTGTTTTAATTGGTTTTGTTTAAACGCCAACATTGACTGAACGTCTAACGCCTGGACCTTCCACTGCTTTTGCCTTACCCAATATCCCCATGCCCCGAAAGCGGCGGGAATAGGTGTAAGTACCATGAAAAGCAAAAATTGATACGTGCTAAGTGGCTCGAACAACACCAAAGTTAAACACCACACAGAAACCGCTAGCCCGAGCACCAAATCAACGGCACCTTTTAGTTTAAGTTTAAATCTTGCGCTCTTGGTTTCTTTTATCAGTGCATCTATATCTACTGAAGGGGTTGCATCCTTGTAGGCACTTTGCCACTGAGCGAGTTGCTTATCTAATTCGTTCATTTGCGTGCTGTTCTCGGCCATACTTAATTTTTCTTCGCTCAAGGCTCTTTTATTATCGCTCAGGGCTTTTTTATCTTCGCTCAAGGATTTTTTGTTATCGCTCAAGGCTGTTGCTCCATTATCTGCGTTAGCTGTTGGCGGGCGCGGCTTACTCGCTTAGCGACGGCAGTCTCTTTGATACCTAACATATTAGCTATTTCCAGCTGACTGAAACCTTCTAAAAGCAATGCCAGTACCTGTCTGTACTTTATTTCTAGCTGACGTAAGCCTGTCATGAGATCAATCGCATTCTCTTGTAACGTGGCATCCCGAGATGAGCTGGCGCTGGTTGTATGAGAAGAATCAAACTCGCCGTCACGGGTAAACTCTTGACGCCGCTGCTCTTTAATCACGTGATCAACCGCCTTGTTATGTGCGACTTTAGCAACAAACGTTTTCACACTTGCCTCACCGCGAAAGCCACTACCACTGTCTTTTGAAGCTCCTTCAAAAGCGCGCCAAACCGCCAGTGACATTTCTTGTATCAGCTCATCTTGAAGTGATTTATTAGCCTCAAATGTTGTCGCAATACGCGCCATGAGCGGCGCGTATTCACTAAGCAGTTTTTCTATTTGAATGGTTTCTTTCACTGCATTTCCATTTTTATTATTTTTTAATTCCACGCTTTAAGTGAGCAGTTGAATTACGCTTCCTAGCTGATTAGCGAAATAAGCGCTGGTAAGCAACAAAGCACATACATGAAACAATAGGGCCAAACACTAATCCCGACAATGCGAAAGTATAGGGCGCAAGTGCAACTGTTAAGAAAATCAGGGCACCTATTATCAACATCGGCTTATAAGCGCCCACTACTGTAGCAATACTATTTGTAAAAGATGCTGGGATTGAGCGATGTTTTAAAATAAGCAACATAGGTACAAATAAAAGCAGTAAATTTATTGGTGTTGCCGAGCCCATCATTAGCCCGACCTTCCAAGCGGGTACATCTACTACAACACCATTTGCTAACGCCGCCACTGCATCTGCGCCCATTAACATAGCGCCAATTTGAAATTGGATCCATGCGATCACTGGCCCGATCAAACTCCACAAAGCGACATTTGTCCATGAGCGCAGGGTACCGCCCGACAATCTCAGCTTGTTGTTCTCTGCTAAGTTGGCAATGGCCAACCACATTACGGTAGCCAGAAGCGGACCTACCCATTTCGATATGCCTAAGCCAATTGGCCCTGCTAGCGCTTGAATGAGCCCCGCGGCAAATAAAGTAACAAAAGAAAGCCCCAATAATTTGAAAGGTGCTTTTATAAAAAGCTGCCACCCCTCTTTCAGCCATATGAACGCTTCCTTCGCAGGAAGGCTCTTGTTAGCCTGATGGTATGTTGCACGAGTTGAAGTTACCGTTGTCATGTTTTTATCCTTTGCATTGCGTAAGCGTTAGTATTGAGTTTCACTGTTGTTTCATCCCAGCCTGCTACGCGTTAACTGCTTATCGTACAGTTGGGTTTATTGATTGATTTTTCCCCTATAGACGATAGCGATTGCAAAAACCTGACAAAATTTTTCAAAAAAAGTAAGAAAAATAAAAAACGTTTAGCGACAATCACTTATAAACGTTAAAGCCAATATCCCCACTTTTAAATTTGGCTTAAAGCCAACTTTGTATGAGTAGTTAGGGCCTTCTAAAAAAATAATCGCCCTACTTTCCTCTAGTACTCATATTTCAGGCAAAAAAAAGCCCGCTTAACTAAGCGGGCTTTCAAAAACTATCAGAAAAACATTAGGCTAGCGTAATACGCGCAAACTTGCGTTTACCCACCTGATACACATTTTCACCTTTTTCGGTGATTACTAAGCGGGTGTCTTCCACTTTATCGCCGTTAATTTTAACTGCGCCTTGCTTAATCATGCGCATAGCATCTGAAGTCGAACCTACAAGGTTAGCTTCTTTCAACAAATTACCAATGGCAATACCTTCATCACTTAATGCAATTTCAAGCTCGGGCATGTCGTCAGGAATAGCGTTTTTCTGGAAACGTTGAATAAAGTCCTGATGCGCGCCTTCTGCCGCTGCGTCGTCATGGAAGCGTGCAATAATTTCTTTCGCCAGCATGATTTTAATATCACGTGGGTTTTCACCGTTAGCAACGCGAGTTTTAAGCTCAGCAATCTCTTCTAGCGGTCGGAAGCTTAGGAGGTCATAGTAACGCCACATCAAATCATCAGAGATAGACATCACTTTACCAAACATATCGTTTGGCGCATCTGTAATACCAATGTAGTTGTTCAAAGACTTAGACATCTTCTGAACGCCGTCTAGACCTTCTAGAAGCGGAACCATTACAATAGATTGCTGCTTTTGGCCTTGCTCTTTTTGAAGCTCACGACCCATTAGCAAGTTAAAGCGCTGGTCTGTACCACCTAATTCAACGTCTGACTCTAGCGCAACAGAATCCCAACCTTGCACCAACGGGTACAGGAACTCATGAATAGCAATTGGCTGACCGTTGTTATAACGCTTTTTAAAGTCATCGCGCTCAAGCATACGTGCAACGGTCTGACTTGCAGCGAGTTTGATCATGCCCGCCGCACCAAGGTCGTCCATCCACTCTGAGTTAAAACGTATTTCCGTTTTATCTTCATCAAGGATCTTGAACACCTGTTCTTGATACGTTTTCGCGTTCTCTAATACCTGTTCTTTACTTAAAGGCTTGCGTGTTACATTTTTACCTGTAGGATCGCCAATTAGGCCAGTAAAATCGCCAATAAGAAAAACAACTTTGTGGCCTAGTTGCTGGAATGTACGCAACTTGTTGATCAACACAGTGTGACCAAGATGCAGATCAGGCGCAGTTGGATCAAAACCCGCTTTGATAGTAAGGGTTTTGCCGGATTTTAGTTTTTCAATTAAATCCTCTTCGGGGAGTATTTCATCAACGCCCCGTTTAATCTCAGCTAGCGCTGTTTGCCAATCTTTCATTTGTACGTCACACTCTTAAAAAAACTGTATATTCAATATTGGCGGGCATTTTACGCGTACAACGGAACCATTAAAAGGTTTGCGCGTCAAAAAACGGATTACAAACAGTCATGTTGTTAAACCCAACAGTTTTTAATGTGGGATTAGAGTGCTGAATTATCGTGGACTGTATTCAGTAATCTCAAGAAATAGTCTTCATGATAAGAGCTATTGGGTGTAACAATTTGCGCTAACAATATAATGAGAAAAGTTGCATTTTTAAGCAACGTATGTGAAATAGTGTTGTGCACATAACATTTCTCAGGTGGGCAGTAGTATGAGAAAGAAATTAGACGCTTCTAAAGCGCTAAATTTATTTAAAAAATTACCGAAACAGCACAGAACTGGGTTAGCAGTAGCTAGCTTATTTCTGGGTGGGCTTATTCTTTTTCCAAGTGAACCAGTAGAAGCCAGTCGCCATCAAGAAGCACACATTCTGGATGCGGGTGTCCGCTATCCGGTGGAGCTTCATATTGCGCCGTCAACCAATGTATTTTCTGGTGAAGAAGAATCTTCATGGCAGACGTACAAGGTGCGCAGTGGCGATACATTAGCAAAGCTATTTAAGCGTGCTGGCTTCACTTCGCGTGACGTATATAACGTAACGCAGGCAGGAGAGCTAACAAAAACGCTGGTTACTTTATTGCCCGGCGATGAACTATCGTTTAAAGCGAATAAAGACGGCAGCTTCGGCGAGCTAAAGTACAAATTGTCTTCGACTGAAACCCTGTTTGTACGTCCAGAATCGTCGGATGAGAACAGCGCCTTAACCGCTGAGCTTGAAAAGCGAGATGTAGACATTCGCTACAACTTCGCCCAAGGTGAAATTCACTCAAGCTTTTGGAACGCCGCCAGTGATGCAGGCTTAACCAGCAACCAAATTATGAATTTGGCGGGTATTTTCGGCTGGGATATCGACTTCGCCATTGAGATCCGTTCTGGCGATACGTTCAACGTAGTATTCGAAGAGCAATACATCGACGGTGAATTTGTCGGTTACGGCGACATCGTTGCAGCGGAGTTTACCAACCAAGGCGAGCATTTTAGCGCTATTCTTCACGAAGATGGCACATACTACACGCCTGAAGGGCGCAGTATGCGTAAGAGCTTCCTGCGTGCGCCAGTGAATTTTAGATATGTAAGTTCTAACTTCACAAAAGCTCGCTTCCACCCCGTGCAAAAGCGTTGGAAAGCGCACCGCGGTACAGATTATGTTGCTGCGGTTGGTACGCCAATTATGGCTGCGGGTGACGGTAAGGTAATTAAAGCCGGATACGATAAATATAACGGTCACCATGTTTTCATTCAGCATGGCGAGAAATACACAACCAAATATCTTCACTTTAAAAAGCGTGCAGTGAAAGTGGGAGATACGGTTAAGCAAGGCCAAACCGTGGGCTATTTAGGTAGTTCAGGTATGGTTACTGGCGCCCATCTTCACTATGAGTTTTTAGTGGATGGTGTTCACCGAAACCCACGAACGGTAGAACTACCGAAGGCGCTTCCTATTGCTAAGGAAGAGAAAGAAAGGTTTATGGAAATTGCCGCAATACGCCAAGAGCAGCTAGATAATAACAAGCGCATTATGCTTGCAATGAAATAGCGACGACTAAATGGCAAAATATATTGGCCTGATGTCAGGTACTAGCATGGACGGCGTCGACGCCGTCCTGTGCGACATCTCGCAAACGTCTTGCACCACCCTCGCCGCCCATTCAATTCCTTATTCTGCCGAATTACTTACTGCACTCAATGCACTTTGTAGTGAAGGTCCTGATGAACTTAACAGTTTGGCCATCGCTGATAGACTGGTTGCTGAAACCTTTGCAAAGGTCACCTTAGCGCTGCTTGAGAAAAACAACCTACATCCTTCGGATATTACGGCTATTGGCTCGCACGGCCAAACCATACGTCATCATCCGAATTCCGATGTATTGTCAGCACACTTTGCAGAATCATCCATACGCGGCTTCACCTGTCAGATAGGCGATCCTAATACCATCGCTGTTCTTACCGGCATTGATGTTATTGCCGACTTTAGGCGCAAAGATATAGCCCTTGGTGGTCAGGGTGCTCCCTTAGTGCCCGCTTTTCACAATGCAGTATTTGCCAGTGATGAAAAACACCGGGTACTCGTTAACATTGGCGGTATAGCAAACGTTTCACTGCTTGCGCCAAAACAAGATGCTTCGCCACCTAAAGGGTTTGATACCGGACCCGGTAACACCTTGATGGATCAGTGGATAAGTCTTCATTTAAATAAA
Organism: Alteromonas sp. CH_MED4-4; assembly: GCF_037029575.1. Classification (NCBI taxonomy): domain Bacteria; kingdom Pseudomonadati; phylum Pseudomonadota; class Gammaproteobacteria; order Alteromonadales; family Alteromonadaceae; genus Alteromonas; species Alteromonas sp. CH_MED4-4. The sequence goes on along the minus strand of NZ_JAYMEU010000001.1, from coordinate 132,358 downwards.
AGCTTTGATAAAGACGGAGCATGGGCTGCGTCAGGGCATTGTCACTCAGGCCTGTTAAACAGGCTCTTATTGGATGATTACTTCGCTTTGCCTGCGCCTAAAAGTACTGGTAGAGAGTATTTCAATATCAATTGGTTAAGTAATGCGCTTGCCGATTACTTCCCTTCTAGTGCAGAGCTGCAAAGCGAAGAAAAGAACAATAATTTAGCCCCTAAAGACGTGCAGGCTACCCTACTTTCGCTAACAGGTAGCACTATCGCTCAGGAAATTGTGAAGCATTTTCCTAAAACAAATAAAGAAGGCGCAAAAAGCGAAGTTATAGTGTGTGGCGGTGGCGCTTTCAATAAAGCATTAATGCATAACTTGAGCAATGCGTTAACCGATTATGTAGTAACAGACAGCCATGCTCTGGACATCCATCCACAGCACGTTGAAGGCGCAGCATTTGCGTGGTTTGCACATGCGTATATGAATGATATTCCAGGCAATGTTCCTGCAGTCACAGGGGCTTCGAAAGCCACGGTACTCGGAGCGTTATATAAAAAAGCGTAAGGGCGACAGGCTATCGCCCTCAAACGCTTTATTGGTTCTGTTTATAAAAGCAACGTCGCCACCTTAACTTGCCGTAACAAACAAATTCGCCATTACCAATACCAGCGCGTAACCCACGCTATACGCTGCAAGAAGAAGCAACACGAACTTGCCGTATTTGGCGAACGTCAGGCCCTTAACCTTACTCATGGTAACAATACCTGCTGATGAGCCAATAATAAGTAACGAGCCCCCAACGCCTACTGCATACGTGAACGCCATCCACTCAGCTGTCGACATGGCAATGTCCGCTTTTAACAACGCAGCAGTTAATGGCACATTATCTATCATGGAAGACAACACCCCCATCACAAAGTTGGCTCCTGTTGAAGGCATTACGCTATATACATGTAAAAGTGCGCCCAATGCGTCAATGTGATCGAGCATTCCGACAAGCAGCAACACCCCAAGGAAAAACAGAAGCGTGTCGAATTCTATTAGGCGAATATAGTCCAAGATAGGATCATCATATTTTTCTTCTCCCATAAAGGTTGCCACTAAAAACATAACCGCCATACCCGCTAAAAACGAAAGCATAGGTGGAATAGCAAAAAGCACATTGGCAATTAACGTCAGTACAATAGTGGACAGGAATATTCCCGCAATTACGTAATCAACCGGCCTAAGTTCATGGCGTGTTTTTTTTATTTTAACCTCCCCCTTCATACCTATACTCAACAGTAACGCTAGAAATAGTACTGCTGTGAGTGAAGGAATAATAAGTAAGAGCAGCTGAGTTATAGTGACCTTATCATCCAAGAAAATCATAAGAGTGGTGACATCCCCGGTTATTAGCGACACGCCCCCAGAGTTCACCGCAAATACCACTAGCACGGCAAATCGCATGGTTTGGTTAAAGGGCAAACCCAAGGATAAAACCATGGCAATAGACACCAAGGTCGCTGTGATGTTGTCAGCTAGCGAGGAGAAGCAAAAACTAAAAATAGCGGTAAAGAATATGAGTTTTTTGAGGGTTATTTTTTGCGGCATGATAATGTTTAACATGTTTTCAATCATGCCTTTGCGGTTAAGGTAAGCAACGAAAGTCATTGCCGCTACAAGGAATAACCAGAGGGTGGATATTTCGCTTATGTTTTCTATGAGGTGTTCATTGAGCTCTGCTAGGTGAGGGCCCCTATTCGCATCTATGAAAAGAAGGATCCATGCGAATGTTCCGAAAAATAATGTGGTTTTGGCCTTATTCACGTGAAGCACTTCTTCAAATACCACACCCAATAATGCCATTACCGCTATGCCAATGAGCACATAGTCCAGCATACGTTTTACTCCCAAATTGTCAGGGGTGAATTATACGATTGCTGTTCATGCTTTAGCAGGTGTTCTGCGCTATACAAGGGGAAAAATCAGTTATATTCAACATGCACTAAACTGATGAAAATACGGTGAAAAAATGCTGTTAACTAATTGAGTGCATTCCTCAAAAAAGTGGAATACATAACGTATTCAATATACAAAAAAGGCCAGTGATAGAATCACTGGCCCCGTACACGTTTCTGAAGAAATACTATTTAGCTATTCCCATTTCCATCTTTTTAAGGGCATCTGCGTCTATATCGGACTGAGGCTTAGCGCTGCTCTTTTTAGCGCGCATATCGAAGTAGCCGTAGCCACCTACAAGCAAGAAGCAAATAGCTGGAACAATATATGATACAACAACACCTGCGCTATCAATAATGGCGGCTTGGAAGAGCGGCATAATGGCACCGCCGAGAATCGCCATCACAAGACCTGCTGCGCCTAGCTTGGTGTCTTCCCCCAGACCTTCAAGCGCAATGCCGTAAATCGTTGGAAACATGAGTGACAAACAGGCAGAGATAGATACCAATGCGATTACGCCTGCTAAATTAGGAGACTGTGTCATGAAGATACATAGCGCCATGGCAATCAGTGACATGATCATTAGCAGTCTAGCTGGATAGAGGTACTGCATAACCCACGTCATCACGAAGCGAGAAATTAGAAATACAATCATGCTGTATTGTAAAATTTCACCACCACTCACTTCGTTGCCACCTGTCGCTTTCATTGCATATTGGATGGTGAAGGTCCACACGCACGTTTGTGCTCCGACATTAAAAAACTGAGCCAAAACGCCAAAACGATAATGCTTGTTGGCTACTAACCGCTTAAGCGAAGCGCCCAACTTAACGTCTTCCACACTAGACTCAACCGATTCTTGAATTGGCGCTTTGATCAGGAAGATTGCAACCCAAACCAAAACGAGTACACATGCCATACCTACATAAGGAAGCATTACCGCATCAAGCTCAGCCCCTATCACGTTTTTAAGCTCGCTTACCGACATGGCGGCACGCTCTTGTGCAGATGCCTGATTCAGGTTTGGTAATATAAGCGTTGCAGCCAAAAACACACCTAAATTAGTACCAACGGGATTAAATGCTTGAGCTAGATTTAAACGGCGTGTCGCACTTTTTTGATTTCCCATCGCCATGACGTAAGGGTTCGCCGACGTTTCCAGAATGGATAATCCACCAGCCAATACAAAAAGTGCAGCAAGGAAAAAACCGTAAGTCATGGTTTGACTGGCTGGATAAAACAGAAATGCCCCCGCGGCCGCGCAGCCCAGTCCGGTCAATACACCTGTTTTATAAGAAAAGCGCTTGTTGATAAAAGCAGCAGGAATGGCTAAGCAAAAATACGCGCCATAATAGGCAAATTGAACCAATGCCGATTGCAAAGACGACATGGTAAATATTTTACTAAATACCTTTACCAAAGGGTCTGTCATGTTCGCAGCCACACCCCATGCAGCAAAGCAAATCGTTAACAATACAAAGGGAATCAATGTGTCTTTGGAAACCAAAGGGGCGTTGTTTTTCATAAGAACGGCCTTTCGCTTGTAAAAAATTAGTTAACCAATTTAAGCATTGCTCTTTACCCCTGTCAATAAATCAATTTGATTTACTTATTTCAAATTGCGTTAAAAATTAGACTTTATATGTAGACGACCGTTAACAGAAAATGCGTGACTGTTATTAAACGGATGAAACGTCCTTTGAAAATTTCTTAATAGACAATAACATAACCAAGATAGAAAGCCTCACTGAGCGCTTTCTATTCACCTTGAAATATTGCCATCGCATCTCCCCACTATTAACGAAAAACACACAAATGTAGCAAAAGAAATAAATAAACAAGGTTGATTTAATAACAAAGGTTAGTTAGATTTCGTTCAAAATAAGCATATGTTAACGCGTTGTAACGTTAGCTAACTCTGATTTATCTTGCGTCAACAAGGAGTTAGCAACAAATGCGTAGATGTCATCAGTCACACGCTTATAACAAGCTGCGGTTGATAAACATTTTTAATTGAGAGAATAATGATGAAAACACCTACAGTTACCCGTCGCTTTTCTGGATGTAAGACAGGCTTGCAAACAGCGCTCCTCGCAAGCACCGCCATTGTTGCCGCCACTGCGTCAGCATCACAAAGTAAGTTTCAAGACGCGTTTGACTTTCAAGCAAGTTATACGGGTGAGTCAGCCACCAATATTGACGGTGGTGAACGCAGAGGCAGTGCCTATGCTGGTCAGCTCTTTGTAGGTGGGGAATTAGATTTAAATACGCTAGCGGGCTGGAAAGACACCAAAATTCATATTGCCATGACAAACCGACACGGCAAAAACTTAGCCGAGCACTACATTGGTAACAGTACGTCCGTACAAGAAATCTTTGGCGGCCAAAATACCCGTCTTGCACGGTTTACGATTTCTTCCTCGTTTTTAGATGGCGATTTAGAACTGGAAGGTGGCCGCACAGTAGCGAATATCAGCTTTTTAGGCTCTGAACTTTGTCAGTACTTTCAAACCAATGCTGCTTGTGGGAACCCAACCTTTGTATTTAGAACCAGTAACTTTACTTGGTGGCCGGTTTCAAGTTGGGGTGGCCATGCGAAATACTGGCTTTCGCCAAAAACATACTTTCATACCGGCGTCTATGAAGATAACACCAGTCATCAAGACTTAGGCGATCACGGCTTCGATTGGGCGACTAATGAGGCTACAGGTGTTGTTGTGCCCTTCACTCTGGGCTATCAAACTACGTGGGACAATGACGAACTTCCAAGACGCTACGAAATTGGCGGTTGGTACGATGGCGCAGACTACACCGACCCAGTCTTTGATGAGGAGGGCAACTATGCGGCGCAGTCAGGCAATGATTACGCTGTTAGAAACGGTCGCTCGGGTATATTCGCACGTTTTGAACAAACTGTTACTCGTCCTAACCCACTAACGAAAGAAGGGTTAACACTATTCGGTGCAGTGCTAACCGGTACATCGGGCGGCCTGATTGAAGACTACTATATAAAAGCGGGCTTCGTATTACGAGGCACACTGGCCTCACGCCCTGACGATACCATTGGCTTCGTATTTACCCGCCAACAGTACAGTGACGAAGCGTTGGAAGACCAGCGTATATTAAGAAGCATAAACGGCGGGGTTGGTACACCAGCAAGCAGCCAAACTATGTTAGAGCTAAGTTATGGTTATCAACTCAACGACCACGTAAGAATTCAGCCGAACGTTCATTACATTATCAACCCCGACCAATTCGCACAGCGCGACAGAGTCATAGCACTTGATGATGCGATTGTTCTGGGCCTAAGGTTCGACGTAAACCTAGCGGCTTTGATACTTTAAATCTCCCTGCAATACACTTTACAGCGCCTTCGGGCGCTTTTTTTCAAACCGATGCCATTCCCTGCCGTTGTGTTTAATTAGTTTCAAGGACAACTTTCCACAAATCCAACTTCTCGCTATCTCTGTATTCACTACTATCTTATAGCGTTTTGAGCACCAATACGCTTAGCGCTTCAACATCAATCTATTCTACGTTGAATAAGGAATAAGAATGACAGACTCAGTACTTTTTAGCTCGTTTGATTGGGCAGAGAATACATTGCAAAACCGCATGGTATTAGCCCCTATGACGAGAGGTAGAGCTGGCGCCGACCGCATACCCAATAAAATTATGGGCGATCACTATGTACAACGCGCAGATGCAGGGCTCATTATTACTGAAGCAACGGCCATTTCAGAAGAAGGCATAGGCTGGGTTGATACCCCTGGAATTTATACCGACAAAATGGTCGAGGGCTGGCGCTCGGTGGTCAATAGAGTGCACGAGGCAGGGGGAAAAATCGTTTTGCAGCTCTGGCATACTGGACGCGCATCACACAGCGATTTCCACAATGGAAATTTGCCCCTGTCTGCATCAGCAATAAAAATTGAAGGGGACGAAATTCACACGCCTAAAGGCAAGAAGCCCTACGAAGTGCCGAAGGCGATGACCTTTGACGATATAAAACGCACAGTGCAAGACTACAAAAAAGCGGCCGTTAACGCCAAGGCAGCCGGATTCGACGGTGTGGAAGTTCATGCTGCAAATGGCTATCTCATCAATCAATTTTTGGATAGCCGCAGCAATCAGCGCGCCGATAATTATGGTGGTAGTGTCGATAACCGCTACCGCTTTTTGGCCGAGGTGATGGACGCAGTGTTGAGCGTGTGGGATAAAGAGCACGTTGGCGTGAGATTATCGCCAAACGGTGTATTTAACGATATGGGGGCCGATGATTTTCGTGAAACCTTTACCTTTGTTGCCCAACAGCTAAACAAATTGGAGATAGGTTATTTACACGTAATGGATGGCTTGGCCTTTGGCTTCCATGAACGAGGCGAAGCCATGACCCTTGCTGAATTTAGAGCACTATTCGACGGTATGATCATTGGAAACTGTGGCTACACCAAAGAAGAAGCCGAGAAACGTTTATCTGATGGCGATGGTGACATGATTGCGTTTGGAAGACCTTGGATCACGAATCCAGATCTTCCGACACGATTTAAGCATAATTACCCTCTCGAGTCCTTTGACGATCCATCGTCGTGGTACGGAGGTGGTGTTGAAGGCTACAACGATTTTGAAACCTACCGCGAGAAGAGTGGGAAGGACGCGATGACTTCGCTGACCTGATTGTCTTTGGGCAGAGCCTAGCGCTCTGCCCTTTTCAAAAGCGTTATTTGAAATAACACGATGCGTAATGCTAACGCGTTCTCACTATTTAAATATGGCCTTAGTTAAACGACTTTTTCTTAGCGGCTAATACGGCAAGTTTTTCTAGGCACGACATCCACGCGTAGTTGTGCTGATCGCACTCTTGCTTATTGAGAAAGCCTTGCTGAATGAGCACCAACCTTACATTCCCCTCTTCAGTCTTTTCGAAGTGAATGTCCACTGATGTCATCACCGACTCTTCCATATCATCTTCCCACGCCCAAGAGAACGACAGCTGCTCGTTCGCTAAAATAGTCACGTACTCACCAGTCAATGACATTTCAATACCGCTGGGATCCATCATCTTTATGCGATAGCGACCGCCTTCCTTGAAATCACTCATGATTTGTGTGACCGAACAATCGCCCGGCGCAAACCACTCACTAAGATATTCAGGCTCGTGAAATGCTGCAAAAACAAAGGGCAATGATGCATCTAGCGTTACATCAATTTTAAACTCGTGCATAAGGCTGCCTTAGATATTCTTTGACGTTAAAGATCTGTGTCTATCTTACCTTATAACAAAAGTTAGGCGCTCTAGCGTCATTTACCTTTGCTATAAATAAAAAAATCCCGAGCCCGCGTAAGGAAAGGCCCGGGAGAAGGAGAACATCCTCAATATTTTTTATCGACAGCTCAAAGCAACTTCTTGAGCTAAAAAATGAACCTACGCACCTTTCATCAGTGAATCCATACTGGCCTTGCTGCCAAAGTGCTGTGAACTTACTCTTTCACTTACCGACAAATACAGATTGTCGATGTCAGCATTTGCCATAAACTTTTCACAAAATCCTGGAACATGAGGCTCGATAAAATGTTTGGCGGCTAGCATAAAGTGGGCAATGAGCTGTTTAACGTTGTCGGTACCCATGGCGATACGCATAGTGGTCAGTTCTATCCCTGCTTTCTTCTGCTCGTCTGAGCTGAGCTCAGAGTGAGAGGTCAGCGCCGGGCATAAAATTATCGTATTATTCTGGCCAATACTCACTTGGTGGCTGAATGCAGGCTCTAGGGCATCGAAGAACCGCACAAATACATCGCGAGGAAGGTTTGCCGGCGCCATATCAACCGTGAATAAAGTACACGGCCAGCCGTGTGTATGCTGCTTTTCACGCAAACCGGCATTACTGTGTTCAGGCAGTGCGTGACAGTTAACGCGAATTTGATCGTGGGCATTCAAAAATGCAGTAAACACTTGCGTATTGATGACCTTGGTCATCATGCGCTGCTCTAAGGTCTTCATGCCGTTTAATACATCAAAGGCCTTTTCAGAATCTAAGAACGCACCTTTGATGTAGTACACATCCCAAAACATGGTCTGTGACCAATCAACACCATTTGCTGAACTGCCTTTTGGCTGGAACATGCGGTGCCCTTCGCCAATAACTACGCCTGCTGTGGTAGCACCGCTACCACACAAATCTTTAGTGTAGCTGTGGATCACATAGTCAGGTCGTGCAGCTTTGTTTTTATGCTGAAGTGGCTGGTGCAGTACAGGTGTCGCAAGGGTGGAGTCCAACATTACCAACGCATCTTGTGCATGCGCTAATTCACAGATCCCAGGCACATCCAATACGTAACCATGTGGGTTACAAGGCGACTCTAAATACACGTGCATTTTCGCACCATTGTTCAAGCGCGACGCATGTTCAGTTTTAGTTTGCTGCATGAACTCTGCAAAGCTCTGTGCGTCATAACCGTCAAACCACGCAATCTGTATGTCCATTCGGTTGCTGCGGGCGAAATAATCATGAAGTAGCTGGTACACTCCGCCGTACACGTTCCTCGAAACAATCAGTACATCGCCATGACTAAGAACATTTGATAAACACGCATCAATGGCAGCCATGCCCGAGTTGAAGTTCCAGGCTAGATATTCGGCAGCGTAAGGACCCGCTTCCATATCCACAATGGCGTTAGCAAGGGAAATATTCGTTGGGTTTAACAGACGTGAATAAATTTGGTGAGTAAATTCTTTGCCTTGAAACGCGTCGTCGACCCATTCAGTACAGGCATACACATAAGTCGCTGTTCTTACCACCACGGGTGTTGCAGAAAAAAGTGCCGTGACATTGTCGAACAGTGGATAGTGCCCTTGCGAGCCATTGCCACTCGACAAACTTTGGTACGTGGCACGAAATGGGTTTTGCAACGTATCCAGTATCTTCGCAATTTGAAAAGACAGAAACTTTTTAGCGTTGAAATAAGCCAGTCTGTCTTCTTTATCAAGTCCTTGTAGCGTATTACTCGTAATATCCCATAGCTGCATAACGCTTGCTTGAGCACCATATAAGTGATGAGCGGTGTTGGCGAGTGCCCTACCGTAGTCGCTCTCAGCATTTATACCGAAATGAGATAATTGTTCCTCAACTAAAGCCTGCGTTGTTTCGGCTTGGGTCGTGTTACGCTTAGGTGAAAGCACCTTAGCGTGCGTTACATCAACATCTGTTGAGTTTTGGAATTTGTTTTCTGACTGCATAGCGATTCCGTTGCAAATTGACTTCAGGTGCATGTACATGACACCAACACTGTTTACAAAAATGTAAAACTTAAATCACATTTTTAGAACAACTGGCATTACGATTGTGCAGTCAGACAGAGGAAAGAAAAGTTTACTTTAGGAGTGTTAAGCAAATGACAGCAAGGAGTTCAAAGAGGATTGAACTGACTATTTTGAGCGATGAGGCGAATGATATTGCCGAAGCGATTCGCCAAAGAATAGCAGATAATAACGACTTCATAGGCGCTGATGGCCACCCGCTTTTAACGCTTAAACAAATTGCTCAATGCCCTGAAGATGTAAATTCAGAAGCCGTTACGGTACTGCTTGCAGACCCCGACCTTGCGTCTCGAATTATTGATACATGTTCAGCACTCACCTGGTGTCAGTCTACCTGGGCAGGCAATGCTCCCCTTCTAAATGCCGATAAGAAGAACTACATACTTACCGGACTAAAGGGAATTTTCGGTAAACTCATGAGAGAGTATGTTTTTGCTTACTTGCTTGGGCATGCCAGAAACGTAAAGGCTTTTGAGCAAAACCAGCGTGCCGCTCAGCCAATATGGGAAGCATCAAAGCGAATGCCGCTAAATGGTCAAACGCTTGGCATTGCTGGACTGGGCAGTATTGGGCAAGCATTAATCCCCGTTGCTCACGCATTGGGTATGAGCGTTGTGGGTTTAACCCGAAGCGGGCATGCAGTGGAAGGTGCCTATGCTGTTTATACACCCGACACTATCGAAGCGTTTGCCAGAGCATGTGACCACGTGGTGAATTTAATGCCCGACACGCCATCTACGCAAAACATGCTTTCTCACGAATTTTTTAGTGCGCTGAAACCCCACAGTGTATTTATTAACGCAGGGCGAGGCAGTGCGGTTGACGACGATGCGCTCTTGCAAGCTTTAGACAACCGCGCATTGGCCCATGCAGTATTGGACGTCTTTCGTAACGAGCCTCTCAACCCCGCTCATTCGTTTTGGCAGCACCCTCGTATTTCAGTAACCGCTCACACTGCAGCAGAATCACAGCCAAGCGACGTAGCCGACGTGTTTTTAGAGAATGCGCTGCGTTACATCAACGGTGAATCGCTTAATTATCAGTTTGATTTTGCAAAGGGCTATTAGTGTTTAAATAGCCCTTCTCGTCATCCATTCAAGGCTAAAATACAGCCTGTCTGTAGCTGGTTACGCTGACGCTTAAATTCTAGGGTCAGTTGCCGTTATCTCAATGCGATCATGGTGCTTTTCATGAAACGATAACAGCTGAGGATAATCCTTCATGCTGTGTAGCTCACGGAAAAGTACCCAGTCAATCATGCTGTACAAACAGATTTCGGGATAAGTCCAACCACTAAATCCACCCGCATCAAGCTGGTTTGACAGCGCATCTAACACAGCTTCAATTCGCTCTTTTTGAAGACGGTAATACATTTTGTCTTCGCTAATATCAAAGTCTGAACGTTTCAGCAGCATAAGCTGAACAAAGGAGTCGTTAGCTGCATCAATCAGGGTTAGTTGATTCTCTTCTTCCCAACTTAACCCTTCGTGATCAAGCTTATCGGCAAGGTAGTTATAAATAATGCGAGAGTCGAAAATCATTTGGCCGTCATCTTCAAGACAAGGCACTTTAAGCGTAGGGTTGCGAGAGGCGAGCAACTCGCGATCTTCACCTGAAAAAATTTGAAGATTAAGAAATTCATGTTCTGTAGACGCAAGTACGATGCGAATGCGGCGCACGTAGGGAGAAGTGGTGGAGCCATATAATTTCATAAACGCTGTCCTAAACCGTAGTCGTTCTATGAAATCAGTGTAGCCGGAATTTGAAAATAAAAGGAAGTGTTAAGAACAAGACAACCGACAGGCATACAAAATGATGCGATGTATGCCTATCGTATTAACATCAAGCGCTCAAAGCTGAACGTTCAACGCTTAAAAAGCGTAGTAGTGTATAGCTTAAGCCCTTAAACGCTAAAGCTTGCACCACAGCCACAAGTCGTCGTGGCATTTGGGTTTTGAACTAAAAACCGTGAACCTTCCAGACCATCTACATAATCGACAATGCCACCGACCAAGTATTGTAAGCTCATCGGGTCGACAACCATAGTTACGCTGTCTTTTTCAATGGTCATATCGCCTTCGTTCACCTTCTCATCGAACGTGAAACCATATTGGAAGCCAGAACAACCACCACCTGTTACGTAAACACGTAATTTCAAATCAGGATTTTCTTCTTCTGAAACAAGGGCTTTCACTTTCGCTGCTGCAGCGTCTGAAAACTCAATTGGCAACGCCGTTTCTACAGACATACCCACCTCTACATTAACCTCGTGCTTTCGCACTTTGTGCTTGGTCACAATTATCTAATACTTGCGGATAGTTAGCAATTATTGGGGCAAAACTTAACGATTCAAGTTACTGCACATTAACGGCATTTCTGTTAAGTGACACGTTGAGATAGAAAAGTTAAGTAAACTAGTTAACACTAACAGATAGAAAATAGCAGTGTGGTCAACGTATCTAAAATATTGACGATACACGAATAAAGGGGCGGCATATGAGTACAACCGACAACTCCCAATTACCTTCTTCTACCCCAGTGCTGTTTGACGATTTCGGACAGTCTCGCTTTACGAGCAAAGAAGAATACAAAGACGCGTTAGTGAAACAGCAAGAAAAACTCTTTCACGTTCAGCAATCTTACTTTCATCAGAAAAAACGAGCACTTATTGTGTTTGAAGGATGGGATGCGTCAGGAAAAGGCGGCGCTATAAGGCGTATTACTGAGAAATTAGACCCTCGTGGCGTGAGTGTATTTCCTGTGGCAAAGCCCGCAAAAGAAGACCAAGACAAACACTTTCTCTATCGCTTTTGGCAACACATCCCCTCCCCTGGCACACTTAAAATATTTGACCGCTCACATTACGGAAGAGTGCTTGTAGAAAGAGTAGATAAGTTGGTTGATGAAGAGGTATGGCAGCGCGGTTATGAAGAAATAAACGCATTTGAGAAAACGCTCAGTGACAGCGGGGTTCGTATTATCAAACTCTTTATGCATATTTCGTCAAGCGAGCAGCGCGAGCGATTTGAAGAGCGGCTGCACAATCCTTTCAAGCGCTGGAAGTTAACCGAAGAAGACTTGCATAACCGCAAGATGCGAAACGCCTACGTAGAAGCTACAAATGACATGTTCAAGCACACCCACACGCGTTATGCGCCATGGCATGTAATTAACGGCGAGTTTAAGTGGCAAGCAAGGGTTAACGTACTTGACGCCGTTATCGACAAACTCAGTGAAGGCGTAGATATCTCTCCGCCTCCACTTGATGAGCGTTTAATCGCGCTAGCCTCCAAACAACTAGATGTCGATGAAGATCTAATGAGCGGCTAAGGTGAAAGAACGCTGGCAGGCAGCCATAACTAATTAAGCGATTAAGCCTTAGTTATTGCTGTCTGGCAAAGTCACGTTCAATTCAAGTACGCTGCAATCATCGTTATTGTCTAGCTGTACTGATACTTGATCGTCAGCAATCGTCACGTATTTGCGAATTACCTGAATAATTTCCTGCTGCATCATTGGCAAGTAATCAGGCTCTGTCCGCTTTTTACGTTCGTGCGCAACAATGATTTGTAACCGCTCTTTGGCGACCGCTGCGGTGCTTGGCTTTTGCTTCTTTTTGAGCAGGTCGAAAATTCCCATTACTTCCCTCCTAGCAGACGCTTAAAGAACCCTTTCTTCTCTGCTTCTAGGAAACGATGTGGAACAGTTTCGCCTAGCAGACGTTTTACAGCGTCAGCATAAGCTTGTCCTGCATTAGCTTCTTCGTCAAGAATAACCGGCTGACCTTGGTTAGATGCTTTCAGCACCGATTCAGATTCTGGAATAACACCCAATAGTGGAATCGCCAAAATTTCTTCAACGTCTGCAACACTTAGCATTTCAGCACTTTCAACACGACTTGGGTTGTATCGGGTTAATAAAAGGTGTTCTTTAACCGGTTCGCCCTTTTCTGCGCGCATCGATTTACTTTGAAGAATACCCAAAATACGATCTGAATCACGTACAGACGATACTTCAGGGTTAGTAACCACAATGGCTTCATCAGCGAAATACAACGCCATCTGTGCGCCTTGCTCAATCCCCGCTGGCGAATCACAGATAATAAACTCAAAGTCTTTCTTAAGCTCATCTAATACGGCCTGCACACCATCAACGGTAAGCGCGTCTTTATCGCGAGTTTGTGATGCCGGAAGAATGAAAAGGTTTTCCGTTCTTTTGTCTTTAATTAGTGCCTGTTTAAGTGAGGCCTCTTTATTAATGACGTTTACAAAATCGTAAACAACGCGGCGTTCACATCCCATGATAAGGTCAAGGTTTCGCAAGCCCACATCGAAGTCGATCACTACCGTTTTATGGCCTGCTAACGCAAGTCCCGTACTTATTGCTGCACTCGATGTAGTTTTGCCTACACCACCTTTTCCTGAGGTTACTACGATAATCTTTGCCATCTATTCTTTCCTATTAGTGCGTACAAAGCATTAAGCCAACGGCTCTATACGTAATGTTTCGTCTTCTAAATATACTTGTGCAGGTTTCTTCCAACATTCACCTTTCACGGTTTCGTGCATAATGAATTGCCCCGCAATTGAAATAAGTTCCGCGTCTAACGACTGGCAAAATACACGGGCTCCCGTATTGCCTTTAACGCCTGCCAACGCGCGGCCGCGCAGGGTGCCGTAAACATGAATATTACCATCGGCAAGCAGCTCAGCCCCCTCGCTTACAGAAGCCGTTACCACCAAGTCCCCGCCTTCGGCATAGACTTGCTGACCAGAACGTACCGGACGGTTAATTACTTTGGCAGGTTTGAGCGTGGTTGCGGCTGCAGGAGCCGGTTCACTTTTTGGCGGCGCTGAAACGGTTTGATCTTGTTGTGCGGTTTGAGACGGGTTTTCGCCGCTACCATTATTGTTTTCACTTCCGCTCGCTTTGTTCGAACGAAGTGCGCTGTCTGTAAATTTGCTTTGGCTTACATCGGCTAACCCCAAATCATTGATGGTAGGCTTCAGCTCTGCCACCTCACCTTTCACGGCCATGGGCTGCAATTGCAGTCGACGACATAGCGCCACCAGCAGCTCGAACTCTGTAGCAGATAAAGGCTTTATCAAATGTAAAATCAGTGAGGAACGGGTAAAGAACTGCGGCGCGCTCGCGACCTTCTGAGATAACTGAGCTTCAAAATTATCTGGCTCAAAATCTATTACTTCTAACACAATACTGGTGAGCGTAGTGCCCTTCATGCGAAAGCAAGTTTCTGTCATTTTTTCTTCCCGAAAAGGCGTCACTTTCCTCATAGCAATTAGCCATGACAATAAGCAAAACCTATTAGCGCTAGTGTCTGTTGCTGTCTTACGCAGCTATACAATTTATTTATTGTGTCACTGTATCAAAAATCCCGTTCGCATACAGCAACTGTATACCGGTTAAAACACGTTTTACCCTGATAATAACCCTAGAACAAGCCAAGAACGTGCCAATCGTTGAGCAGTTTTTAATCAAGCGTGGATCATGCGAGTTTTTAGTGCGTCCTGTTTGTATACAAACATCTCTTTCACCACAAAAAAAGTGCGATCGTAGATCGCACTTTTTATCATCTTCGTTCTCTCACAGCGCTTAAGGTGTGGTAAGTTTTTTCGGGTCTAGTAGTGATTCTAACTCGCCTCTGGGGATATCTGTCATCGCTTCAGCCACATCAATAACAGGCTTGTTTTCTTTGTAGGCTGTTTTTGCTATTTCTGCGGCTTTAGCATAGCCAATAACAGGGTTGAGCGCGGTGACGAGCACGGGGTTTCTGTAAAGCGCAGCTTCAATGTTATCTTGATTTACAGTAAAGCCCTCGATCGCCTGCTCGCCGATTAGCGTCGCACTGTTGGTCATTAGCGACAGACTTGAAAGCAAATTGCTGGCAATCATTGGTAGCATTACATTTAACTCAAAATTCCCAGACTGCCCACCTACGGTAATCGCCGTATCGTTACCTATTACCTGTGCTGAAGCCATCGCCACTGCTTCCGGAATAACCGGGTTTACCTTGCCGGGCATAATCGATGAACCTGGCTGTAGCGCAGGCAGCGCAATCTCACCTAAACCAGCCAAAGGCCCAGAATTCATCCAGCGCAAGTCATTAGCAATTTTCATAAGGGTGACGGCTAAACTTTTTGTCGCACCGGAAAGCGTCACTGCTGTGTCTTGAGAGCCAATCAATGCAAAGAAATTGTCAGCGGGCTTAAACGCAATGTCGGTCAGCTCCCCTAGCGCATCTGAAAATGTCGTAGCAAAATCCGCATGGGCGTTTACACCTGTTCCCACGGCAGTGCCTCCTTGGGCAAGGGTTTGAATAGCTGGCTGCACAGCGCGCAGGGTTTTAATCTGCTGCTTAAGCTGAGAAGCCCAAGCCAGTAAGCTTTGATCCATGCCTACAGGCATCGCATCCATGAGATGAGTGCGTCCGGTTTTGCAGTATTGCGCTACCGACTTTGCTTTAACTTCAATAGTACGAACTAAACTTTCAACGGCTGGTATAAGCTCGTTTGACAATGCAATAGCCGCGCTAACATGAATGGTGGTAGGGATCACATCATTTGAACTTTGCCCGTAATTTACATGATCATTCGGATGAACCTCTTCGCTGGAATAACGAGAGGCTAAGCGAGCAATGACCTCGTTGGCGTTCATGTTTGTGCTGGTGCCTGAACCAGTCTGAAATATATCAACGGGAAAATGCTGCATCACATCATCAAGTGCCAACAGCTCATCACAGGCTTTAACTATCGCTTGGCCGCGATCTTTATCCAGCACTTTGAGTTTCATGTTGGCTTGTGCTGCGGCTTTTTTTACTGTAATCAACGCGCGTACGAAGGCTTCGGGCATGCGCTGCCCGCTTACAGGGAAGTTTTGAATGGCACGCTGAGTTTGCGCGCCGTAGAGTGCATTTTCGGGGACCTGTAGCTCGCCCATACTGTCGCGTTCTGTGCGTGTTGCTGTCATGACTCGTATCCTTGTGTTGATATAGCTAGTTTTTCGGCGTGGTTGCCACGCTTTTATCAGAATCCTATTAGGGCTAGTAGCATTAGAAAACTAGGTCCTAGTAAGTGAATTATAAAAAATGGTGCACTAGCGCTTGCAGACCTTTGCTGTACATCAAAGATCAACAGGCTCTCTGGTGTTCATGTCTATTTTTATTCTCGCAAGCGCAATTCGATCACTCTCGTTACACGCGTAGCGCTCAGCTTTA
Organism: Alteromonas sp. CH_MED4-4; assembly: GCF_037029575.1. Taxonomy (NCBI): domain Bacteria; kingdom Pseudomonadati; phylum Pseudomonadota; class Gammaproteobacteria; order Alteromonadales; family Alteromonadaceae; genus Alteromonas; species Alteromonas sp. CH_MED4-4. The sequence goes on along the minus strand of NZ_JAYMEU010000001.1, from coordinate 115,877 downwards.
AGCAACGGCTTGTATAAATGCTCTAAACAACTATGCCGCCATTGCTGACTGACCTGCGGATCGCACAAGGTTTCATAAAGCACCTCAACCGCATTTTTATAGATAGAAAATTTGTCTCTATCACTTGGCAATAAGTTGGCAACGAAAGTTACGCCATCTAGATAGTTTCTTAAAAGCGTTGAGTTCAGCTCATTGTCGTTGTATCCAAATCGAACGTGTTGAACTGCATTTCGTATCGAAGACATGTGCATCCCTTGTGCGTGAAAAAACAAAAAAGCTCGATGTACATAAAAGCGCTTTCTTTATATACCACTCAATATAAATGATAATCGTTAGCATTTACAATGATCCAGTGCTATTCTTTTTCGTAAAGAAAATTGGATCTTCCAATTCCACCGATAGGTGAAGTTAACCAAAATTCAAAGGACATTATTTATGATCAAGAAGTTACTTTGTGGCACAGCCCTTTTTCTTATGGCCTCTGGTGCATTTGCTAACGAATGCGAAGTGACTGTGGAATCAAACGACGCCATGCAATTCAATACGTCGAACGTTGTTATCCCGGCGAGTTGTAGCGAGTTTACCGTGACTTTGAAGCACACAGGTCAGTTACCTAAACAAGCCATGGGCCATAACTGGGTGATGACAACAAAAGCCAACGGACAAGCAGTGGCAACAGACGGTATGAGTGCGGGTTTAGACAACAATTACGTTAAGCCAGACGATGAGCGTGTAATTGGCGCGACTGACATTATTGGCGGCGGTGAACAGACTTCTACGACCTTTTCTGTTGAAGGGTTAAGCAAAGATGAAGAATATATGTTTTTCTGCTCGTTCCCTGGTCACATCGGCATCATGAAAGGCACAGTTACGCTTTCGAGCTAAGGCGTTGCGAAAACTAGGCGTGCTTGACTCGGCACGCCTTAAACATGGATAACAGTAGGTCGAGGGTGTAGTTGTAATGGATACGGCGTCTCACACATCAAAAAGCGCTAAGGCGGTGGTCCGGTATAAGCACTTACCTTCTTTTACTAGCGCCCTATTAAGAAACGTTTTTTTTCCTCACTTAACCAATAAGCGGCTGTTGATGCCGCTGTTTATAGCCATTCTTCTTACTTATAACAGCACCCGTGCGATTACCTTATCGGTGTTGTCAGATGCATTTTTTCAAGTGGCAGCGTTTGTATATGCATCGCTTGCGCTTTATTACGTCGCCACGTTACGCGTTTCGGCCGAAGCCATTGGTAATTATATGAAAGCGCACCCTGTACATGAGGTAGGATTATCTGCCCTACTTGGTGCTCTGCCAGGCTGCGGCGGTGCTATTATCGTTGTCACTCAGTACACGCGAGGTGTGACAAGCTTTGGAGCTGTGGTAGCAGTGCTAACCAGCACTATGGGCGATGCCGCATTTCTGTTACTCGCCCAAGCACCGTTAGATGCCTTAACCGTAATGGCCGTCAGCGTCACGGTGGGTGCAATGACGGGGCTAGTGGTCAATAAATTTCATAATTACCAGGCTCCTGAAGCCGATGGTGCGCTCCAACAATCGCAAAACTGTGATAAACCCAAAACAGTAAGCCACAAAGCCATATCACTTTCTAAAGTATTCTGGATGATTGCGAGCTTACCCTCGTTGGCGATTGCGCTTGGTTTGGCCTTTCAACTTCCCGTACACAGTTACCTTGCTATCAGTGAAAGTACGCTAACGCTGATTGGTGCCGCGTTATGTATTTCGAGCCTTGGACTATGGTCTTTGTGTGGTTCGGGAAGCGGATACGCTTCGATTACGAAAGAGGATTTAATTCCGCCTCCGCCTAAATGGCAAGAGAAAGCCGCACTAGACACACAGTTTGTATTGGCATGGGTAGTACTCGCTTTTCTTATGTTCGAGCTGTCTGTTGTCTGGTTTGGGCTAGACATTGCAGGGCTGCTTCAATCCATGGGTCCCGGCTTAGTTGGCCTGGCGATCATCATCGGGTTCTTACCTGGCTGCGGCCCACAGATATTGGTAACCAGCTTATATCTTAATGGCGCAGTTCCGTTTTCAGCACAACTTGGCAATGCAATAAGTAATGACGGCGACGCGTTGTTTCCCGCCATTGCGCTCTCACCCAAAGCAGCGCTTATTGCCACGGTGTACTCTGCTATTCCTGCGTTTCTTGTGGGTTATGGCTACTGGTATTTGTTTGAATAAAGCTTTCGATGCGTTGAAAAGTTGAATTAACGGCTAGGCTAGCGCTGCCCAACAGCGATTACTCTATTTCGACCGAAAGCGCTTCATTCCACGGCACGCTTATCTCATAGTTGCCTTTACGGGTTTTGTATTGATAGACCGTTGTAGAAAAACTAATGGATTCGGGATTTATATCTTCCTCGATAGTGAGAGTTACGTTAACGGCTTGGAAAAAGCGAAAGCGGTATTTGATATCTTCTGCCAGCAGGCTCGATTCGCCCGATTTCAGCGTGATCGCTTCACCGTTTCGCTGACCGACTACGGCAATATCTAAACTGCCATTTATTACTGCTTTTTGCTGTTTAGACTGCAGCAGAACCAACCTAAGTTGATAGGTATTGTCACTTAACTTAAAAACTTCTACCCCTTCAATGGCAAAACCTTCGTCGGTTTTCTCAGGCGCCACGACGCGTTCATAGAAACTCAGCAACTCTTGTTGCGCCTCAAGTTCTTTTTTCTGTTCGCCTAATGTATTGGTAATACTCTCCGTCTCGAGCGTGGCAAGCTCCATGGCGACTTCCAGCTGATTCACTTTGGTAGTAAGCGCATGGTTTTCTTCAGACAAAATAGCAATAGTTTCTTGCTGAGCCTGTACTTTCTTGCTGTCGCCTTCGTCAATAATTCGCGCTAGCTTATAGCCGAACCCAACCATGGCAAACATAATAAGCGCCACTAACAGTGTCCACTTGTAGTTGCCTAAAACTTCTTTTAACTGATCTGTCGTCATGATATCTACATCAACAAAAAACACCGTGCGCTAAGGCGCTCTAAACATTATGAATTTTAGGTGTTTATGGTAAGCTTCTTTTTACGTTAATCTACTGTACCACAACATGCGCTTGCAGGCTTTAAGAGAGGAAGTAGCTCATCCACGCACATCCATTCAGTTGTGCATGCTGGGCATTGTAGGGGGAACCTGCGCGGCGCTTATCATTATACTGTTTCGGCTGTGCGTAGAATGGCTACAAGAAACAGGCGTTTCGTCGCTTCAGTCGGTGCTTACCTATGACTGGTTGGTTTGGCTTATCATGCCATTTATCAGTGTAGGGTTAATTCTATTTATCGCCTTTCTTACGGGCTTCAAGCACTACCGTTTAGGTATTCCCTTCGTTATTCATCGAGTGAAGTACTATTACGGTCATATTCCATTTAGAACCACCATTAACCAGTTCTTTGGGGGCATGCTAGCCCTGGCCGGCGGTTTCGTTGTTGGTCGAGAAGGCCCTTCCGTTCATTTAGGCGCGTCAGGCAGTAGTTTCTTAGGGCAATGGCTTCGCTTGCCCTACAACAGTATTCGAATACTTGCAGGCTGCGGCATTGCGGCAGGGATCTCGGCATCATTCAACACCCCGTTTGCTGCCGTAATATTCGTGATGGAAGTGGTACTTAGGGAATACAAAATACATATTTTTGTTCCTGTCATGCTGGCTGCTGCCTGTGGCTCGGTGCTCACTCGCATTGTATTTGGAGAAGTAAACGAGCTTTCGTTTTTATCGTTTAATGCATTTAGCCAGTGGATGTATTTTTACTTGGTGCTGCTAGGCATTCTGTTAGGCATGCTAGCGGTATTATTTAATAGCCAGCTTATGCGGGTGATGACGTGGTTCAGGCCGGTTTCCATGGTGTGGCGTTTAATACTTGCTGCGCTAATTACCGGTACCATTGGTATGTTTATACCTGAAGCCCTTGGCGCCAACTTTATCGATGTTGAGCACTTATTTGATAGCTCCCCCGGCGCGCTGCTGTTGGTTTCTACTTTGGTGTTTAAAGTTATCTTGGCGGTATTTGCTATTGGCCTCGGTATTCCAGGAGGGATCATCGGCCCTGTGATGGTTATTGGCATGCTTGCTGGCGCCGTACTTTTATTGCCACTGTCGTACTTTATTGACGTACCCGAATTTACCAACAGCTTCGCCCTGTTAGGCATAGCAGGCATGTTGACCGCAGTATTGCACGCGCCTCTTGCAGCGCTTTCCGCGGTTATGGAACTATCGTACAGCCCGCAAATTATTCTACCAGCCATGTTGGTAATTGTGCCTGCTTACGTGACTTCTACGCAGTTCTTTGGCAACCGCTCTATTTTCATACGCCAGCTTGATTATCAAAATCTCCCATACGCTATCTCGTCTATTCGTGAAGCACTTGAGAAAACGGGCGTACTTGCAGCGATGAATACCGAGTACAAGCTATTTCACGATGCGCCGGAGCAAGCGTTAATTAACTACTTAGAAAGCGATCCAACAAAAATTGTCATTCAGAAGTTAAAATTTGAAATAGATGTGCAGTATAAGCTGGTCCAATACAATGTGAGTTTGGAACACGATGCAACAGCGTTAAACTATTACGAAATGGAAGGTATTAGCGCGCAGTCTACGCTGCACGAAGTATACGAACACCTTAAAAACTCGCGCTCTGGCGCAGTTTATATTTACGATCAGGAGCTAAACGATATTATTGGCGTAGTAACGTGGAATATCTTACAAAGCTTCTTACAAAAGGCTCATTATTAGTATGTACATTTTATGGTTTAAAGCGCTGCACATCTTTTTCATGCTGGCTTGGATGGCAGGACTTTTCTATTTACCGCGACTTTTCGTGTATCACGCGACAACGAAATCTCAAGTGGTAAAAGACGAATTTAAGGTCATGGAGCGCCGCCTGTGGTTCTTTGTTACTCCATTCGCCTTGTTAACTCTGGCATTCGGCGTTGCGCTTATTGTCAGCTATGGTGGAACTTGGTTTAAAATGTCGGGGTGGCTTCATATAAAGTTGCTGCTGCTTCTTGCTATTTACGGCTATCACTTCTATTTGTTTAAGTTAATGAAGCAATTTGCACGCGACGAAAATAGACACTCTCCGCGCTTTTATCGCTTTTTAAATGAAGCGCCGGTGCTTATCATTCTCGCCATCGTTTGCCTGGCTGTGGTAAAATCTTTATAAAAGTTTAAGCCAAAATAAATAGTAAAGGCGCACGTACAAAGTTATTGAAAAGTCAGTACTCAAGGAACCAGTACTGCTGTGTAGTGTGAGAAGTAATTGTAAGCTTGTTGTTGAGAGTGTTGTAAGCATTGCACACAGTCGCCCAGAACCTGCTGTTTCTCGGGTTTAACGAATTGTTTTTATCGGAATGCTATACATGGATGACAGTAATCAACACCTCAAGCATTTGCTCAAACAGACAGACATTGCCTTTAAGGCGCTTATGAGGGAGCCTGCTTCACGGCTTCTCAACGAGCAATACGAAAAGGCGAAGCTTGAACTAGACAGCTATACCGCTTCGCTTAAACACACGTTGAATCAACGGCATCAACAACAAAGACAGCGCTAATTTTGAATTAGCGTTTTTGTTTTTTGCTTCTCCTGCAGCTCCCAGTGATCAAATTTTCCCCTAGGTTACTTTGTTAAAGGTTTCAAATTGATTGGGTAACGCGCCTGCTAGCTCCCCTGACAACTTAGTGTAATCTGCCAGCACCGAAGGAAGCTGTTTAACAAGCATGTTTATATTACTTTCAAGCTGAGCAGCTTGTTTGTCGTTTCTGTAAGACAAGGCTAATTCAATATTAGCAAGCGTTGAGAAAAGCTTTAAACATCGAGACAGGCGAGCTTCTGCAGGTTCTGTTTTCTCAGGCTCGTTATCGTCACAGTCTTTCTTGTTCGCCTTACTTTTTTCTAAATGCTTTTCCCAATGGTTCCACGCATTTTGCCACACAGGTTCTAATTGCTTGTGCACGTGTAAAAGCCCATTTAGCCAGCTTTCGAGCTCTTTCGAAGGCCTCGTCGTTCCTTGCACCTCTATCGCAACGTTCAATTCACTAGGCATGGGCGACTTTTCCTGACGCATAAAATCCAAATGCGCCCGCAGGCCATTCATTAATGTATCAGCAAGCTTATCTACATCTTTGTCTACAAGGTGGCTGTCACTAGACTGTATGAGCCAGGGCATCCACTGTTCGGGCATGGGAATTTCTGGTGCGGAGGCAACGGCAAAGATCATTCCATCTACATAATAAGCATCCGGAAGCACATTCTCGAAACTGGGAAGCGAAACAATATCGCTGATTGTGTTAATTGGAAACCCATCTTTCACCATTACCATCCTATTTTAATTTGCGTTCTCTTTTATGAAACGGTAGTCTGCGCGGCCACTTTGTAGAGGGCATGTTTTGTAACCTTTTATCTACCCAAAATAATGGGAAATAAGGTAAAGAGTAAACAACAAACTTCTACACTGGGTACGCGACAATAGGTTTAAAACCAATCTGTTACTGTATTGGTTTAGCGGTACTGTTGCGTGCTCGCCTACCTATTGTCATGATAGCAAAACTTAACTAAGAGTCGTTGCAATGGCAAAAGATAAATCAGGATACATCATCGCGGCCGCCTTTATTGGCCCTGGAACAGTAACTACGGCAAGTCTGGCAGGTGCAAACTTTGGCTTTCACCTAGTATGGGCGCTCCTTTTCTCCATATTCGCAACCATAGTATTGCAAGACATGGCAGCGCGTTTAGGTGTGGCCAGCGGCCAAGGCCTAGCCAGTGCAATGAAAAATATGGCTTACAAGCCATGGCTAAAGAATCTTTTTATCGTGCTTATTGTCAGTGCTATCGGCATTGGCAACGCAGCCTATGAATCGGGCAACCTAACCGGCGCTGCAATCGGGCTAGACGCATTTATCAGTATAGGCATTGCCCCCTGGGCCAGTATTTTGGGCACGATCGCTATAGTTTTACTCTGGTCGGGCAGCTACAAGTGGATAGAGACAGTACTGGTTTATCTAGTCTTTATTATGGCTGGCGTATTTCTTATCACGCTGTTGGTAGCCAAACCTGATATCGCCGCGATGTTTAGTCAGTTAATGTCTCCGCGGCTGGACGCTGACGCCATTACCACGGTGCTGGCGCTTATTGGTACCACCATCGTGCCTTACAACTTATTTCTTCACGCGAGCCTAGTTGCAAAATCATCGAAAGGCCAAGATAAACAAGAAGCGGTCGTCGCGTGCCGAAACCAGTCTGCTAGAGCTATTAGTATGGGTGGGCTTATTACGCTTATCGTAATGGCAACAGCAATGATGGCGTTCTTCAATCAAGCTGCCACTATGGACGCTTCGAACATGGGCGAGCAGCTAAAACCGGTTTTAGGTGACAAAGCTCAGTGGTTCTTTGCACTAGGGTTATTCGCCGCAGGCTTAACCAGTGCTATCACTGCGCCGCTAGCAGCCGCTTATGCGGTAACAGGAGCGCTGGGGCTTTCTGACGATATGCAAAGCAAGAGCTTTAAAGCGGTATGGTTTATCATCATTGTAGTGGGTGTCAGCGTTGCAGCACTTGGCTTTAAGCCCCTACCCGCCATCCTGTTTGCTCAAGCGACTAATGCTCTTTTACTGCCAATTATTGCCATATTTCTATTGGTCGTTATGAATAAAAGCACCGCACTGGGGGAGTTTAGAAACACATGGAAAAGTAACCTGGCAGGCTTTCTAGTAGTGGGTACTGTGATTGGTTTAGGCCTGTATAAACTAATCGGCGTATTTAGCTAGCTGCAAAAATGGGGTCAGAATAATTTTCTCCCTTTGTATGTCGTTGTAGTGTGCACTCGCAGATAGCAATGAAATTACGTGACTAACAAACTTACTGCATATGAGAAGGGCCAAAGTAATACTTTGGCCCTTTTTAATAGAAAGCGTAGCTGCAAAAAGTACTCTGCCCCCATTTTGGGGATGAAAAAGTACTCTGACCCCAATTTTTAGCTGGCGAGGCGTTGCAGAATATCTTGGAGCATCGCTTTGCTGCAGCCAAAGTTAATTCTGAAATGGTCCGCCTTGTGAAAATCGATGCCTGGTGACGGGCCTACGCCTTTCTCTTCGGCCCACTGCTGGACGTTCTCTACACCTAGTCCACTGGCGTCTACCCACGCAAGGAACGTCGCATCGGCTTTGAGCATTTTAAGCCCGTCAATGCTGTTTACTGTGTTAAACACCATATCTCTGTTTTCACGCAAGTAGGTAAGTTGCTGCTGATGCCACTCATCACATTGAGTGAATGCTGCTTCTGTAGCCGCTAAGCCCAATACAGTAACCCAAGGTACGATGCCCGCTGCGGCATTGGTAAATGCCTGACGCAGTTGGCGATTAGGGATGATGGCAAAAGACGTTCCCAAACCAGCAATATTAAATGTTTTACTGGCAGCCATTAGCGTGACGCTATTTTCAGCAAGGTTGGACTCGCGGCCCGCCGGTATGTGCTGTTTGCCTTCTTCTAGAATAAGGTCGCAGTGGATTTCATCAGAACATAGCTTAACGTTGTTCGCGTTACAGATCTCAGCAATGCGATCTAATTCAGCTTTAGTAAGCACCGAACCTACCGGGTTCATTGGGTTACAAAGAATAAACAGCTTACATTTAGGATCAGCCGCTTCTCTTTCTAATGCTTCAAAATCTAACGTATAGCGCGCACCTTCAACACTCGAGATAGTTTCAGAACTTGTGCCGTCGTCATTTTGCACTACCGTGCCTATATCTACCCGTTCGAGACCATTTAGTTTTGGGGCAGCCAGTAGAGGCGGATAATTAGGTGTTTGAATAAGTACTTTATCACCGGGTTCACAATAGGCTTTACACGCTACGTTAAACGCTGGCACAACGCCTGGTGTCCACACTAGCCACTCGGGTTGAATTTCCCAATTATGCTTATCTTTAAGCCATCTCACTACAGCCTGAATAGCGCCTTCGTGATGTGCAGGCAGTATGTAACCCATGTTGCCATGCTCAACCTGACCCGAAATGGCGTCTAGAATTGGCTGCGCGCAACGAAACTCAGTATCGGCAACCCACGCAGGAATGATGTCTTTCCCTTTGTACTTTTGCCATTTAAACGAAAATGTGTCTTTTCTGGGAGGGGTATTATCGAATAAGGCGCTCACATTACATCCTGTTGCATAAAAACTTATGCCAACAGTGTAGAATTTTAGCGCCTCATAAACTAGGGGCGTGAGATGAATTAACCCGAATTTTCTATATCGAAATGTACTTTAATAGAGATAAATTAACACGTTAAAGCCAACGGTAAATTGCGCTTTGCTGTCCTAACCTGTTTTACATTGTCATCGTTAACCACGAAGTAGATTTTTGGCCCGCATGCACACCTTTAGCGTGCGATGCATAAAATGAAATACAACCTACAGGCTTAGCTGGCCTGCGACACCGCCTCTCTCGATTTTTGAACTAGCTCTTCCATATTGAGTGGCTTAGCAAGGAAACCGGTAACCTGAAGCTTACGCGCTTCTATCACTAACTCTTTGTTAGGGTCGGCAGTAATGAGTAAAAATGGAACGTCCAAACCCGAAGACTGACAGGTTTTTAGAAGACTTAGTCCATCATAATCCGGCATTACTTGGTCACTGATGATCAAGCTGATAGATTCTGCGGTTTGTTGCAGCAAAAAATCCCTTGCAAATTTACTACGTGTAAATGGATACACGGTGGCGTCTAACTGCGTTTCCAACGCGTCAGTAATAAGGTCAAGCGTGATAGGATCATCTTCAACTACTGCTACAGAAAACACTACCCTTCCCCTTTTTGTTAGGTCATTAGCCGTAAATATTACAACGACTTAGCTCACGTGTTAAGGCATCAGTCTATTGTACCAATCCGCATAGATTAATGCTCGCTGGGTATTGATCTATGCGGACTGATTTTCCAAGCATAGAATCTCTGAACGCTTTTGACCACTAACCTTTGGTCGATATTTAAACTTTTTCTAACGTTTTAGTGATAATGCTAGAAAGCAGCTTTTTTGATAGGAAGTGACGGTGTGTAAGTTGAGACACGAGTTGAAAGATTGCAGGCCAAACTCATCGGCAAAATGGAAAAAAAATGCCAGCTGACGCTGGCATTTTCAAAATCAATGTAAGTCTTAGAAGCTATTAAGACTTAGGTGCACGTGATGCACGCTTACGCTCGTTTTCTGTAAGAAGCTTCTTACGAATACGGATAGATTCAGGCGTTACTTCTACTAGTTCGTCGTCATCGATGAACTCAAGCGCTTGCTCAAGTGACATTCTGATTGGTGGAACTAGTGTTTGCGCTTCGTCAGTACCTGATGCACGAACGTTAGTAAGCTGCTTACCTTTAAGGGCGTTTACAGTAAGGTCGTTGTCACGGCTGTGAATACCGATAACCATACCTTCGTACACTTCAACACCGTGACCGATGAATAGGCGACCGCGTTCTTGAAGGTTAAACAGAGCGTTAGTCAGTGCTTTACCGTTTGCGTTAGCGATTAGAACACCGTTCTTACGCTTACCAATGATACCGCCTTTGTACGGGCCATAGTGATCGAACGTGTGATATAGCAAACCAGAACCCGACGTTAACGTCATGAATTCTGTTTGAAAACCAATTAGGCCACGGCTTGGAATGATAAAGTCGATACGTACACGACCTTTACCATCAGGAGACATGTCAGTCATTTCTGCTTTACGCAGACCAAGCTGTTCCATGATTGAACCCTGGTGCTGTTCTTCACAGTCAATAGTCAAGGTTTCGTATGGTTCTTGCGTTGCGCCGTCAACTTCTTTCAGAATTACTTCTGGACGCGACACTGCAAGCTCGTAACCTTCACGACGCATGTTTTCGATAAGAATACCTAGATGAAGTTCACCACGACCAGATACACGGAACTTGTCCGGATCAGGCATTTCTTCAACGCGCAGTGCAACGTTGTGTACTAGTTCATCTTTAAGGCGCTCTAGAATGTTACGTGACGTTACATACTTACCTTCTTTACCTGCAAACGGCGAGGTGTTTACCTGGAACGTCATGGTTACTGTAGGCTCGTCAACCGTAAGTGGAGGAAGTGCTTCTACAGTGTTGATGTCACAAATGGTGTCAGAGATCTTAAGTTCGCCAAGACCTGTGATTGCAATGATGTCGCCCGCGTGAGCAGATTCAACTTCGTGACGAGCAAGGCCAAGGTAGCCGTAAACTAAGCCAACTTTGCCGTTGCGCTTTTTGCCATCAGCAGTAACAACCGTTACTTGTTGGTTTGGCTTAACAGAACCACGCTTAACACGACCTACGCCGATAACACCCACGTATGAGTTGTAGTCAAGCTGAGAAATCTGCATTTGGAATGCGCCGTCGATATCTGCATCAGGAGGAGAAACTTGGTCAACGATAGTTTGGAACAATGCCGTCATATCGTCTTCTTTAGTATCTGCATCTAGTGATGCCCAACCGTTAAGTGCAGACGCATAAACAACTTGGAAGTCTAGCTGTTCGTCAGTTGCACCTAGGTTGTCGAAAAGGTCGAAAACTTGATCCATAACCCAATCAGGACGCGCACCAGGCTTGTCGATTTTGTTAATAACAACAATTGGCTTAAGACCTTGAGCAAATGCCTTTTGCGTAACGAAACGGGTTTGTGGCATCGGGCCTTCTTGTGCATCTACAAGTAGAAGTACAGAGTCAGCCATCGACATTACACGCTCTACTTCACCACCGAAGTCAGCGTGTCCTGGAGTGTCTACGATGTTGATACGGTAGTCGTTCCAGTTAATCGCTGTGTTCTTAGCTAGGATGGTAATGCCACGTTCTTTCTCGATGTCGTTCGAGTCCATTACGCGCTCTTCTTGCTCGCCTCGAGATTCAAGGGTGCCAGACTGCTGTAACAGTTTGTCTACCAGGGTGGTTTTACCGTGGTCAACGTGGGCGATGATTGCGATGTTACGCAATTTATTAATATCAGTGGTATTCATGCTTATATAGAGCCTGTGTAAATCAACGTCTACTTCAATTCAGTGGAAAGGAGTATGCGTTAGATTTGTTGCAAAAAAATGCAGATAGAAAAATTTGCGCGGATTGTACAGAAAAACCACGACGTTTGCGCATCTTTTTTTTGATGGAAACGAGTTTTATTGGTTTTCAAACACTTGTTCAACAAATAACCAGCCCCGTTGCACCTAATTGATCATATTTGGTGGCTATACGCTACAAAGTAATCTAGGCTGATTGACGTATAAATGAGCACAAAACGCCATATTGGTGCAACATTGCACCAATACAATGCAATTTAATTCAAACGGAAGTGATAAATGCCCGTCTATGCCACAGAAATCGGTATACATATAGATGGCATGATAATCGCTTTCACTTTTTCCACTGTTGGAGTGAAGCTGATCATTCCGCATTTTTACATTAAACCTGGAGGACACGATGTCAGTAGAAAAGGCATTAGAGCTGATTAAAGAAAGTGAAGCGAAGTTTGTAGATTTACGTTTTACCGATACAAAGGGTAAAGAACAACACGTATCTATTCCTGCGAGCGTTGTTGATGAAGAGTTTTTCGAAGAAGGTAAAATGTTCGATGGTTCTTCAATCGCTGGCTGGAAAGGCATCAACGAATCAGACATGGTTCTTCTTCCAGACGCAACAAGCTGCGTAGTTGACCCTTTCGCTGAGGAAACACAAGTAAACATCCGTTGTGACATCGTTGAACCTTCAACAATGGAAGGTTATGAGCGTGACCCTCGTTCAGTTGCTCGTCGTGCAGAAGAATTCCTAAAATCAACTGGCATCGGTGACACATGTTTCTTCGGCCCAGAGCCAGAGTTTTTCCTTTTTGATGACGTACGCTTCCACACTGACATGGCGGGTTCTTTCTACAAGATTGACTCTTCTGAAGCAAAGTGGAACTCTGGCGAAGAGTTTGAAGGCGGCAACATGGCACACCGCCCTGGCGTTAAAGGCGGTTACTTCCCAGTACCACCAGTGGACTCTGCTCACGATATCCGTGCTGCAATGTGTCTAGTTATGGAAGAGATGGGCCTTGTTATCGAAGCGCACCACCACGAAGTAGCAACTGCTGGCCAAAACGAAATTGCTTGCCAATTCAATACGCTAGTTAAGAAAGCTGACGAAATTCAAGTTTACAAGTATGTTGTTCACAACGTTGCACACGCATACGGTCAAACAGCTACCTTTATGCCTAAGCCGCTTGTTGGCGATAATGGTTCTGGTATGCACTGTCACCAATCTATCTCTAAAGATGGCGTAAACATCTTTGCAGGTGACAAGTACGCAGGTCTTTCTGAGGAAGCACTTTACTACATTGGTGGTATCATCAAGCACGCGCGCGCAATCAACGCGTTTGCTAACGCTTCTACTAACTCATACAAGCGTCTAGTTCCTGGATTCGAAGCACCGGTAATGCTTGCATACTCTGCACGTAACCGTTCTGCATCTATTCGTATTCCTCACGTAACTAGCGATAAAGCACGTCGTATTGAAGTACGTTTCCCTGACCCAACAGCTAACCCATACCTAGCGTTCACTGCTATGCTTATGGCGGGTATCGACGGTATTAAGAACAAGATCCACCCTGGTGATTCAATGGATAAAGACTTGTACGACCTACCGCCAGAAGAAGCTGCTGAAATTCCAACAGTTGCAAGCTCGCTAGAAATGGCACTTGAAGCTCTTGATAACGACCGTGACTTCCTTAAAGCTGGTGGCGTTATGACTGACGACATGATTGATGCATACATCGATCTTAAGTCTGAAGAAGTAACGAAACTTAACATGACTACTCACCCTGTTGAGTTCGACATGTACTACAGCGTGTAATTTCGCACTGTATAGCAATTTATACTAAAGCCCGCTCTGCGGGCTTTTTTTATGCGTACGATTTATCTACTATGTTTTTATAGCTATGCTAATGAATACTCTTTCATGCTGTATCAACTGCGCACAGGGCTTTGCCCGCTTGCATCTGCATACAACTAGAAAGGTTATCCATAAGCCAAACATAGCAAGCTATTGAATTAGCCAGCTAGCCAAAACCACATTGATTAGGTAACGACACGTGCACTACATGACGCGACACATTTGCTTAATTTCGCTATTACTAAGTAGCGGCAATGGCTTACTGCCTGTGCAAGCGGAAATGCTGAGCCAAGAAAGTACCCAGCAAGAAGCACAAGAAAGCGAAACCGGACAAAGCAGCAATGCAACATCAGCCGCAGCTACCTCTCCAATGACCATATACAAGGTGGTAGGTAAAGACGGCTCTGTGACTTACACCGACAAGCCGCAGCAAAACGCAGAACCCCTAGCTTTCGATGTAAAAACGCAAAACGTAGTAACTGCGGCAAAGGTTACCCCACCTCCCCCTGCGAAGCCGGCTGCCCCCAAGCCCAACTATCGCGTAGTCATTAAGTCACCTGCACCAGAAGCGACAATTCGCAATAACTTGGGTGAATTCACTATTTCTGCCGCACAACCTGGTGCACCCAAAGCGCCAATCTACCGATTAATCTTTGACGACGCCCCATTAGCTAGCAATAGTTCAGGCGTCTTTAAGCTTACTGGTATCCATCGTGGGGCACATACTTATAAAGTTGAACTCACGAACAATACGGGCAAGACTCTTGCATCGTCTCCATTACAAACCCTTTACCTGCATCAGGCATCGGCGTTAATTAATAACTAATAGCGTGCAACCACTGTTATGTATGCGCACCATAGAGGTTCAGTGAACATTTCTTCTTGAGCTCTTTATTCGCGCAACGCATCATTGCAAGCTACAATGCACAATTATGGTGCAAAGGAGACGAGCTCGGATGCATTCCACCGAGTTAGAAACACAACAGCTAATCAATAGCCTAAATACCGCACTGGTAATGGTAGACAACAAACTTACGATTGTTTATGCCAACCACGCTGGTGAAGCTTTGTTTGAGACTGGATTAAAACAACTTATTGGGCATCCACTTCAAGATTTTTTCTTGCCGGGCACAATAGAAACCACCCGACTTAAAGCTGCCATCAGAAAAGGTGAAGATTTCACCGAAAACGAAATTAAGTTGGCTTTTCGAGATAACCGCTATGTATCTGCCGACCTAACCGTTACCAACTTGCACTTCGAAGACGGCCCACGACTGCTATTTGAAGTTAAAAAGATTGACCAGCAAAAGCGAATTTCTCGAGAAACTTTACAAAACGCGCAGCATTACGCAGCACGGGAATTGGTTCGCGGCCTTGCACACGAAATCAAAAATCCTCTTGGTGGTATTCGCGGTGCAGCACAGCTATTAGAAAAAGAACTGATTGACGAGCATAAAGAATTTACAAGCATGATCATTGAGCAGTCTGACCGTCTGCGAAACTTAGTTGATCGATTGCTTGGACCAAATTCACTACCTCGATTTGAAGAAAGCAACGTGCATCAAGCGCTTGAAAAAATACGCAGCTTAATGCGCTTTGACTCAGACAATCCCATTACCATAGTTCGCGACTATGACCCCAGCATTCCACCGCTTATGTTAGACCCTGACATGATTCAGCAAGCGGTGCTCAATATTGTGCGCAACAGCGTTCAGGCATTAACCGAGAGCCAAACCCCCAACCCACAAATTAGGTTAATTACGCGAATAGAGCGCCAAATGACAATTCAAACGAAGCGTCACGCGCTGGTAGCTAAAATAAAAATTATTGATAACGGCCCGGGTATTCCGGCTGAAGTAAAAGACACACTTTTCTACCCCATGGTCACAAGCAAGCAAAATGGCTCTGGGTTGGGTTTGTCTATTTCACAGACCCTTATAAACCACCACGGCGGCAAAATAGATGTAGATAGCTACCCTGGTCACACTGAGTTCGTAATTTACATACCAATAGATCGTAAGGAGACAGACGATGACGAATGAGTCTGTGTGGATTGTCGATGATGACAGTTCTATTCGTTGGGTGCTGCAAAAGGCCTTACAAGCAGCAGATATCAGCTGCTTAAGTTTTGAAAACCCTGAAGATTTATTGCTTCAACTTCAAAGCGGCCAAGCCCCTGAAGTCATCATTTCAGACATAAGAATGCCACAAATGGACGGCATGACGTTACTGAACGAAGTGCATGCCTCGCACCCTATGCTCCCCGTTATCATTATGACGGCGCATTCGGATTTAGACAGCGCAGTTAACGCATATCAAAAAGGCGCCTTTGAATATTTGCCAAAGCCATTTGATATCGACGAGGCAGTAACCTTAACCCAGCGGGCGCTGGCACATGCCAGAGAGCAGTCCACCGTATCTAAAGCGCAAGTTGAAGACGTAGTAACGGAAATTATTGGCGAAGCACCTGCCATGCAGGAAGTGTTTCGTGCCATAGGTCGCTTGTCTCGCTCTTCAATTAGCGTGCTAATTAACGGGCAATCAGGAACGGGTAAAGAACTTGTGGCGCACGCCCTTCATAGGCACAGCCCAAGAGCAAGTAAACCTTTCATCGCACTTAATATGGCCGCCATTCCTGCCGACCTTGTAGAATCAGAACTATTTGGCCATGAGAAGGGCGCGTTTACCGGAGCCCAGGCAGCTCGCCAAGGCCGCTTCGAACAAGCCGACGGCGGAACATTGTTCTTAGATGAAATAGGCGATATGCCGTTAGATGTACAAACCCGCCTTTTACGTGTGCTTGCAGACGGCCAGTTTTATCGTGTCGGTGGCCATCAATCAGTGAGTGTGGACGTACGCATCATCGCTGCAACTCACCAGAATTTAGAACAAAGGGTTGCTGAAGGTAAGTTTAGGGAAGATTTGTTCCACCGCTTAAACGTTATCCGAGTGCACCTTCCTTCACTTAACGAGCGCCGCGAAGATATTCCATTACTAACCCGTCATTTCTTGCGCCGAGCAGCCAAAGAACTTGATGTAGAAGCTAAAAGCATATCGAAAGACGCTGAGCGCGTAATGTCTCAGCTACCATGGCCTGGAAACGTAAGGCAGCTAGAAAACGTGTGTCGCTGGTTAACGGTAATGGCGAGTGGTCAAGAAGTGCTGCCCAGCGATCTGCCACCGGAAATTCACAGCGATAGCAGTATTGAAAAACCTAGCGCTGAATCGGGTGAGTGGCCAGATTTGTTGGCAAGCTGGACCGATAAACAGCTTCGCGACGGCCATCACAACATTCTTAACGACGCGATGCTGACGTTTGAGCGTATTATGCTTGAGCGAGCACTTCAGCACACTCATGGCCACAAACAAGATGCGGCTAAACGCTTGGGTTGGGGAAGAAATACCCTAACAAGAAAGTTAAAAGAATTGGGCGTGAACTAACCCTAGTGATTACGCCGTAAGCTAGCAGGGAACTCGCTGCTAGCTTATAAGCGGCTTGCGACCTAATGTCCTTTCGTCAGTAGCGCCGTCATTCCCTGATTGAAATGCCTTACCCACTTCATACTAAACTGGCCTTTGGCGCTTCGATTTATTTCTATCACCGCCTCTTTTTTGGAAAGTACGTTATCTTCATTGTGCGCTCTTGGGTGTGTCATTGCATCGTAGGTATCAACAATGGCTAATAACTTCGCACCTTCACAGATATCGTCTTCTTTTAGCCCCAATGGATAACCTGTTCCATCAGTGCGTTCATGGTGCTGCATCACGATTTTGCGCGCCATATCCCATTGGTCTAGGTGCTCTAACAAACGGGCGCTTTTATACACATGAGAGCGCATAAGATTAAATTCGATATCGCTTAGCGCATCGCCTTTGTGCAAAAGCTTCAATGGCATGAAGGCCATTCCGAAGTCATGTACATAGCTGGCTACGGCAAGCTGATCTTCGTCGATAGGGTTTTCGGCCACATCGTTAATATACATAGCCAGTTTGGCAATGCGATCACCACGACCAGACCAGTAGTTAGAGCGGCGTTCAATGGTTTGCATTAAGTCGCGGAAAAATAGAATATCTTGCTTCTTTTCACTACTAATATCTTTAGGGATACCTGTAGCCGCTAACGTAGGGGGCTTTATCTGAACGTTTTGTGGGTCGTCTTCATCCGCAACAATATCTAACGCTGGGTTAAGTAACAAGACCGCTTCGGTAAGGCGTTTTTCATGCTCAGCAGTATTTTCAGGCGTCACACGACCGATAGCTAAAACCAGCTGATTGTGAAGATTGTCATCGTACTCGGCTTTGCCACTGGCCATTACAGCCTCTACGAAGGCTTTTACTCTGTCCATTGTAAGCAATACCAAGTCACTCATAGTACTTGTGTACGCCACCTGCCCTTTGCGCAAATAATCTAGCAAGTCTTCTACATGCTGCAAAAGCGGGATCATGGGTGAGAAATTAACCAGGCCTAAATCACCTTTAATGGTGTGGATTGAGCGAAACAGAGCACGCTGCAATTCGTTGTCTTCCGGACGAAGCTCTAATTCAATCAAGGTTTGTTCACTTGATTCATAGAGTTCGTTTATTTCCTCCATAAGGTCAGCAAGAATATCTTCTTCTAGGTCGTCTGGAGTAAATGTCTGCATATAGTGGTTACCGAGTTAGGTTCGATTGCGCTTTTTATTATTGTAATTGGGTATCGGCAAAATTTCCTCATACTAAAGGTGAGAAACATAGCCACTTTTCCAACTTATTGCTCAACTATACCTTCCGCACTGTAAAAACTCATCGGACAAGTGTACGCTGAAACTTCATCTATACTGCGCGCGTCAATTGTATCTAGGAGTTGTTTTGATCGCTTTATTCCGCATTCCGGCACTTTTTATCGCCTTTTTACTCATTAACATCGTTCTGCTAATTGTTTGTATCGTACGACCTTTTCACAAAGATAACGTGCATATTGCGGGTAGTATGTATTCACTTATGGCTAAGGTCGTAGGTCTCAAAATTATTATAAAGAAAGATCCTGCGGTTAAAATAAACGAGCCCTACGTTTACATCGCCAATCATCAAAACAGTTTCGACGTTATCACTATCTGTAAAGCTGCACTGCCTGGCGTGGTAACCATTGGCAAAAAGAGCTTAAAGTGGATCCCTATTTTCGGCCAAATCTATTGGTTGTCAGGCAATATCATGATTGATAGAAAGAATTCCGGTAAAGCCCGTAATACACTCGATATTGCTGCAAAACGCATTGCGAAAAAGAAAACGTCGGTATGGCTATTCCCAGAAGGTACACGAAGCTATGGCAGAGGCATATTACCTTTTAAGCAAGGTGCGTTTCGCCTAGCTAAGACCACCAACGAACCGGTTGTTATGGTAACCGCCAGCAATTTGCACAATAAAGTAAAATGGAACCGTTGGAATAACGGCATTGTGCTAATTGATATTGCCGCCCCTCAGGCTTTGAGCGAAGACAAGACAATTAAAGAGTGGATGGTGCATTTTAACGATGAAATGAAACAAAAGTTTGATGCGCTTAATACACAGGTCGATGAACTGGAAAAAAGCAGGTAAACTTGCGTCAAAATTGCTAACGAGTGTTTATTATGACCCAGTTCGATGAAAGAGAAGAGTGGTACGAGTTTAACCAAGAAACTATTGATGCCCTTCTAGAAGACGGCAGCCAAGCCGATGCCGACTATACCATTGAGCACCACTTCGCCAGCACTGACTTCGACGTGCTAGAAAAGGCAGCTGTTGATGCGTTTAAAGCTGGTTTTGAAGTCACCGACGCAGAAGAGCTTATTCTTGATGATGGCGAAACCATTTTCTGCTTCGACGCAGTTGCAGAGCGAAAGCTAGATATTGAAAAGCTTAATGCGGACTCTGACACCTTGCTTAAAATTGCCGACAAGCATGATGTAACCTACGACGGTTGGGGTACTTACTTCGAGCCGCGTGAAGAAGGTGAATACGAAGAAGAAGATCACTACTTCGACGACTGATCTCTAAGGCACCCTCACCGCTTTAACTGAGAAGGCGTTAATTTCCCCTTCAGCTTTTGTTCATCTTTTTCCGTCAACAATGACACTGTCATTATCGATTGGAAAAGGATGGACAGATGAAAAAGCTACTTTTCTCACTTACTACATATTCTGCTATTGCAACATTACAGCTTGCGCTTATGTCACCTGTGCATGCCAGTACCGAAAATAGCGCACAAAACAAAAACGTTACCTCTAACGAATACCGTTACGACAAACCATTTGTTGCCGCTGAATCGCTTCTGCCTAAAACCTCAGGTGCATTGACAAGCGAAGAAACAATCACTCAATCTGTTGATGACGTTGAGACTAATCAACAGTCCCTTCCCAAGGCGGGTAAGCATCAACAGCATTTAGCCGTGAGTAAGTCCTCTAGCGATATCGTAGTCAGCAGTATTAATGAGTTTTGGATTTATGAAAGCTGGGTAACGCTTGAGCAAGACATTGATTACGATGGTTATCACTCTACGTTTTCGATTGAGTTTGACGCCGACACCATTTTCACTCGCGCGCCAGTATACGCGGTCCTGTATTTGGGCAAAAACGACGTGTACGAGTCTATTCACGTGTCGTCTGAATTTTACATTTACTCAGAAGACTCAACAGATACCTTTACCATTGAAAGCACATTAGTTTCTGGCTATCCGCCCGGTGAGTACGACATTCTATTAGAGCTTTATGATGCAGATACCGAAATGCTTGTGGCGTATACCGATGCCTATGATGACAGTGCACTCGCCTATCTTCCCCTTGAAAGTGAAAATAATGAATATGTGGTTGAAGATACGGTAGTCATAGTAGAAGAGCATGGCGGAGCATGGTCTTTACTCCCACTGTGTCTATTAGGTGGCATTGTACTTGTTAGACGAACTGTTAGACGCCGACACTGCTAACTATCTTGGAAAGTTAATCAGCTAAAAGCTGCATGCACCTGCAGCTTTTGGCTATTTTTTATACTAAAGTCTATTATATAATATAAACCTTCTTTTCCAATTAACGTTGATTCGCCAATGTACCAAGGAAAACAGTACATACTGACGCTTTCAATTGGTGTAGTGCAATGAGCATCGACAATGTTAACTTGTTCAATCTATTAGAAAATACGCAAATTGGCGTAGTCATTCACAATGCTACTGGCGTTGTAGAGTATGCCAATCCCGCTGCGTTAACGCTGCTTCGATTAAGTATAGATAAACTTAAAGAGAAAAGCTTAGACGTGGACTCCTGGGAGTTCATTGACATGCAAAACAGAAAAGTACCTTACCACGAACTTCCCATTGCCCAGGTGCTTGCTACTAGCACCGCTATAAATAACCGAATATTGGGAACGATAAATAAAGATACCGATAAAATAACGTGGTTTAATGTCAACGCATATCCCGAAAAGTACAAGGTCAATGGCAGTTCACCGTCTTTTGTAGTGGTTTATTTCACTGATATCACGGCAAAGATTAGTGATTTCTCTTACAAAGATATTGTTCAACATTCACAAGATATGATTTTGGTAACGGAAGCTCAGAATATCGATGCCCCGCTTTCTCCTAAAATCATCTATGCAAATGAAGCATTGTGTAAACATACTGAATATAGTCTTGAGGAGTTATTGGGTGAGACACCTCGCATTTTTCAAGGTGCCCTAACCGACAAAGCCTCTACGCTGCGTATTCGGCAGTCACTTATTGATCAACGCCCATGTACCGAAACACTTTTAAATTATACGAAGTCTGGCACACCTTTCTGGGTTCAAATGAACATATTCCCGCTTACCAATGAATTTGGTGAAGTAACCCATTTTGCAGCTGTTCAGCGTAACGTTAGCGAAATGAAGTTCCAATCTGAACAGCTAGATAAGCGCAATTCAGAACTTAAGAAAATAAAGCAGAACTTAGAAAGCTTGGTTAACCATCGAACCAGCGAGCTTCGTTCAGCCAATCATAAATTAGAGAAACTGGCATATTATGACGCGCTTACGAACATTCCAAATAGACGGGCATTTCTAGACGCATTTGCAAAGTCGTTAAACTTCGCAAAACGCAATGGACATGCAATGTTGATTGGCATCGCCGATGTAGATCACTTTAAGGCTATTAATGATAGTTATGGCCACGGATTTGGCGATGACGTATTAACCATCGTTGCTCAAACAATGTAGCAATTTTTTCGTCAAGAAGATGCCATTGGGCGCATAGGTGGCGAAGAGTTTGCGTTCTGTATGGTACTAACAAGTCCAGTCTCCCCTCGCCAACTATTAGACAGATTTCGCGAGAAAGTCAGCATTCTCCATGAAACCCATCCTCCGTTGAAAGGAAGACAAGTTACCCTTAGTTTGGGGGCGG
This sequence comes from Alteromonas sp. CH_MED4-4, assembly GCF_037029575.1. Taxonomy (NCBI): domain Bacteria; kingdom Pseudomonadati; phylum Pseudomonadota; class Gammaproteobacteria; order Alteromonadales; family Alteromonadaceae; genus Alteromonas; species Alteromonas sp. CH_MED4-4. The sequence goes on along the minus strand of NZ_JAYMEU010000001.1, from coordinate 93,598 downwards.
TATATGTAAGCGACTTAAAAGAGGCAAGCATAAAGCAACTACTTTGCGATGCAGATGAAGCCCTTTATAGAGCCAAAAATAAAGGTCGCAATACCATAGAGTGCGAATGTTATGACGATATCGATAACGAAGGGTTAGAACCCTGTGAAGATGGTAGAGCTGGCACAGAGTCTCATTCTAAACCTCATCATGTTACGTAAAAGCTAATATTGATTCGTGGTAACGCTACATGAGCATATTGCTCACTACGGCTCACCTTTAATAACCTAAATCGTTAGCTTATCAGCTCAGCATCGATTTGGCTGTCCAGCCACGTTGCTCAGTTTTCTCCCCCGTCAGGCGGCTCAATACCTTCAACCTCTACTACCACTTTTTCTACCAGCTTCACTCTTCCCTGCTTCACTAGCGCTTGTCTTAATACATACTCTATTTGCGCATTTACACTTCGCAAGTCATCGGCAGCCCATCGCTCCATGGCGGCAAGTACATTTTCATTTATCCTAAGTGGATACGCTTTTTTCTTTGCCAAAATCACAAACCTTATGTGCCGCAGTGCATCACTGCGGCACTACAATTTCAAACTTAAATTAAAAAAACGAGCTAGTAGATTGTACCTGTATTAATAACCGGTTGCGTCGACTTATCACCACACAGCACAACTAATAAATTACTTATCATCGTCGCCTTACGCTCTTCATCAAGCTCTACTACACCCTTTTCATTTAATCGCTGAAGTGCCATTTCTACGGTTCCCACAGCACCATCTACAATTTGCTTCCGGGCAGCCACAATAGCTGATGCTTGTTGACGCTGAAGCATGGCACTTGCGATTTCTTGCGCGTAGGCAAGGTGGCTGATACGAGACTCCAAAATTGTGATCCCAGCTTTCGCAAGGCGAGCTTGGATTTCTTCTTGTAAACGCGCTGATATCTCTATTGGGTGACTACGAAGTGCGACTTCCGCTTGCTCGTCGTCACGTGGATCGTAAGGAAAGCTACTTGCCATATTGCGGATCGCGGACTCACTTTGAATTCGCACAAAACTTTCGTAATCGTCTACGTCAAACATTGCTTCAGCAGTATCGCTCACTTTCCACACGACAATAGAGGCGATTTCAATGGGGTTTCCTTGATTGTCGTTAACTTTAATTCTGGCACTTTCAAAGTTTCTTATGCGCAGAGAAATATTAGCTCTACGGAACAAAGGAATTGTCCAGCGTAATCCAACATCAGAGACAGTACCTACATAGCTGCCGAAAAACGTCATGACCTTTGCTTGGTTGGGTTGCACCATGAAATAGCCCAACCACAAACTTCCCACTAAAACGCTTAGAATTACACCAGCTTCGGGGTTACCCGACACTGCATAGAAAAACGTAGCAACCTGTGCGACTAGCAAAACACAGATCATCAAATAACCGTTTACCGAAAACCCTTTCTTTTCTTTCATACCACTCACCTTTGATATCATTTTGATATCTTTATAATACAAAATTTAACTACTCGCTAATTTTGATGTGTTACCAAATATGTCAAAGCAACATTTTATTTTTAACTATGGGGTAACATTTTTTGGTAACTCTATGAAATAGATGCCAGAATAATGGAGGGTCATCGTTTACTATGGACGTACGTTAATGCCTCCAAACTCAGATAAAAACGTCGCTTCTTCTTTCCAGCGCCGTACCTTATTAAAGGGCGGTCTCGCCTTTGGTCTTACTGCGGGCATTACCCCTTTTTCAATCGGAAAAGAAAAACCGACGCTGCGCGTATTAGGCACACATGTCACGCTTCAGGAAGCCATTCGTCAGCGCGCCATGGAAGACTTAGGCATTAATATTGAGTTTGAGCCAGGTGGCAGTGCAACCGTTCTTCAAAAGGCGTCGATGAACCCCACGTCATTCGACCTTTATGAGCAGTGGTCTAATAGCATTAATGTATTGTGGCGCGCTCACGCTATTCAGCCCATAGAGAAAAAACGCCTTCAGTATTGGGAAGAAATAAACGATTTAAGCAAGACCGGAAAACTTACCGAGAAAGCGCGAATGGGCGCTGGCGACGCACCGCATAAAATTATTAATGTTCAGGACGACGGCACACTAGGTGCCAACCATACTGACACAATTAGCTTTTTACCTTATGTGCACAATGTTGACTCTTTTGGCTATGACACATCAAAGTTACCCAACGAACTGCAAGGGCAAGAAGAAAGCTGGGGCTGGCTTTTAGACAGTCGCTATTCAGGAAAAGTGGGCATAGTTAACGACCCCACTATCGGACTTTTCGATTTAGCACTTGCCGCACAAGCTAAAGGATTCATTCAATTCCAAGACATCGGTGCCATGACCGAGTATGAACTTGATGATTTGTTTAGCTTACTTATAGAGTTGACTCAGTTAAACCATTTCAATGGATTCTGGACCTCGGTCCCTGAGTCTGTTGAGTTCATGAAAAGTGGACGGGTTGCAATCGAAAGCATGTTCTCGCCTGCGGTCTCTGCACTGAACGGTCAAGATATTCCGGTTACGTTTGCGGCACCGAAAGAAGGCTACCGCGGATGGCACGGTGTAATGTGCATGTCCTCTGCCACACAAGGTAGAATAAAGGACGTGGCTTATGAGTATATGAATTGGTGGCTGTCGGGGTGGCCTGGCGCATTTATTGCCAGACAAGGCTACTATATTTCCAACCCTAAACGTTCAGCTCAATATCTTTCAGACGCCGAATGGAATTACTGGTACAAAGGGCAAGTAGCATCAGAGCCGCTAAAAGGGCCCGACGGAAATATTAGTGTTAGACAAGGCGCCCAGCGCACTGGTGGGAGTTATGAAGAGCGTTTTAGTAATGTTGCCGTATGGAATACCGTTATGCCAACCTACGAATACAGTTTGCAGAAGTGGTACGAATTCATCACTGCATAATGTTGCGTTAAGTAAAAACCCATAACGTTAATGGAATAAGGCTTTTTTAGTTCACATGTTATCGTCAATTCGAATTCAGCTTATCACCGTGCTACTCGCTCTTATAGCGCTTATATTGGCACAGGGGTTTATTGCTAGAGAAAACCAAGAAGTCCTAAACAAAGGCGTGGCATCAGCGTCAAAGGCAGTAGTTGATGTTGCACTTGTTAAGGAACTTGAACGGGATGTGGTGGACTTACAGCGCAACGTGCTCATATTCAAAGAGAATGCGAGTAAATCAGCCATTACTCGCTTCAGTCGACTCATGGTGACTATTAACACCAAACTCGACAAGTTAGCCCTGGTAGACGAAGACAAGGAAATACAGGAAGACAACCATATCCTTTCAAGAATGAAGGAGCACCTTAACGCCTATCAGGAGAATTTTACTCAAGTTGTCGATGCGCGTTCTGAAAGGGATAACCTCATAGCAAGAGGCACCCTATCTGATATTACGTTACTGGAAAAGATACTGAGTGACGCTAAAACAAACGGAGATATCTCTGCTGCCTCTGAAGAACAGGCAAAGACGCTTCTTATTCGGGCAGAAAATGCGATGTTGAAATATCTGATGAAACCCGACATGGGTTTTATTCGAGCATTCAACGAAGCCGCAGATTCACTACGAAAATTAACGCTAACGAAAAATACATCCCTTCAGGAAAGAGTGGAGCGATTGTCGGAAAAAATTAAAGCCGATTTCGTTAAGCTAACCCAGATAACCCAAGGTAATTTATTCTTGGTTAACGTAGTCATGGCGGGTTCTGCCAATGAATTTCTCTATTTAAGCGGTGAGCTGGCCAAAAAAGTAACCACAGACTCTGAAATTGCGACTCAACGCACCTACACACTGGCTGAAAGCACACAGCGTAACGGAGAGTTATTTTCTCTTGTTGCCATTCTACTCGCCCTCTCAGCCGCGCTGTTTGCCATGTTTCGCATATTGGGCCCTATCCGCTCTATCACTCAAGTTTTCAACAAACTTGCCCAAGGCGTACAAATTTCCAATATTCCTGGCAGCAGCCGAAAAGATGAGATTGGCAAGCTAGCAAAAGCGGCGCTTGTTTTTAGTGATAAAAACCGAGAGACAGAAAAACTGCTAGATGAAGCAAGAACCATGAACTCTCAGCTTGAAAGCTTAAATAAAGCGATTACTGAGGCGAAAATAAAAGCGGAGCAAGCAACCGCGTCAAAGAGTATGTTTTTAGCCAATATGAGTCATGAAATCCGCACGCCGATGAATGGCATTATCGGGCTAATAGAACTGGCGCAACAGCAAGAGCTGTCCACTACTGTTAAAGGGTATCTCGACAAGGCAGCGTATTCTGGGCAAATATTACTGAGCGTAATTAACGATATTCTCGACTTCTCAAAAATTGAAGCGGGTAAATTGAAGATTGAGGAAGTGAGCTTTTCTTTGCATTCACTGTTCGACAACCTCATTGCAGTCATTGCACTACGCGCAAAAGAAAAGAACTTATCGGTGCACTTTACGGTAAACCCAAAGATACCTCCGCAAGTAATTGGCGACCCACTGCGTATTGCCCAAATAATTATGAACATAGGCAACAATGCTGTGAAGTTCACCGAGCAAGGGCGTATAGATATTGAGTTTGATGGCAGCCTGAATGAAAAAGGGAACGTGTTAAACCTTACCATGCGAATCACCGATTCCGGCATAGGTATGAGTGCAGCCCAGCTAGATAGAATATTTAAGCCTTTCACTCAAGCAGACGGTTCAACCAATAGAAAATACGGCGGTACCGGCCTTGGCCTTGCGATTGTAAGCCAGCTTACTGAACTTATGAACGGCCGCCTTGATGCCACTTCTACTATGGGAAAAGGCAGTACGTTTGAAGTTGAACTGCCGCTGAAAGCATTTAAAAACCAACCTGGCGTGCTTGAACAAACACCTCAGCTACCTGTTGATAGCCTTTATGTTACTGAAGCAGCATTGCTGCCTGCGGCTTATTGCAACCAAATACAGCTGCCAACTAAATCAACGCTATCAATAGAAGATGCCAAAAATATCGCCGCTTTACCTGAACATATCATTGTAGATATCCATGAGTTCAGTGAATTCAGACAGAATATTGCTTGGTTAAACGCCTTGCTAGAAAAAGGGAAGTCGGTAGGCCTGGTAATGGAAAGTGCAGGCAGCGCGCTACAAGCTAAATATGACACGCTATGGAAAGGTCCACTTATCATGCATCCATTCACACCTGCGCAATTTGAGCGTTTTGTTCATCAGGTGATATCTAAAGATGCAAGTTATGATGGACATCATTTTAGTGAAGAAGCGGAAGCAACGTCGCTAGAAGGCCACGTTCTATTAGTGGAAGACAATAATATAAATCAACTCGTCACCGGAGAAATGCTTACCAATCTTGGGCTTACTTTCGATATTGCAGAAGATGGCAAGCAAGCCGTGCAAAAAGTAGAAAATGCCCCGCAGTACGACCTAATATTGATGGATGTACAAATGCCGGTGATGGACGGTTATGAAGCAACCAAACAACTCCGCGAAAAAGGCTTTACTGGCGTACCTATTATCGGCCTTTCGGCTAATGCAATGAAGGAAGATAAACAAAGCGCGATAGACGCCGGTATGAACGACTACCTCACCAAGCCAATAAAGCAAAAATCATTGATAGGCATGTTAAAACAGTACTTAGGCAAACAGCTCTAAACGCCAACGTAAAGATAGGTTCGTATACCAATTCGCATAAATAGTTACCCACTCAATAGGCGCTGGCAAGCTTCCTAGCGAAGTGTGAGAATGCAGGAACGGCTTTCGAACAAACGCGCTATGTTTAGGGCCTGTTAAATCGCTAATAAAAAAGGGCTACCTTTCGGTAACCCTTCTAATTTGTATCGATAAACCCCGTTCTAGGGGCTGCACTTAAAGCGCTTTAATGGTCTCGAACTGCTCTTTAAGTTTGGCTAGGGCTTTTTCACCCTCTTCCAACTTAGCGCGTTCCTTTTCAATTACTGCTTCTGGCGCATTACTTACGAACTTCTCATTACCCAACTTACCACGAGTACGAGATACGTCTTTCTCGATTTTCTCCATGGCTTTAGTAATACGAGCAAGCTCAGCGTCTTTGTCGATAAGCCCTGCCATCGGGATAAGAATTTCCATCTCGCCCACTAGCGCTGTCGCGCTGGCTGGTGCTTCTTCACCGTCTTTCAATATAGTCACGGTTTCAAGCTTAGAAAGCTTATCGAGGAATGCCTTAGCCGCATCAAGACGACGTGCGTCTTCGTCGCTTACGTTTTTAAGTAGCGCATTAAGCGGTTTGTTTGGTGAGATATCCATTTCACCACGGATATTACGAATACCCACGATAAACTTCTTCACCCACTCGATATCGGCAAGCACTTTGTCGTCTTGTTTCGCTGCATCAACTTCAGGGAATGCCTGAACCATAATGCTTGCGCCCTCTTCCACCTTAAGCGCACTTAGTGGCACAACGCGCTGCCAAATTGTGTCGGTGATAAATGGCATTAGCGGATGCAACAAGCGAAGCAGGCTTTCAAGCACGTTGATAAGCGTATGACGTGTACCGCGCTTTTCAGCTTCGGTGCTATCGTCATTATTAAGCACTGGCTTAGTAAGCTCTAGATACCAGTCACAGAACTGGTTCCAGGTGAACTCGTAAACGGTTTGCGCCGCAATGTCGAAACGATAGTCTTCAAGCGCTTTTTCAAACTCAACCAGCGTTTGTTGGAACTTAGCCCAAATCCAGCGATCGGCCATGCTAAGTACCATTTCGCCGCCGTCACGACCTGTATCGTGCTCTTCTGTGTTCATCAATACGAAACGCGATGCGTTCCAAATCTTGTTACAGAAATTGCGGTAGCCTTCAACACGAGCCATATCAAAGTTAATATCGCGGCTGGTTGACGCCATGGCTGCAAAAGTAAAGCGCAGTGCATCTGTACCGTAGGCCTGAATACCATCAGGGAACTGTTTACGGGTACGCTTGGCAATCTTCTCAGCAAGCTGAGGCTGCATCATTCCCGCGGTGCGTTTAGTGACTAGCGACTCAATATCAATACCGTCAATCAAATCGATTGGGTCAAGCACGTTGCCCTTCGACTTTGACATTTTATCGCCGTTCTCATCGCGGATAAGACCAGTAATGTAGATGTCTTTAAACGGAATTTTGCCCGTGAATTTTTTCGTCATCATGATCATTCTGGCAACCCAGAAGAAAATGATGTCAAAGCCGGTTACTAGCACTGAAGACGGCACGAAGGTTTCTAGATCTGGCGTTTCTTCTGGCCAACCCATGGTGGCGAACGGCCATAGTGCACTTGAGAACCAGGTATCTAGTACATCGTCGTCTTGTGAAAGCGTTACGTCACTGCCAAGGCCGTGCTTCTCGCGCACTTCTTCTTCAGTGCGACCAACAAAAACGTTGCCGTTTTCGTCGTACCACGCTGGAATGCGGTGTCCCCACCACAGCTGACGCGAAATACACCAGTCTTGAATGTTGTGCATCCACTGGTAGTAAGTCTTGTTCCAGTTCTCTGGCACAAAGCGAATTTCGCCGCTTTCAACCGCTTCAATAGCAGGCTTAGCAAGAGACTCAACGGCTACATACCACTGGTCAGTTAGGTATGGTTCGATAACTGCGCCAGTTCTATCGCCGCGCGGCACTTTAAGCTTGTGCGGCTCAATCTTAACCAATGCGCCTTGTGCGTCTAAATCAGCAACAATTTGCTTACGGGCGTCGAAGCGATCTAAACCACGATACGCTTCTGGCGCATCATCATTAATTTTCGCATCGTCGGTAAGAATGTTGATCATAGGCAAGTTATGACGCTTACCCATGTCGTAGTCGTTGAAGTCGTGAGCAGGGGTAATTTTAACGCAGCCTGTACCGAATTCTTGATCTACATAGTCATCGGCGATAACCGGAATTAAACGACCAGTAATCGGTAGCTTAATTTCTTTGCCGATAAAGCCTTGATAACGCTCGTCATCTGGGTGAACCGCAACGGCAGTATCACCTAGCATAGTTTCAGGGCGCGTTGTTGCAACCACTAGCTCACCGCTACCATCTGCAAGTGGGTAGCGCATGTGCCACATGTGGCCGTCTTCTTCTTCGTTCAGTACTTCAAGATCAGATACTGCAGTGTGAAGCACTGGATCCCAGTTAACCAAACGCTTACCACGGTAAATAAGGCCTTCTTCGTGTAGTTTAACGAACACTTCCGTTACGGCTTTAGACAGGTCTTCGTCCATGGTGAACACTTCGCGAGACCAGTCAGGTGACGTACCTAAACGGCGCATTTGACCGGTGATCGTACCGCCACTGTGTTCTTTCCATTCCCACACTTTCTTGATGAAGTCTTCGCGACCTAAATCGTGGCGCGTCTTGCCTTCAGCGTTAAGTTGGCGTTCTACCACCATTTGGGTAGCAATACCGGCGTGGTCAGTACCCACTTGCCAAAGCGTATTGTCGCCTTTCATGCGGTGATAACGGGTTAAGGCGTCCATAATGGTTTGTTGGAAACCATGACCCATGTGAAGGCTACCGGTCACGTTTGGTGGCGGAAGCAAAATACAATAAGGGTCGCCGCTACCTGAAGCTTTAAATAAACCCGCCTCTTCCCATGACTTGTAGCATTGCTGCTCGATGGACTGCGGTTCGAAGGTTTTATCCATTACACACTCTCAAATTGAAGCTAAACGCGAATGACTTACGCAGATTTGAACTGCATGTTGCATCCAGCTTGCTGATAGTTTTTGTATCTTACCCGCGCGGCCTGTTTGGCATTCTCGTCCACGGGTACAAAATCGATGATTTGACGATGCTGGTTGGGTGAAGGCACCATACCGGAACCCACATTAACCACCATTTGTCGTCTGGCTACCTGCTCTGGCCGCCAACAAATTTCCACCGGCGTTCCCGATTGTGGCCCTTCACCATAAAGATTATGAGGCACAAAGCGGTCAGCCGGCAGCTGCCACAACAATTCATCAACTTCTTCAGCCTGCGCCTGTGTATCGCACAGCACGCTAATCTTTTGCTTATTGGCAAACGCTGATGCAATAACTTCGCTGGCGCGGCCTGCCACACCATTGTCACTGCTGGAAAGTTGATAAAATATCACTTGTGGCATGAATGATTAGTCCTCTAGCTTGATATCAGCGCGGTTCATTAGGAACTGAGACAGCATAGGCACTGGACGGCCTGTTGCGCCTTTGTTCTTACCACTGCGCCATGCCGTACCGGCAATATCAAGGTGAGCCCAGTTGTATTTCTTAGTGAAGCGCGACAAGAAACAACCCGCCGTAATTGACCCTGCTGGGCGACCACCTAGGTTCGTCATGTCGGCAAACGGGCTTTCAAGCTGCTCTTGGTAATCGTCCCATAGCGGTAAACGCCATGCGCGATCTGAGCTTTGCTCTGACGCATTAAGTAGTTCATGAGCAAGCGGGTTGTGCGTGCTCATTACAGCTGTTGCATGGTGACCAAGTGCGATAATCGCTGCGCCAGTTAGCGTGGCTACATCAATCACTAGCTCTGGGTCGAAGCGCTCTACATAGGTTAGTGCGTCGCACAATACCAAACGGCCTTCGGCATCAGTGTTTAGCACTTCAACGGTTTGACCCGACATAGTCGTTAGAATGTCACCCGGACGGTACGCTTTGCCATCTGGCATGTTTTCACAGCCTGCCAATACACCAATAACGTTAATTGGCAGATTCAGCGCCGCGATAGTGTGCATGGTACCCAGTACGCCTGCAGCACCACCCATGTCGTACTTCATTTCATCCATGGCTTCGCCTGGCTTAATTGAAATGCCGCCTGAATCGAACGTAAGGCCTTTACCTACAAGCACAATTGGGGCTTGATCAGCTGGGCCACCGCGATGATGCATAATACTCATCATACTTTCATTGTCTGAACCACGGCCAACAGCCAAATACGCTTGCATACCAAGCTCGGCCATTTGGGTTTCATCAACGACTTCAGCGGTTACGCTGTCGTACTGGCTGGCAAGCTCCTGCGCTTGCTGCCACAGATACGCTGGGTTACAGATGTTTGGCGGCATGTTAGCCACGTCTTTGGTCACTTTCGCACCGCGAGCAACCGCTAAACCATGCTCAACTGCACGTTCACCAACGGTAAGTTCACGGCGTGTAGGTACGTTAAATACAATTTTACGCAGTGGGCGACGTGGCTCACCTTTCTTGGTTTTAAGCTGCATAAAGGTGTAAAGCGTGTCTTCAGTTGCTTCTACTGCCTGACGTACTTTCCAGTAGGTATCGCGACCTTTAACGTGAAGCTCGGTAAGGAAACATACCGCTTCCATTGAGCCTGTTTCATTCAATGTTTGAATGGTTTTGGCAATAATGTTTTTGTACTGGCGCTCGTCTAATTCGCGCTCTTTACCACAACCGACTAGAAGCACGCGCTCGCTCAGTACATTTGGCACGTTGTGTAACAACAACATTTGACCGGCTTTACCTTCAAGGTCGCCGCGGCGTAACAAGTTGCTGATATAACCTTCACTGATTTCGTCTAGCTGTTCAGCCACTGCCGTTAGGCGGCGCGGCTCGAAGACACCCACAACAATACATGCGCTGCGTTGCTTTTCAGGACTGCCACTTTTTACACTAAACTCCACGATATCACCTCGCTTTTCGTCGTTTATGGTTTGCACGATGACTAAAATCACGTAACGTTTCGCGCTGCTTTATGTTTTAATACGCAGCATAACTTTTTAGTTCGCTGCAATTCACGCTTAAAGACCTATTGAATATAGGTTAAATTTGCGTCAAAACACCATGCAAACGGTTTATGATTGCAGGCAAAACTTGTAAAAACGGTAAGTTTAAACAAAATTGTGCTTTCTTTCACTAAAATTCCTAATTTTCCGGAAGGGCTGAGATGCTGATATTCCGCTATTTACTTAAGGAAACGCTGAAATCTCAGTTAGCGATTTTCTTTATCCTAATGGCAATTTTTGTCACCTTGCGATTTGTGCGCGTTTTGGGCGACGCCTCAGACGGTGATATTCCCGCTGGGCTAGTGCTTGGCTTCCTAGGTTTATATGCCCCTATCCTCTCTTCACTAGTGCTGCCTATCAGCGCCTATTTGGGCATTATGCTGGCACATGGCAGGCTGTATGTAGACAGTGAAATGACCGTAATGCGAGCCTGTGGTATCAGTGAATGGTATGTAACGCGGGTAATGCTGTTCTTGTCTGTACTTATCATGATAGTCACAGGCGCAATTACCCTTTATTTCGCGCCAATGGCTGCAGAGAACGAATATCAGCTGCGAGAAAAAGCCAGAAATGAGGCGGGAATATCAGCGTTAATGCCAGGTAGATTCCAGCAAACCGGTAACGAAAAAGCGGTTATTTTTGTTCACGATGTAGACAATAACGATAAGCTACAACGTGTGTTTTTATCGCAAAATCAAACAGACGATAGCGAAGGCGACGTGCGCGTTGTGTATGCGCAAACTGGTGAAGTGGCTAATAACCCTGACGGCACGCGAAACCTTGTATTGAAAGAAGGGGTACAGTACGAAGGAAAGCAATCTGAAAAAGCTTTCCGCAAAGTAGAATTTGACGAATACCAAATTCAGATTGCCGATAAACCTGCTGACGAAACTCGTCGTAAGGTAAGCGTACTGCCTACTAACGAACTGTGGGAAGACGACAGTATTGAAGCCAGAGCCGAGCTTCAGTGGCGTATTGCCATACCGCTTTCCATTCCGTTTTTAGTACTAATTGCTGTGCCGCTAAGCGCAGTCGACCCGCGTCAGGGGCGCTTTGGTAAAATGTTCCCTGCCATCCTGCTTTACTTGGGATACTTCTTGCTGCTACTGGCAAGTAGACGAGTGTTAGAAGACGGCAAAATGCCACCTCAACTTGGCTTATGGTGGGTGCATACCATCATGCTGATCATTGGTGTTATGTTGATTGTACGAGACAGAAAAACCGGCACAGAGCTGCGCGCTTGGATATTGGGGAAAAAGTAGATGTTTAAGATCCTCGATTTATATATCGCCCGCACGCTGTTAGGCACTATTACCGTTACGCTTAGTGTACTTATTGGCTTAAGCGCGCTTATTAAATTTGTAGAACAGCTGCGAAAAATTGGCGAAGGCGACTATGACATGCTGGTCGCTTTTATCTACGTATTGCTAAGCTTGCCTCGCGACCTAGAGCAGTTCTTCCCTATGGCAACCTTGCTAGGCGGCCTTATTGGTATGGGCGTACTGGCTAGCAATAGCGAATTGGTAGTGATGCAGGCCGCAGGTATGAGCCGCTGGAACATCATAAACTCAGCCATGAAGTCGACCCTTGTAATGATCTTATTAGTGATGGCCGTTGGCGAGTGGGTCACCCCGTACAGTGAAACCAAGGCAAAACAGATAAGAACTGAAGCCATTTCAGGCGGTAGTTTATTTTCTTCCGATAAGCTGGTGTGGGCAAAGGATGGCGACCGATTTGTAAGCATAGGTCAGGTGTTAAGCCAAGACTCTCTCAAAGATGTGAGCATATTTAGCTTTAACCCTGACTTGTCGCTAGAGAGCATTACTCACGCTAAAAATGGGGCCTTCGACGGCGACGGTTGGTGGCTAAGCGACGTTGAAGTAACCAAGTTTACTGAAACGAATGTTACGGTAGATGAAAATAACCGCATGCGTTGGAATTCAACACTGACACCAGACAAATTAGGCATTGTTGCGGTTAAGCCAGAGGCTTTATCTATTACTGGGCTGCTGGATTACGTGAACTACCTAGAAAATAACGACCAAGACCCATCTCGTTATCAACTCGCCTTGTGGCGCAAGGTATTCCAACCTATTTCGGTAGGCGTAATGCTGTTAATGGCATTGTCATTCATCTTTGGCCCGCTGCGTAGCGTTACCATGGGCGCTCGCGTGATCATGGGCGTACTGACAGGCTTCGGTTTCTTTATTCTTAACGAAGTATTTGGGCCAGTGAGTTTAGTCTATCAGCTGCCACCATTCCTTGGCGCCTTACTGCCTAGCTTATTGTTTGCGGCTATTGCAGGGGTAATGTTGAGGCGTTGATCAAGCTATCAGCATTCATCTAATTCAATAGTCAAAACTAATAAAAAGAGCTTGCAGCCTCTTTTTTTGTTATTTTTTAGCGCCTTACAAAGCACGTTTACCAGCTCTTGTGGTCGTTCGCTTCTTTGGTCAACTTCAGCACTTCGGTCTTTGCCAGTCGGTCTTGCAGTGATTGTTTATTTTTAAAATCAAACAAAACAAGTAAGGTGCCTAGACCACCTAACGATGCTATTAGGCGAATGAACAAGCGTGGCCAGGTCATTGGCTCTTCAACCGTGCTGTAAATTCGCAAACGCCATGCACGCATGCCTAGGGTTTGCCCGCCCCTGCGCCAGAACCACAAGAAAAACCCAGCTATCCACAAGCCCACCCACGTTTGAATAAGCAGCTTATAACCAAAAGAGGCCTGAATCAGATCGGCAGGTTCAGCATAGCCTTGCAGGTCAAGGGCGCCATTTTTCAGCATGACCACCAGCGTTACGATCATGACCATGGCCGCACACATCCCTACGGCAGTAGCCACGAGCGTGTCGTAAATCATTGCCAACAAACGCCTAACGAATCCAGCTCGCTCAAGCGATGAACTGTCTGATTCTGAGTTGGGCGCGTTTTTATCATCCTTCGCCTTTAAGTGATTAGATGATGAGGACTTCTTCTTGGCTTTTTTGTCGTGTCTCGCCACGGGCTTCTCTTCGCTTCATTAACAACAGCGTTTATTTTGACACAAGCGCCACATCGCTTAAACAACATAAGCCTTAGTTAACGGCATTTAATAGTGCAATAAGCAAAGAAAAATGATTTCCACCTTTTTGCATCCATTAACCATTGTTAATCGTTATTGCTATTACAAACGGATAATGGACGTAAATACGGTGACAGCAAAAACTCTGGTAACAACACTTCTCGCTAGCTCATTTTCGCTTGGTATGGGCGCTGCAATGGCGTTAGACGACCCCGAAGGTAATATTGAGCATATTCGAGTACGTGGTGACTCATCTGTAAAAGACGGAGAGTTTATCTCGGCTTCGCAGGGATGGGTGTCTGGTGACACCTTGATTGAACGCCCAATGTTGCGCGCCGGTGAAATACTCGAATTCATCCCGGGCATGATGGTGACCCAACACAGTGGTTCGGGAAAAGCCAACCAGTACTTCCTGCGCGGTTTTAACCTCGACCATGGCACGGATTTCACGGTGAGTGTAGACGGTATGCCTGTGAACATGCGAAGCCACGGACATGGCCAAGGCTACAGTGACCTTAACTTTATTATTCCCGAATTTATCGACAATCTAAGCTACTTCAAAGGCACCTATTATGCCAACATCGGCGATTTTTCTAGCGCTGGCGGGGCATTCTTCAATTTAAGAGATTCACTTGAGCAAAACCAGTTGTTCTTAGGTTTAGGAGAATATGGGTTCAAGCGCGCTGTTGCATTAAATCACTTTGAAGCAGGAGAGAACCGCGTTGTTACAGCGTTGGAATATCAAACCTATGACGGCCCGTGGACTGACGTTGACGAAGATGTAAAAAAGAAAAACGCCCATATTCGTTATATTACGCCTTTGTTAGACGGCCAACTCACCATTACAGGAATGGCCTACGATAATAGCTGGAACGGTGCTGACCAAGTACCTGAGCGCGCTATTGAAAGCGGCATAATAGACCGTCTTGGCTCTATCGACACCCAAGTTGGCGGCGATTCGTCTCGCTATAGTCTCTCCGCAAACTATACCAGTGATACATGGAATGCTTCACTGTATGCCATAGATACAACGCTTAGCCTTTTTTCTAATTTCACTTACTTCCTTGATAACCCAGAGAGAGGCGATCAATTCGAACAGGCCGACGACCGAAAAATTTATGGTGGTGAAATATTCACTACCCTTCCCTTGGCGCTTACGGATGGAAGCAGTATTACCTTAGGCGGCCAGTGGCGTTTCGACGATATTGAAAACGTGGGTTTGTATCGCACCCAAAACTTAACCCGCTTTGGCACTATTCGAGAAGACGAAATAGACAGTAACAGCTATGCACTTTTTGCCCAGTCAAACATTGTGCTAAGTGACGCATTAAGCCTTTCATTAGGAGGCAGATACGATTACTTAGATGTGGACGTTACCAGTAATCTTGGTGCTAATTCAGGAAGCGAAAGTGACGGTTTATTTACCCTTAAAGCAGGCTTGAAGTACAGTGTATCAGACCAACTTACCGCATTTGCCAACGTTGGGCAGGGCTTTCATTCCAACGATGCACGGGGAGCCACCATTAATATAGACCCGGTAAGTGGTGACGCCACCGAAGCTGCTCCCTTGTTAGTAAAGAGCCTTGGCTATGAAGCGGGCGTTAACTATACCGATAACAAAACCTATAACCTGTCTGCTGCCTTGTGGCGCCTAGAGCTTGATAGCGAGCTGGTATATGTTGGTGATGCAGGCTTTACTGAAGCCAGTCGCCCCTCCGAGAGACACGGCATTGAAGTGAGTGCCTACTACTGGATAAGCCATCACCTAACAACAGACATTGAAGCTGCGTGGACCAAAGCCCGATTTAGCGACAGCGTTGAAGGCGAAGGTCGCCACATCGATGGCACCGTGCCAGGTGTGGTGAGTGCAGGGCTAACCTACTATCAAAGAAGTAACCAACTAGGGTTCAGCTATACCTTACGAAGCCGCTACCTAAGCTCTCGCACCCCAGAAAGTTTCGATGAAATTTCACCGCCATCAACATTTTTGATTAATGCTCAAATTGCCTATCGCCAGCCAACTTGGGACGTAACACTAGAAGTACTCAATGCCCTAGACAGTGACGATCACGATATTGATTATTTTTACGCATCTAGGCTGCCCGGAGAGCCAGAGGAAGGGATTGAGGATTTGCATTATCACCCTGTAGAGCCAAGAAATGTTCGCCTTACCTTTTCAATAAAGTATTAATACATAAACGCTTTACTGTTTGGGGGGCTGTCTATTGATTAGGTAACCATTCAGGCAGTTGTATATAAAACATGCTACTTTAAGAAGTAGCCGCCAAATAGTTAGAGCAATAAACAAATGGCCGCACTACAACGATAAAAATAGGAGCAACAATGGAACACGAAACTCTGTTTCCTCTGCTGTGTAAAACCGCAGACGGCGACAAAAAAGCGTTCGCAGAGCTTTATAAGATAACAAGTCCACAGCTCTACGCTGTTGCTTTAAAGCTTTTGAAACGCCCTGAACTCGCTGACGAAGCCACACAAGACGCCTATATAAAAATTTGGCATAACGCCGGTAATTATCAACGAGGCAAAGGTACGGTACTTACCTGGATGGTCAGTATAGCTCGCTATCGTGCGCTCGATTTAATCCGCTATCACAACGTAAGAAATGAAGTCGAATTAAATGATGACGCACCGTCAGGTATGGAAACCACACAATCAATAAAGTTAGAGGCAGAGCAAGCAAAGTTGGCCTCTTGTTTAGATGAACTTGATGGACCGCAGCGTCAGGCTATCCAATTAGCCTATGTGAATGGCATGTCGCATCAAGAGGTGGTAACTCACTTGGCGTCACCACTTGGAACCATTAAAAGCTGGATAAGACGAGGCTTGCAAAGCTTGCAGAGGTGCCTATCACTATGAATTATTTAAAAGAAGAGCGATTAAACGCCCTCGCCGCTGAGTATGTAGTTGGAACGCTGCGCGGCAAAGCGCGTACGCGCTATCAAAAGTTAATGATGCAGTATCAGGCTGTTAGCGATGCAACCGCACAATGGGAGCAATACCTTACTGGATTTGCTGAAACCTTGCCTCCGGTGACACCACCTGACAGCGTGTGGGAGAGCATACAAGTGAAGCTTGGCCACAAGGCGGCCAATGATACAGAGTTTGTCGATCAAACGACTAACGCAAAACCAAGTAGCGACAATGTAGTTGATCTTGAAAAAGAAAAGCAGAAACGCTGGAAGAACTTATCATTCATATCCACAGCTGCTGCATTGGTGTTAGCCGTATTGCTTTTCATGATGCAACCTGTGCCTACCCCAGAGGTTTCCCATATTGCCGTAGTCAATAATGCTGATAACACGCCATTGTGGGTAATAGAAGTTTCTGACACGACAATGAATGTTAAGGTCACCGATGCATTTGTGGCGTTAGCAGACAAAGACTATGAGCTTTGGATGGTGCCGGCAAACGGCGAAGCACCAATTTCTCTCGGCTTGATGCCTGAAGTTAATGGCGACACGCGCGCGACACCAGATATCTTGCTAGATCAAAGTATCGCGGCGTTAGCAGTGAGCTTAGAAGCACCAGGCGGCTCGGTAACAGGCGCACCAACGGAAGTGCTATATATAGCGCCGATTGTTTCAGTGTAATTTTACGCACAAAGCAGCACACCAAAAGGCCACGAAACGTGGCCTTTTACTTTTTATAAAAACTTTATTTTAATTTTTTAAATATTTTTGCATCTAAGGTGAAACCTCAGTCGTTTGGTCTCTTGAACTCATAAAAAAACAGAGAGACTCGACATGATCCAATTCAAACGCAAAACTTTGTCACTGGCTGTCGCCGTGACATGTGCAGCCGTAACTGCTGGCGCAATAGCTTCAAGTCACCGAGAAGCACCGAATATCACTCGCCACCCAGCGTTAGATAGCACCGACTTTTATGCTTTCAATAGCTATGAACAAGGCCGTGAAGATTATGTGACTTTCATAGCAAACTATATTCCACTGCAAGATGCTTATGGTGGCCCTAACTACTTTGCAATGGACCCGAATGCGCACTACGCCATTCATATTGATAGCGATGGCGACGCGGTTGAAGACTTAAGCTTTGTTTTTAAGTTCAACAATATGCTTGCTACCGATAACGAAGGTATCGCCTTGCCTATAGGCCCTGAAGGCGAACAGAAAATGGTGAAAGTACCGCTTAAAAATGTAGGCGGTATCAGCGCAGACGATTCAAGCGCAGCAAACTTCTCGGAAATGTACAGCCTTACTATGGTGAGTGGCGACATGCAGACAGGCACGCGCACTACTCTCACTCCTTCCATGGGCGATATGTTTAAAAAGCCGCTTGATTACATTGGTAATAAAACCTTTACCAGTGAAGCGGAATACGCACGTTATGCTGAAAGCTTCATTTATTCGTTCAGTATCCCTGGGTGTGATGACATGGCCAAAGTATTTGTTGGTCAGCGTAAAGACCCCTTCGTTGTTAACTTAGGCAAAACATTCGACTTGGTAAATTATGTACCTGTTGAGGGCGACAGCGCACCGGGCGCAGGCGATGGTGAAGGTTTTCCTGGCGGTATAACGCAAAGTGCCATGAATGATGACTTAGCCGATAAAAACGTGACAGCGTTATCTATTGAAGTACCCAAGGCGTGTGTTACCGGTGAAGGTAATGGCGTAATTGGTAGCTGGACCACGGCAAGCTTGCCGCAAGCGCGTATCCTAAACCCAGATGCTACTTTTGCGAAACCTGAGACTAATGGTGGTGCTATGACTCAAGTGTCTCGTTTAGGTAGCCCGCTAGTAAATGAGCTTGTTATCGGTATTGGCGATAAAGACAAATTCTCTACTTCTCATCCAAGTGCAGACGGTCAATTCGCTGATTATGTAACCCACCCTTCTTTACCAGAACTACTGAACATTCTGTTTAAAGATGCAGTGAATACTACGCTGGGTACGGATATTGAGACCCTTGCGCCGACGAATTTCCCGCGTATGGACTTAGTGACAGCGTTCCTTACAGGTTTCCCAGGCGTTAACCAACAAGCAACTGTAACAGCATCAGAAATGCTGCGCCTAAACACAGGGATCCCAGCAACGCCAGCCGAATCGCAGTCAGCATTTGGTGTGGCAGGCGATGACTTAGCGGGTTTCCCTAACGGTCGCCGCCCAGGTGATGACGTGGTTGATATTGCCCTTCGCGTTGTTATGGGCCGTTTGTGTTATCCCATCCCGGTAGCAGGTGAAGATACAGACCTTGGCCTTTGTACACCAGAGGACGCCAGCGTAGGTAATGTACCTTTCACTGATGGTGCACCTGTAGATGCAAGCATGATTGATTCATCGTTTCCTTACCTAAAAACACCACTTGCTGGCTCTGAATAAGGAGATCAATCATGTCTATGAAGATTAGGTTATTTAACAAGAATCCAAATGCACCCGCGTTTGTTAAGTCGGGTCAAGCCCCTTTGCAGAAACATAAGTTGTGGGTCATTTCTGGATTGGTGCTAGCGCTAACTGGTTGTTTCGATAGTGACGACGATAACGATTATCAAGCGCCAGAAGAAAATGTAGCGCCCGTAGCCGTTGATGAAATGCTAACGACGCAAGCAGATATTGCGTTTGATGGCACGTTGACAGCAACCGATGCCGATGGTGATGCACTCACCTTCGGGCTTGGTGAAAACGGTTCGTTAGGTAATGCAGAAGTTAATGCTGATGGCAGCTTTACGTACACACCTAACGCTCAGGTAACGGGTAGCGATAGCTTCACATTCACCGTTTCTGACGGCGTAAATCCAGAAGTTACGGCCACCGTTAGCGTTACGATTGAGGCACAGCAGGTATCGTTCTCTAGCTATACCCGTGATGCCTTTAATCAAGCACCAACCGATGAACCGCTGCCAATTAACGGGCGCGAGTTCACCCAAGATGCTGACGACACCACGTTCGATGATTTATTGATTGGTCAATAACGAACGTTCAGTACCCAGTGTCAACCGTAAAGCCAGGGACGGCTTTTTTAAAGGAAGTTCTGATGAAGTTGATGAGAAGCAGTACTCTCATACTCCCTATAATGAGCGTATTGTCAGCCCTAACAGCCTGTTCGGTATCTGCTCAGTCTGAAAAACTCAATTATGATACCGTCATCGCAACGTGGCAGCCTCAACAGCTATCCATAGCAAGTATCGACGAAGCGGAAAAAATTTTAACTTCAAGTAGATACCTTCAAGCAAAAGGTGATGAAAGAGAGCGTATTGTTAGGTTCACGAACATAATGCGACAAAAATTCGATTCGTTGAACGCGGGTCAAAAAGAGCGTTTAGTTGTTTTAGAAGCTCGACTACTTCAAGGCATTCATAAGTTCGAACAAGCCAAGCAACACCTTAATAAAATAGCCCGCTTTCGCTCTCCAGCTGCACAGTTATTGTTGGCAGACATAAACGTTCAGCAAGGTAACGCTAAAGAGGCGAAAGAAAACTGCGAAAAGCTGGTAGGGCAAACAAGTTTTTTAATCGCTTTCACGTGTATGGTTAACGCTGATTTTTCACAAAATAAAGACGTAAAATTCTTTAAAAAGCTTAGTGCTTTTGAGGCCTACACGAGTACAGTGAGGCCTGCGGAGCGCCAGTGGTTTTATGAAGTACTTGCAGACATGTCGCTTCAACTTGGTAACGCTGAAGCCGCGCTTGAGCATTTGTCACAAACAGAATTCGAAAAGCTACCTATAAGCGCAATGTTAGTTTGGGCCGACGCACATTTTGCGTTGAATAACTATAAGGCAGTGAGTTCTGGGTTTAGCAACTCCGTACCCGATATATTGACAGCCGACGATGGCTTGCTACTTAAATGGACGATTGCCGAACGAGCGCAAGGTATTGTGCGCTCTGAAGTGCAAACTCAACTTGCTAAGAACATGGAAATTCGAGTGTGGCGAGAAGACAGTTCTCACGCCGCACAGGTCGCCACTTACTTTTTAGAGATTGAACCCAATTACCCACTGGCGCTTAGATTTGCCGAAATTAACTGGCAATACGCACAGTCATTAGATGACAAAAACCTCCTAGAGCGCGCTCGACAGGCTAATGAAGTATCGACCAATGCTTAATGTTCTCCCCCCCTTCAGTAAACGAGTCATGATTAAATTTATCACATTTTTCATCTTCGCCGCCTTCAGCGTTTTCACGCATACACACGAACTGAGTAACGGCTACTTAACGCTTAAAAACGATTCAAATAACACTTTGTCTGGCGAGCTTTTGCTAAAGCCTGAAGATATAGGACAAGCAGCAGGGCTAGATAGTAATAATAACGGTAATTTGACCTGGGGTGAAGTCAACAGAAACCACACTATGGCAAACGACTATATCCAAAACCACCTAGTGATTCGAGATAGCGAAACGCGATGTACGGTTAGTATTGCTCCCCCTTCTATACGAGATATATCTGCAGAGTCATTACTGGTATACCCGCTGTCGGTAAACTGCGTATATGTAAACGAAGTATCGATACAATACACTGGCATAGTTAGCGATTTTCCCACCCAGAAGCTACTCACAACGGTAACGTTAAACGATCACACAAGTGTTTATGTGCTAAGTGATGAACGCTCTTTTATCACTGCTTCTGCTACAGGAAACAGCTGGATTTCGCAGTTTGGGGAAATGGTTTATCAGGGAATTTGGCACATTTTCATTGGACTAGACCATATACTGTTTTTGGTTGCTACGTTGCTCACCGTTAATCTTTACAGGGAAAATAAGCGCTGGGTTAAAGAGCAAAGCAAAAGGCACATTATAAAAAGTACGGTGATATTAGTAAGCACGTTTACGTTAGCGCACTCGATTACATTAACTGCCACAGCACTGGATTTTATTACGCTAAATAGCCGTATTGTTGAGCTAGGCATTGCTATATCAGTGGCTATAACTGCGCTTAATAACGTGTACCCAGTGATCATGCGTTTAGGGTTAATTACCTTTGGGTTCGGCCTACTCCATGGAATGGGATTTGCGAGCGTGTTTGGCGACCTTAATGCCCAGTCGGGCAGCTTGGTAATGAATGTATTCGCTTTTAATATAGGGGTAGAGCTGGGTCAACTTGCCATAGTTACGCTGCTATTGCCCTTACTCATCTTACTTAGAAACGTAAGGTTATATTCAAAAGCCATAATGCCAATTGCATCGTCAGTAATCGCGGTAGTAGCGATTAATTGGACGCTTCAGCGTTGGTAAAAGTGTGCGTTCTGTTGATTAATAAGAAATAGATAAAGCAAAATACGCTTTTGAACAATCTTTCGGCACTTAATCACAAAAAGCTTAAAAAGTTGTTGTATAGGCGCGCCGCATCGCTATAATGCCATGCATCAACACCACGTTGATAACCATACACAATGCCAGTGTGATGGAATTGGTAGACATGACGGATTCAAAATCCGTTGCTAGCGATAGCGTGGCGGTTCAAGTCCGCCCACTGGTACCATCTCTTCTTTGTAGAAGTAGATACTGAAACCGACCTTTGAGTCGGTTTTTTTGTTTCTGGAATAAAATTTGTACCAAAGAAGCTATTACAACTTTAGTTCAACATATCCGCGTAACACCCTCTTCAAACATGGAATTTAAGGGTCGATAACATTTGGTTTAGTTAAGCATTTAGTTTGCGTTAATCTTCATTAACGTTACCTATATTTTTTATTTACTTGTATCGATATGCGTACATCAGTCAAATCTTACACGTCCGGTTAAAATGGTTGTTGAAGAACTCAGGGAGTGAGGCTGTCTTTCGGCGGAGACGTGTAAATTGCAGTTTTTAGCACACTTCAGGTAAACAAAGCGTATTGTCGAAAGACAGTAAGAGCTTTAGGCTGGCAATACAACTCATCTCTAAATGTGAAAAATACTTGCATATTATTGTTTGAAGAGTGTTGCTATCACTATAGACTTACAAAATCTGAATTCGCCGCTTTACTCAAAGTTCTAGATTTTAAATGGATTTAATAACACTTATCTCATGTACCCTCCTTGCAAGTCTCATTATGACAATGAATATGGGGCTAACGTATTTATCCAGCCCCGACGAGAAATACATAAAGTATTGGCTAAATGCTGGTGTTTTATTCGCTTTATCAAACATTGTCGCTTTGTGTCTGAATATATTCGCCCCTGAAAAGGCGATATCTCCGGTAATTGCCAATGCATCTTTTTACGCGGCGCACGCGGCTATTTTAAATGGCGTTTACGTTTATCTATATACAAGGCCCATTCCTTTATTGGTAAGTGGCATATTTATCTTGTCAGTAGCTTTACACGCAGTACCTGCGGTCGCCAATTCCGTTGAAGTTCGCTTTTTCGTATTTAGCCCTATCATCATTTTGCTTGACCTATTGTCATCCTTTTTGCTGTTCAAGAATTTATATCGCAAAGACTCACATTCCTTCTGGCCTTTACTCATTACTCTTATTATTTTTGCAGCTCTAATGATCATAAGACTCTTTGTTATAGCCATTAGCGACGAGCGGTTAAGCCTCTTTGGTAATGATTACCTGCAAACCGCAGGCTCATTCGTAATAATTGCCTTTATCTTTTTGCTGACTATAGGTTTCAATCACATAGTCACTTGGAAAAAAGAATTAGCACTCAGAGACTCAATGCTTACTGATTATTTGACTGGCTGGTCTAATAGGAGAGCCCTTGCAATTAAAGCTGATAAAGAGTTTTCTCGATTCAAGAGACTTAATCACCCCCTTGGTATCTGTGTGTTTGATATTGATCACTTTAAAGTTTTGAATGACACCTACGGGCATTTATCAGGAGATCTAGTACTTAAGGCTGTTACGAGTTGTGTGGCCGACGAAGTTAGAGACTATGACTTTTGTTGCAGATTTGGAGGGGAGGAGTTTGTTTTACTTCTTCCAAATATTGACTCAGTTAGTTTAAAAAATACCACCGAACGAATTCGGTCTGCTGTTAATAACTTAGCAATCAAGGGTAATGACCATACAATGTCTGTCACGGTGAGTATTGGTGGAGCAATAGCGAACAATGATGATCGCAGTTGGGAAGAGACGCTTAAAAGGGCTGACAAAAATTTATACAGCGCTAAACAGTCCGGCAGAAACAGAGTGGTTATAGACAAGTAGTGAAGCCGAAACTCGTTATTTTCGATTATCGAGCGATCACCATAAGGTTTCACTCATGTCATATACTTACCCCACCCTAGCGGTTCAAGAGGTGTGAGAGATAGCTACATGCTTCAATTTAAAAACCGAATGTACCCTCTCCTATCTAAATTTGTGGAATATTAAAAGCAAATTTAGCTATTTTAGAATGCATCAAAGCTCAGTTGCTGGGCCAGCATATTATTCTTAAGGAAGAGCAATGGCTTTAACTCAAATGCAAATAATTCAGTCGCTGGGAGAAGCGATGACTTGGTTCGAGCGAGAATTAACTTGGGGCGTGCCTCCTACTGAACTTAGGCATCTAATTGGCCGAATCGGTGAACTTTATGCCGCACTCATTACAAACGGGCAAATGGCTACAGAAGTGAATCAAAAAGGCTATGATGTCGTCAGTGCTAACGGCGAGAGAATATCCGTCAAGACGACGGCTATGATGGGTTCTAGTGGGCATATAGCGTTCAATCCCAACACACTTATATCTGTTGACCGCATTATTATTCTGAGGATCAACACTGAAGAGATGCAGATCGAAACTCTCCTAAATGAAGAAAAAGGAGTTGCAGAAAGTTTGATGCGCGAAACGAGCGGTACTAGCGGGAAGTTTGCAATATCACTATCAAAACTTATAAGCATCAAAAAGCCAAACAGTAATATCAGTGTATTAAAATCTATTCAAATTTCAGAGTACACAATCAAAGAGTTGGAAAACGGAACAATAGAAGTCGAAAGAGATAATCAAGTACTCACTCCAGCTAAGCCGATACTTCGCGAGCTAGCGAAGCAACTCAACATCAGTATCCTCAACGGCGCGGGGAATCCAATGAATACGAGGCAACTTGGTAGCCTTATCATAAAGACAACAATTAACTGAACAGTAGGCTTATGCAAGAAGTTATTTTGAAGCTTGGTGGTGAAGGAGAAACCTTATCACTTATAGGTACTCGAGGTACTGATGGTTTAAGGAAATACCACATACAAACAAGTTCAGAAGCCTTGTCAGAATTGCTATCTGAAAGCGATAGCTTACCGTCCTCTAAACAACAGCGTCAGATAAAGGTGAGTTCATGGAAAAAAGCATGTGACCTGCTTGAACAGTATCCTAGTTGGTACAAGCTTCATCAAATAGACATTCATCCTGATTTCGCTTCGAAAATACATAAACTTTTTTCCACAAAGAATGACTCCTCAATACATCACAACAAGATAAAGGATATATTTAGACCTGATAACACATCAAATACCGATACCAAGTTGCATGTAAATACCCAACTTAATTCGATAAGTATTGATAAAATTAAGGAGCTTTATGAACAATATTACGCTCTGATTAAATTAGAGATTGAAGAGTTCGGAGTAAAAGCTACCGAAGTACGACATTTAATAGGTCGAATCGGTGAATTTTATTGTGCACTTAAAGTTGGTGGTGCATTAGCTTCTAGAGCTAATCAACACGGTTTTGACGTAATATCAAAGCACGGCAAAACTATAAGTGTAAAAGCAACAGCTCAGGTAAATGGATTTGTTGCAATCTCAGCTTCTACAGCCAATTTAGCAGATGAACTCATGCTTATTCAGTACACGGCAGGTAAGCTGAACATTGTTTACTATGGTCCAATGGAGCAAGCCTTAGACTCTGCACGACATTACCCAGAAAAAATGAAATTTGAGTTAGATATTGGCAGTGCTAGAAAATTAGAAAGCTACAAGTCCAAAGTATCAGATATTTAAAGCTCAGTTGTACTAGCTCAGTGTAACTCTAGATACATCCACGCTTTCTATATTCAGCCTCCCAAGCTTTGAAACGCTGTGTAAGTAGCTCTTTAGTTTTCAATCCTCGTGCGAGCGCACGTTTGCTTTTTGCCCTTTCTTTTTTATTTTCGAACGTTACTCC
Organism: Alteromonas sp. CH_MED4-4; assembly: GCF_037029575.1. NCBI lineage: Bacteria > Pseudomonadati > Pseudomonadota > Gammaproteobacteria > Alteromonadales > Alteromonadaceae > Alteromonas > Alteromonas sp. CH_MED4-4. Next base: position 67,784 of record NZ_JAYMEU010000001.1, on the reverse strand, counting down.
GGATAGCTCCTGCTCAAATATACTAGGTACGACATGACTGTAGTGTTGCTCTATCATCGCAATGCTAGTACCGCATTGTCGAGCAAGTACATCAACTCTTAAAGTTCGGCTAAGTAATTGCCAAGTTATGTAAGTATGGCGCAGCGAATAGAGTGTTCTAGGTCCATCTGGGCTGGTCTTTAGTTCTGCTTCCTCTAGTGCTGATACGAAGGTTCTACCTAGTTCATTGGTACTTGAACCGTCAGCTAGTAAAAATATCTTGTCAGACGGTCGGCGATTAGGGAAACGCTCCATTAAGTTAATTGGGGGAAAGACAAACTCATCTTTGCAAACGACGGTTCTCGTACCCGTGTGTTTCGTGGTCTTGCCTTTTCGTACCTTAATTTTAAAAATGACTTGGTGCTCTTGCCTTGTCATTAGGATGACAGACCAAGTCAGCTCTTCCATTTCAGTGCTAGGACGAATACCTGTACTGATGACTACGTCAGCATAATCAAGCAACAACTCTCTTATTTGTCTAGTCTTTTCCTTGCGGCTGTTGTCCCTCATATTTTCTAAAGTTTCAACAACCTTCTCATATTCAACTTCACTGAAAGCAGCACGTCTAGCCCCCTGCTCTCCTTTGTTGCTTAATACTGGCACTTGAACTGGTAACATCCATTGGTTTTCGACCGCAGCTTTAAACACCATTTGTAGCGCCGCGTTATGATTTAATAGAGTAGACTTGTTGAGAACCTTACCAGCCTTTTGTATTCGCCAAAAGTCGAACTCTTTAAGCTTGTCTTGATCAATAGAAGTGATATAAGTGCGGTCAAAAAATGGAATGTGATATTTTTTCAAAGCTCCCATGTAGTCTTTGTAGCTAACTTTACCGCCGCCGTGCGCAAGCTCATGTTCCATAGCTAGAATAGTCTTCGAGCTACATCGCGAAAACGCTTACTTGTTGTAAGAGTTCCCGTTTCCGCTTTTATTTTCCAATCCATGCGTAGCAATCTAGCCGCTGCTACAGCTTCTTCTTTATCAACTTGTTTAGTTGATTTGCAGTGTCATTTCCCGAAAATTTGAAAACGGGCGTACCACTTTTTGCTGTTATCTTGCAGGAAAACGTAGAGCGTGTCGTCGATGTCGTGTCTTGCTAACTGCTTAGCCATAAATACTCATTTGCAAAGAAAAAATAATGCGCTTACTTCGAGTATATATGGCTTATTGACAATAGCTACCTGTTTTATATAGATATTTTTAGGTTATGTTGATACACATTAACGCGACGTTTTTTAGTACCTCAAATCTATTCAAAATTTATGCACTAACTGGCGAAAACAAACTTTCTTGCTTATTTTTTAACCTAAACTACACTAAAAGAGAATTAATAAATAAAATAAATGCAAACGGAACTCGCAAATGTCAACGATGAAGGTTCATCACACTCTTTATCTATCTTTTCTCGTAGTTATTCTAATCGGTTGCGCTAGCTCCATTGAAGAATATGAGAGCATTAAGCCAGCTCATAATCTAACACAAGACGAATTACATGCACGTTTCTTTGGCACGTCTACAATTTATTTAAGCGATAGTAGAAATGCATTGATAATAGATGGATTTTTTACCAGGCAAGGATTTATTGAAACTTTTTTCGAGCGAATGCATTCGAAAACGCAAGTTACTCACAGTATTCTTGCTAAAGCTGATATTGATGAAGTGGATTTTGTTCTTGTTGCACATTCTCATTATGACCACCTTTTAGATAGTGAGACGACAGCGAAAAAAACCGGTGCAGTTGTAGTTGGATCTAAAACGACCTTGTCATTAGTAGAAAATGTCTCAACGAAGCTTATCAATGTCGAAAAAACGTTAAAAAATGGAGAATTTGAAATATCATTTTTTAAAACGCCTCACGTAGAAAAATCAACTTTCAATCATTTACTAGAGAAACTCTTAACTTGGACCCTTGGTGGTGGGAAATTTAACGACTCAGGCGACGTATACTCCTTTTTTATTCGTCACCCTAAAGCCAACTTATTAATAGTTCCCAGCGCGAATATCGATAAAGCCCTAGCTCTTCCTGATAGAGCTGATGTTGTTTTTTTAGGTATCGGCCTATTGTCTAAACAAGAAAAAAAGGAAATAGAAAGCTATTGGGAATATGCAGTTGTTAACTCTTGTGCTAAGTGGGTTATCCCTATTCATTGGGACAACTTTACAAAACCACTCACTGAGCCACTTACACCGCCACCAAGAATTTTTGATGACGTTATTTACACTGTAGATGTACTTAAAAATCTAGCGAAAAAAGGCGGATGTGACGGTGGTCCCGTCAAAATTGTGTTCCCAAAAGCTTTTGAGCCTTTCTCTCTTGATTTAATTAATTCGCCTTTAACACAATGAGTGGAAATCTGCTGATGATTAGAAGTGTACTTCTCTTATTTACTATGGCTGTCATTATTGGATGCTCGACTGTACCCAATGTCGAAAGGACGGAAATAATATATCGACCAGGACAAGTGAATTTATTATCAAATGAAGAAAAGCAAACACTCTATAAACCCGAAATAGATACTAATGTGCAATATAATATTGGTGTAAGCTTATCGGGTGGTGGAATGCGTTCAGCCAGCTTCACAATGGGTGCACTTGCCGGGCTAATGGATTCAGGCGTACTACAACAAACAGATTTTCTCTCTTCAGTATCAGGTGGCGGGTATACTGGATATTGGCTATTAAGCAATTTGTACTTTTCAGACTTAAAAAATACTAACACTACATATCTTGACTATTTTAACGATTGCTACCCCGTTCAATTTCAATTGTACAAAGACACATATAACTATTTATATAGTAACTGTGTTACAGAAGATGATAGAAAGTCAAAAAGTTATATGTTTCAAAACCAAGTCGCACAACAAAGTGATTTACTAAATTATTACCAAGACACAGACAGGGGTAGCGTTAACTTTCACAAAATGCGGGCACAGCAATGGTCCGAGTTTGTAGGAGTTTTGGGTGCTCAGGTTGGCTCACTTATTCCACATCATTTAGGCAATACTTTATTCGATTGGAGTTGGAATGTATCTGCGGTAAAAAATGCTTATCAACACGGAATTGAGCGAGCTTTTGGCTTAGTTCCAATCGATCTATCGTGGCAAAAAATAGACGACAAAAAATATCACAACTCTGACTCACTTCTCTGGATGGATAATTACGGCGCACAAAAATTATCATTTGATGAGTTGAGAATTTTTACCAAGCAGCAATTAGCTGATTGCAGTACGAAGATGAGTATTGCAAAAAAATGCATCAGGCCGCCTGTTTGGATTATCAATAGTACAGCGGGTGTCGCTAATATGACATATGAATGGCTTGATAAAGCACCGTTATTGTCTGACTCAGTTTTTGAAATCTCACCGTTGATGTATGGCTCTGGTGAGTATGGTTATTCACACACTGCATTTAACCAGTTAAGCGTGTCTGAAAGTGTATCTGCCTCTGGAGCAGCTTTAGACATTCAATTCACTTCTGATGACATGTCTGGATGGACCCGTTCAGCTCTTGCAGGCTCCTTACATCTAATAAACGTTGATCTAGGTGAAAGCATAGAAAACTACAACCCAGAAAGTGCGAACCAAACGTTCCATAACTTTTTGCCATTTCCTCTTTACTACCTTCACGGTTTTTCACGAAATAAAAATTCTACTGACATTTACCTAAGCGATGGTGGACACAGTGAAAATTTAGGCGCGTATTCATTAATTGTGAGAGGTATAAAAAATGTCATAATTATCGATGCTGAGCATGACAGCAAGGGGAAATGGGGAGCACTAACATTACTTGCTAGTAACCTAAAAAAAGAACATGGGTTGGAGCTAAGTATATCGGGTAAAAAATTAATAGACGATAAAAATAATCCTCTAGATAAGGTAATAGAAGACCCTTTAGATGCAAGTGAAAATATCTACGTAGGAAGAGTGACTGGGTTTCGAGATGGTTTTATCAAGGGCCAAAATTACATTAATATCATTTATGTTAAGTCTTCACTCGTCAAACGGTATTTGTCACCTGACTGTTCAAATAACACTAGCCTTTATCCTTGCTCAACATTTCAACATATTAAACGCATGTTTTGGACTGCCAGCACCGATGGTAGTTGTAAACAAAACAATGAAAAAAACCCGTTTCCTAATCACAGTACTGCATACACAGCAGGAAACATGAGCCTAGACATATATTTTGCGTACCGAGACTTAGCACGTCATATTACAAGACGCATTTCAGTTGTCGATGGAAATATCATGATAAGTCCTCTTCCCGATGTAACTTTAGCGACAAAGCCATCTTGCTTATAGTGTTTCTGAAACAATTTTTAACTGTAATAATGCTAAAACAAGTTTATTCTTTCTATAAATTTAATTTCCACAAGCGTTTGAATCGCCAATGATTTCCTAGACACCTCATAGTTAGATAAACTAACCGTAAATAGGGAGGTGCTCATGAGCAGAAAACGCTCCCCCGAAAAATTCAAGCAAGAAGCGGTTAAACAGGTTGTTGATCGTGGTCACTCTGTCGCAGATGTCGCCAAACGTCTCGATATCACGACGCATAGCCTTTATGCCTAGGTTAAAAAATATGGACCCGATTCCACGAAATATAACGAGCTGGCCAACGTTCAGACCGAAATCAAACGCTTGCAAAAAGAGCTGAAGCGGGCTACTGAAGAGCGGGATATATTAAAAATGCAGCTGTCAATGCATTGGAGTGACATATCCCCCCAAAATAACACCATGACATTGATGAGATTTCCAATAAACTGGAGACAATAGATATCTCAAAATGAAAAAACGCTACAGCAATGAACTTGCTCAGCAACTATTTCAATAGTCAAATAATGGCTCTTTTTTTACAGTAGTATCAAGATAGTCTAAAAACACCCGTTAGACTGATTCCCCTTGATATAAGGTGAGACATCCACAACTAGTAGCCAGTTTTCCCTGCTTTAAAGCAGGTTTTCTCGCAAGAAAGAACATGAATTTTTCCCAAAGGGACAGCTTCGGATAATTAGGACCGAATGAAAGCTCTTTACTAACACGAGCGTCACGGTACGCTCTTTGTCTTGTAAAAACTATAGAGGGAATTAACACAACCTGATTTTATTGACTATACTATAATCAATCAGGGCACATGACCATGATTTCCGGCGGCAAATTTATGCTAGGAAGTGCTGGATAGTTTCATTTACTGCAAAGTGACACAGAGAAGGGATTCATTGTGACTAAACCCATTCTTATCATGACCCATGGTATGGGCTCATCTACAGATGAGTCTTTCAAAAAAGAAGTTGTCGATGCATTTCATTACGCTTACAACCAGTATCCGTCTTTCAAAAACAAAAATATCGAAGAACTTATCGATATTGAGGTAATTGAATACAACTCTATTCTAGAGGAACACCGGCAGGCAATGGCGGAACAAGCGGCTTCCGTTGCCAGCGTTTTGACCGGGATCCCCGGTCAGAATGTCACTCAGGAGCTAACTACAAAGTTTACCCTATATACTGAGAAGTTCGGCGCGGATAAGTTTTTTTATACCCACCTGCTAGATGTGCTTTTTTACCGATTTACAGTATTAGGCGAACTATGCCGTATTCGTATTGGGAAGGCTATTATCAAAGCGGTTAAGGAGAGAGGCGCTGCAAACGTGCATGTGCTGGGCCACTCTCTTGGCACAGCAGTTGTTCACGATGCTCTTGCTTCTGCCTATAGCAAGGGTTTTGATATAGAGAATGACATTACTGCTTTGTCGCCGGAAATGCATAAGCTGGCCAGTGTTCATCTTGTGGCTAATGTGTCACGGGTGCTTGAGTCGTTTATTCACGTTGACCAGTCTATTGTCAAACCACACTCCGGTTGTACCTATACGTACCGGGAATACAGGCACCACTACGACCCGTTTACCTGGGTGCGCCCTTTCAACCCGCCAGCCAGCCCACCCTGGCAACCCGAACCTTATAAACTGATCCAAATCAAAAGAATTGCTCAGCTAAACACACATGATATCGCGCACTATATTGAAAACCCTCTTGTTCACCGGGAAATGATACCTTTTTTTGATCAAAGCTTCTGGCCGGAAAATGCGGATAAACTGAATGCAGACACCACCTATTTTAACACCTCGAACAAAGAAATTTACAGAGAAGTGGCCGAAAAGTGTGACCAGCTTTTTGATTTTCCATCTGGCTCAGTGAGCGATTTACTGGCTCTGGTGAGAAGCTACCTGGATATTATCAAATCTTATGGCAGTACGTTAGCAAGCACTGAGGAGAAAGATGATGAAAATTAAACTCATCCCGGTCTTCCTCGTAATAGTTTATGCGTATTTACTTTTTTGTGGCTCGGCCCCGGCACGGGCAGATGGCATTGATAGAAAAAAGTGGAAAGCATTTTGTGCCGAAGAACTGAGTATTACCCCCAAATACTTTACCTCGTTTGGTGACAGTACAAACGAGCTACGCGACATTTATTGCGCTACGCTGGATGTGAGAGCGTTCAGAGAGGCCTTAGTGTCTGCAATGGTAGCCGACTCAACCCCGCTTACTGCGGTTAACGGCATACCGGTTAACGGAACTAATCAGTCTTTTACGTTCAATCTCATGATAAACAGCCTGGCATCGATGCCCCTGACGTTGGGGGTTCCAAACTTCCAGTCACGACGCACCGCGTCAACAATGGAGCTGGGCCTAGGCTCATTACAAACCTACTCTCTTCCTCTGGATGCATGTACCTCAACCATTCAACAAACGTACACGGATGCAACCTGTATGTCCTATTTTTCAGAATTCAAAGACGTATACACCTTTGCTCAGCAAACGGTAGCAGCCCCTGTTGCCGAACAAGTCTGGCAAGTATGGGATGCGGCAGAAAAAGAATGGAACCGTTACTTTGATGAAGGTCGTTCTCAGTACCCCTGGGAGTATATTGCCAACTATGCGTGGTGGGCGCGCTCAAAGCGGGCCGGAGAGGTCGGCACACCTCTGGATTACCAGATAATACTACTTCACCCCAGCCCGGTGATAGAAAATGTAAAAGATGCCAGAGATGGCGAAAACACCGAACCGGCGCTGATGATAGAAGTGGTTGGAATTAATTACTGGCAATCTGACAAATGGTACCAACCTACTGGCGCATCACTGGTGACGATCCATGCTGATCGAGATGGAGTGCGCGACTGGGCATACGGTGCTGCCGTGCATTTTAACAATAACCTCACCATTGGTATGGCAAGACACGAAAACGAAAATGGCATTTTCATTTCTGTCGATCTGCTGCATGCATTATTCAATACCGAATCCAGAATAAAAGAAATTCGCAGCCAGTTTTTAGGAAAATAATGATGGTTAAATAATTCATGAGGATATCGCACTTAACGCATTGCTAATGGCAGTCTAACAGGTAACCCCAAACAGAAAGTCAAGGTCTATTTTGCTTAAGGAAGTCATTATTCACGTCACTACTAGCAGGCCTTTTTAAAATCGAATGGGCTGGAAGAAAGCATGAGTCGACACGAAAACTGCCATGATAACTCTGTAGCAAAAAGCTTTGTCCAATTTATAAAGCACGAGAGAATTAGGAAAAAAGGTTTACTCAATCCTAGATGATGCAAGAAGTGACACCTTTTATTACAACGACTGAAAATGAAAGCATAGATACGAATAATTTAGATTACTTGTATCCATGAATAAGCCAGGGAGTGCAATTTAACAATGAAATTAAAAGTTAATAGAGCGAAACTGATACAAGCAATCGCCCAGCAGCTAAAGATTTCTCATAGGCAAGCTAGAGATATAACGAATTTAGTTGAAGTAGAAACAGCCAGCGACAGCAAAGAGCACTACGTACTTGATACTGAGGGAAAAAAACTAACCATAGGAAAGATAGAATCTGAGAAACCTCTTGTTAGGCATGGTACAAGCGGAACTGGGGCAGGTTCATCTCATGTTATTGTTACTGCAACAGGGACCAGATTAATCCTAAGAGGTGGACGTAAGCTTTCTACCAAAAATAGAAAAACACGGGTCGGTAGAATAACTAACCAGCTAAAGGTTGAAGTCGTTGACTCAAACAATTCTGTCATGCGTGAACAGATATTAGAATATGGACTTACGCGCAGAGAGCGGCAGTCGCCAAGAATGATTCACGGCACCTCTGGTACTGGTGCTGGAAACAAGGAAAAATAAGGACATATTGTCATGAAAGTGCAATCTATGTGGGAAGCATTTGGCAGCTCAACCACAACGCTATCCGCTAACTGCCGAGCTTTCGCAATTGCAGCAATTGCACTTGTTTGGATTTTTCATACGAAAAAAAACGATGGAACTTTTGAGCTACCATTACAGCTGATTGAAGCTGTGCGTTTTGTGGTGATATCTATGGTCTGTGATTTCGCCCAATACACGTATAAAAGCTTGGCTTACTTGCATCTTGCTCATAAGGCAGAAAAAAATGCCGAAAAAGATCACCCAATATCAGACGACTTGAAAGATAAAGAGTCTGATAGTGAAGATGAACTCAAAATCAAACGAGCCAAAAGAGATGCCATTCTGAAAGCAAGGGGGGAAATGGATATCTTAGTGGATAGTTCTTGGAACATCATCACTAATTCATTGTTTTACTTAAAAATTATTATCTTAGGTTGCGCGTACTATAAAATCTTGAGCTACTTAAATGAGGTTATTTTAAAAGCATCTTAACTACATCCAGTATTTAACACTTCATATTCAGAAACTGACCGAAAAATCAAACTATGAGTGCAACTGATTAAAGAGGGATTACAAGTAGACAATTAGTGAGGCATTAACTTGATTGAATGTCTTCCAACACAAACGGTTCTTAATAATTCGAAGGGAGTCTTAAAATGACCGATGCTGCCCCCCAATCAAAATATGATGAAATTAAAATATTAAAAACATACATTACGAACGCGACTAAAAAAGCATCCACCTATTATAAGAAGTGGTCGTCTCTTTTTAGATTGTGGTCCGGACTAACCAGGGGATTGTCATTAGTAGTGGCTATCGCGGCGGTATACCTAACATTCGCTCATACAGATATAACCATCGTGAAAACGTATTTTGGCAGCAAGGCGAATGCCTCCTTATTCCTTATTGCGACCACCGGCATTCTCGTTGCTGTTGACAAGTTGTTTATCATTTCCGGAAACTGGAAAAGATCAACCATTGCCAAGATTAAAATTGCCGAGCTAGAAGAAACAGCCGAATTTCATTGGCACCGTATCAACATTGAGTATGGTGAATCTGGATTGGATGCAGCCGCCATCGTGTCAGTCTGTGATTTCTACCAAGCGCAACTGGTAGAGCTTTATAAAATCCAAACAGAAGAAACAACCAGTTGGGGAAATGACATCGATAAAGCTATTGAATCGTTCAAAACGGTACTGAACACCACAAAAGAACGGGCTGAAGCTGAGGCGAAAAAAGCCGCGCATCAGGCAACTACTTTCGAAACCACTATCGTGAAAGTGAAGCTCAAAAACTTCGAAAACGTAGAAGGAAATGTCACCATCACGTTGTCCGGGGTTGATTACAAACGGAAGCCACTAGATTTACTGGTATTCCAAGCAGTGCATGTGGTTGATGGACATGTGATTGCGAAAATCACTACTTCGACATCCAACGAAAAGATTTTTATTCAAGAAAATGTTGAAAAAGCGACCGCCGGCAACGCTGTTGAGTTTGAATTCGAATTCCAATCTTAGGCACAGTAGACCGCATTTACCGTGGAAACGGTGAAGAGGTTACAGTTATAGATTAGAATGTTTTTGTCAGCTTCTTTGACTGTCGTGATTTTCATTTTGAATCAATACTCTAATACATATTCCGGCCTGCTCCGAACAGCGATTCCGGAAATACTTTTGAAACGCCGAAAGATAATAAAGCTTCTCTAAATCAGCTAATGAATAAGTTAAATCATAATGCTATGAAACTATTTCCTTCCAAGATTGAAGTTAATGCACTCGCCGTTTTAGTGGCGTTTGTCATAGGTTTATGCCTTGGATTATTGATTCAAGTCATAGATTCAAATTCGCTAGAAGTATATATCGGTCTTAATAAGTCGGATCAAATAGCGTTGGCTTCTGCGGTTATAGCACTTTCTGCTTTTGGAGCAACAGCATACAGCTCTTACCTGGCACGGAAACACAATCGTATTTCGGTTTTTCCTAAACTGGACTATGCTGTAGTTTTCAGCAATTCAGTAGATCGCATTGGTTTGTTTTTAGTAAACAATGGATTGGGCCCCGCAGTAATTGAGAAGTGGGAGTTATTGGTAGATGACATGCCTTACCGAGCTCACGGAATAGAACGCTTCGAACAATTGACTACATTTTTAAAGCTAGATGATACCGTTAACTATGGCTATTTTAAACCAGGCACCATGTTTCAAGTTGGCGAAGCCATAGAGTTATTTGCAGTAAGTACAGAGCCTTACAGTTTTGGCCGCAACGATCAAATACGCAATGCACTGCAACGCCTAAAAATAACCATCACGTATCGCTCTATTTACCAAGAACTAAAGCGAGAAAAAGTGATATTCAACGGCTCAAAATATTTTCAGAAAAACTTTGGCGAGGAAGGGTAGCCTTGCAAAGAATTTAAAAAGTGTCTTTTTCATCTATCAACATATTGATCTGTAAATATTAGAGTAGACACTTTTTTTTCAAAATCCGTTGCTAGCGATAGCGTGGCGGTTCAAGTCCGCCCACTGGTACCATCTCTTCTTTTAGAAGTAGATACTAAAACCGACTTTTTAGTTGGTTTTTTTGTGTCTGAAGTTCAGCAAATCGCCACGCAAGCGTGTCGGCCGAGTGTTGCTCCATCGCATGGTGACCAGTCTCTTATTAATAAAGCTCCTCCAATCGATTTAGACGAATCATACACGTGCGAGACTTCGTGGTATGCAACTCAATTTATGGCTTGTGATTTAAATTCTACGGTGATTCGTTGAGGCATTTCTTCTCTTTGAAACGGATAGCTATCAAGCAATTAAATACCTAGAAAATCCAAATTGGCTCCATGCATGATAACCAAGTCACCAAAAGTAAACTAATTGAAATAGTTTTACAGGTAACTAAAATAAACCACGAGGACTTTAAACTATATATTTATATTGTCTACTGTCTTTCACACTGCTTAGAAGATTGAATAAGACTTGAGCTTATATGACTAGTGTAGTTTAGGCGTTACTCACCTAATGACGATTCACTAATCAAAGTTATTTTATCCGACAACATTACCATAACTCATTTCATTGTTTTGGTAGGCTTTTCTCGCGAAGAATGCCCCTCGGTTCATTAAGGTGGAAAGTACCGCCTTTAGGCTCGCTCATAAGGTCTTCTAAGGTAGAAATAGTAATTTCTGCATATTCTGAATTAATGCATTTATACCTAGATTTAATGAGTTGTCCGTGAAGGGGAAGAGTCAATGCCAACGCGTAAATTAATAGCAATTAGTGTGGTTATTGCAGTAGCTGTGATTGGCTTTGCTGTAAAAACCATGACAAATTCAGACACCCTACTGATTCAAGGAGAAGTTGAGGCAACTAGGATAGATCTCACTCCCCGCGTTTCTGGAAGAGTCTCCGAAGTGCTTGTTGATTTTGGTGACAAAGTTGAAAAAGCTCAAGTTGTGGTGCGCCTAGAAAGCCCACAGCTTTCCTCGGCTCTCTCAGCTGCGAAAGCGGCATTAAGCGTCGCAGAAGCTAATAGAGATTTAACTTATTCAACTCGCCCCGAGACGATAGCTGCAAGAAAGGCTCAATTGGAAAAGGCCAATACAGATGTAGTGCTTGCCCAAAAAGTTTACGACCGAGTTGCCAACCTGCGTGATTCAGCAATTACCTCTGCTCAAAATCTTGATGAAGCATCTAATTCACTCGACTCAGCTTTAAGGACTAAAGAAGCTGCTGAGGCCAACTTATTACTAGCCGAGAATGGAAGTAGTGAAGAACAAAAATCCGTAGCACAGGCTCAAGTTGAGCAAGCAATAGCTACTGTGAAACAAATGGAAGCAGATATTGCTGAATTAACAGTTGTATCGCCAATTGATGGTGAAGTAACTGCTCGTATGGCTGAATTGGGGAAAAATTTCTCAGCAGGATCGCCACTCATTTCAGTAGTCGACATTAATAATGCCTGGTTTACATTCCATATTAGAGAAGATTATTTAAGTGGTTTGAAGGTTGACGATCAGTTGAATGTTCGGGTTCCAGCATTGAGGGATAAAACGTTTAAAGCAAAAGTTACAGCTATTAATGCACTTGGTAGTTATGCAAATTGGCGAGCAACCAAAGCTACTGGTGATTTCGACTTAAGAACGTTTTCAATTCGACTAACGCCTTTAGAACGCGATCCTCAGCTAAGACCCGGAATGAGTGCATTGATCAACTTAGAACGGGACTAAGCTATGTTTGGTCACCTCGAACCGGGTTTCTGGCGTATTTTTCGTCGTGAACTTCGCCAAATAAAGAAGCGACCAAGATTGGCGTTCATGTTGCTGCCCTACCCTCTTTTATTGTTCGCGCTGCTGTGCTCGATTTTTTATGAGGGTTTGCCAACAGCTCTCCCAGTAGCGATTGTTGATCAAGACGATAGCAATGTTTCAAGACAAATATCTAGAATGGTTGATGAGACCCCTGAACTGGAGATAGTTGCTCGTTTATCAAATTTAACCGAGGCTAAAAGGGCAATATCTAAAGGACAAGTCTATGGCGTTGTTCTCATTCCCAAACATACAGAACGCGATTTACTCTCTGGGCAACGACCAGAAATTGTAACATTTTACAACAATCAAGTGCTTACTATAGGCGGCATTGTTTCACGCGCTGCAAATGCTGCTGTTGGTACATTTTCGGTAGGTGTTTCAATTCAAGTTCGCAAGTCTAAAGGGCAAATTGCTTACGAAGCTATGGCAGCAAAAAACACAATTCCATTGCAGCGCAGTCCTCTGTTCAACCCTGCACTTGACTATACCCAGTTTCTTTTATCTGCTGTTATGCCAGCAGTATTGCAAATCTTTATTTGTGCCAGTGCTGTAATGGCATTTGCTCGTGATCGTCATAGTAAGGGACATATGTCGAGATTGGTGCGCTTAGGGCAAACTCCAATAAAGTCAATGCTAGGAAAGCTCGCGCCATATGCACTAGCTTATTTAACAACATTGCTTTTAGCCGATTCAATTTTATTTGTATTTTTTGAAATTCCTTTTAAAGGAAGTTTACTTTTGCATGTGGGATACACTGTGCTGTTTGTATTTTCTTGCTTATCACTAGGTACCTTTTTAGCACTTTTAGCTAAAGACACGCTTGGTAGCCTTGGACTGGTAGGAATTCTGACGGCACCGGCTTTTGCATTTGCCGGAATTAGTTTTCCAAGAATGATGATGAACGACTTTTCTTTTGTATGGGGAAGCGCCATTCCTCTCACTCCATACCTCCAACTTCGGACCGATCAAGTAGTGCGTGGCGCAGAAACATGGGTATCACTGCCTACTTTAGGTTGGCTATTGCTGTTGCTTTGTCTATTTTGTGGAATGTCATTATTGCTACTTACCAAACAAGCTAAAACAAAGGATGTATCCGATCCAAGTTCTTTGGAGAGAAATTTATGAAAGGCTTGATTAGCAGTATGGCAACGTCAATAAGGCGATTGGTTACCAACCCTGCTGCCCGTGCAACCATGATTGCATCGATCATTATCTATGCGGTCATTTATCCTCAACCGTATAAATCTGAAGTAACTCGTGATGTTCCAATTGTCGTTGTTGATCAAGATGGCTCAAATGCAAGTCGCGAGCTTATTAGACGCATCAACTCTTCTGACAAGGTTCAAGTTGTATCTATTGTAAACAACTTTCTAGAAGCAAAAACGCTGTTCTTTGAACGCAATGTTGTTGGGGTGTTGATGATCCCTGCACATTTCGAAAGGGACTTAATCGATGGTAAGCCATCACCAGTCGCAGCGTACGGTGATGCAGGTTATTTCTTACTTTATAACGCTATGATGGGAGCAGTAGTTCAAGCAACACGCAGTATTGGCGCAGATGTGGAATATGTGCGATTAACATCATCTGGGATAAATCCAGAAATAGCCAATACAGTGATTAGTCCGATTACGAACACTTCAATAGCATTGTATAACCCATCGGGCGGGTACGCTACTTATGTTATACCTGCGGCATTTGTGTTGATTGTACAGCAATCATTTTTAATGGGGATTGGGATCTTACATGCCGGTCGCAAGCCTCTTAAAGGGGTCGAATTATTGGCGGCTCCTCTTGCGTACATAGCAATCTACTGTCTATGGATTGCTGTTACCCAGATTCTATTGCCGTTTTTGTATGGTATTCCACGCCTCGGAACTTGGTTAAATCTCTATTGTGTAGCCATACCATTTTTGCTTGCTGTCACCGCATTAGGCTTTGCAATATCACAAGTGTTTAAAGAACGAGAAGGTGTTGTATTCTTTTTAGTTGTTATGGGGTTACCGCTATTTTTTCTATCAGGCATCTCTTGGCCATTGGAAAGTATTCCTGAGCCTATTAGATTGATAGCGCTACTCATTCCTTCGACAACGGCTATATCCGCTTTCGTGCAAGTAGACCAAATGGGGGCTGGCTTCAATGAAGTGGCTGACAAAATTCTCATTGAGCTAGCGCTAGCTGTCGGATATACAATTCTTTCATTAAGCCTTATGAAATTCGGACAGAAAAAGTAGCTAGCAGTTGAGATTATTAATACCGGCCAGTTTTGGTAATTTCTACTAAAAGTCTCAATTTGTGCTTCGCGGACGGGACTTTGATAACTATCGCAGTCATAGACCCTTCATTCGATATTTTACTTGCTAGCCCGGCGTAGAACGGCCCTCAATAGTATTAATCAACAGCTTTCTTATCCATAGAGTCAGTGGATCATTTGATAATCGATGATGCCATGTGCTGATAACATCAAATCCTGGCGGCGTTTCATTCAACTCGATCACGCGTAACTTTCGATTAGGTATAAGCGCACTTGGTACGAAACCACACAAGTCGGTACTGTGTATTGTTTCAATAGCTGCAGAGAAAGTAGGAAAAGACATAAAAACTTCTCTAGGATGGCCTTTCGCTTCAAACCAATGATGAATAGCCCCACTGAAATCGCCTCGAGAGGGCGAAACCACAACCTGAGGTATTTTTGATATTTGAGCCACCGTCATTTCATTTTTGCTTAGCTTACTTTGCGATGACACAACACATTTATAGCGTTCGCGATAGAGCGTTTCACTCGGGTATGTCGAAGGTGCTAACGACGGATTTGTGATAGCCAGATCTACTTCACCGTTTTTAAGGTCATTCGCCAAGCTATCTAGTTCTAATTTTTTTATCGCTATTTTTAACTTCGGCGCAAGTTGTCGAATGTCGGCAAGTGCACTCGGCAGCAGTGACACTTGCTCGAAGTCAGTGCATGCCAACGTGAAAGTCGTCGATGTCGTTGAAGGTGAGAAAGTTTCCGGTGTCAAAAGCGAATCAAAAGCTTCCAGCGTAGCCGTAACTTTGGGCTGTAAAGCGACGGCGAGCGCGGTGGGCTGTACACCATTTCCACTTCGAACAAACAGCCTGTCATTAAACACATTGCGCATTCTTTTTAAATGCTCACTCACGGCCTGTTGCGAAACACCTAACTGCTCCGCCACTCTTGATAAGTTTCTTACTTTTATAAGCGCAACAAACGTGCGCAACTGCTTAATGTCTAGCTGACTTACCATTTTTTGTTGTATCACATACATCATCCACTTGATTTTATTGTAATGGATAAAGGCGTAGGATCAAATCACAAGCTAAAGAACAGGATATGATTATGTTTTCAGTAAACTACGTTTCACCCGACGCCCCTTTGGTTTACGACCAAACGTATAAGGGCCCTGGCGCTTCAGAACTTACATCGTCAGTAGATAAACGAACTATTAGCGTTAGTGATATGCGCGCTGAAAAAAGCACGTTTTCACTGGAAAAAAATGGCTTTGAAGTTGTGTCGTTTTCACCCGACTTTGAAGCGTTTGAGGATGACGAGGCAATACAAAAGCAACTATATCCATATGTAATCGATATGTTGAAGCGCAGAATGAACAGTGATGACGTGATCATTTTTGATCATACTTATCGCTCGACTACCCGTGCGGATAAGTCTATTCACAATAGAGCCCCGGTAAGAACAGTACACAACGACTACACTGATGTATCAGCGAATCACCGCATGATGGAAGAGACAAAAGGGCAAGAGCATTTAAGAAACCGCGATTATACCTTGGTGAACCTGTGGCTTCCTGTACGAAATAAAGTGGAGTCATCTCCGCTAGCCATGGTCGATATATCTACCGTGCAGCCAACTGATTTTCAGCGACTCAAACTTATCTATCCCGATCGTATCGGTGAACTTGCTGCCATCACTTATAACCCTAATCACAAATGGTTTTATCAGTCGGAAATGACGCCGGGTGAAGGGCTATTGTTCAAAGTGTATGACTCTACATTTGAACAAGGAATGTTTGGGGTACCACACTCAGCTGTGGATGTTTTAAACGATGAAGCTAAAAAACCGCGTACAAGCCTAGAAATACGCGCAATCGTGTTTAGTGGTGAAAGCAATGAATAACATTTTAATATCTCGAAACCCGCTTGATGAACAGGAAGTGGGAAGCGTAAAGGTCGCAAGTAATGACGATATAGTTACTGTTGTAAACAACGCAAAACACGCCCAAATTGCATGGGGCAAGCTAACATCAGAGCAGCGAGCACAACTAATTATTGAAGCATTCTCGCGCCTAAACCGTGTTCAAGAGCAGTTAGTAAACCTTATTTCTAAAGAAATGGGTAAAGATCATCGTCGAGCTACCTATGAGGTGATGGGGGTCATACAAAGTGCGTCTTATCTTTGCCGAGAGATCATGCAAGCTATTGCACCAGTAAAGAAGCCAAGCGGCACAAAAATCTACTACCGTCCACTGGGAGTGGTGGGCGTGATTTCGCCGTGGAACTACCCTTTGGCTATGGCAAATAATTTACTTCTACCAGCACTTGTAGCAGGAAATACCGTAGTACTGAAACCCTCTGAAATCACTCCCTTGGTTGCTGAAATGTTCGTAAGAAAACTCAATGAAGTCTTGCCTAATGGCGTGCTGTCAGTTGTTCATGGCGACGGAGAAGTGGGCAAAGCACTTGTTGCCAGCAATATTAATATGGTCGCATTTACTGGTTCAGCGGCAGCCGGAAAACATATTATGGCGAGTTCAGCCAACAAACTTCATCGACTTGTTATGGAGCTAGGTGGCAACGACCCTATGATCGTTCTTGCAGACGCTGATATCAATAAGGCTGCTCGCTTTGCTGTTGCGAGTAGTTTCGAAAATGCTGGTCAAATGTGTACTTCAACGGAGCGTATTTACGTAGATGAGCGTATTCACAACACGTTTGTAGAACGCGTGGTGGAGATTGCAAAACAATATACCGTTGGGCCGTGGGACCAACCCAGAGTAAATATTGGCCCCATCGTTAATAAAAAGCAGCACCAGCAGATAATTCATCATTTAAAAGACGCGAAAGAAAAAGGCGCGCGTTTTTTACTGGGCAGCGATGATTACCTCCCCCCTTATATTCAACCCACCGTTATCGACGGTTTAACAGATGAGATGTTGATGGCAAAAGAAGAAACGTTTGGCCCGGTCGTCGCTATTGATAGTTTTAGCAATATCGATGAAGCCATCATGCGTGCGAACAACGTTCCCCTTGGTCTTGGTGCAGTCGTTTTTGGCGAGTGTAACGCTGCCTACGTAGCAGAAAATATGGAAGCTGGCATGGTGGGTATTAACGGTGGCCCAGGCGCAGGTGATGGTCCATGGGTGGGCGCGAAAGAAAGCGGCTTTGGTTATCACGGTTCACTTGAAGGGCATCGCCAGTTTACACAAGTACAAGTAATTAGTGCATGAGGGAAGTATCATGAAAGACAACTTTTTCGTTATAGCGCGTGAACCTGGCGCACAAAACCCAGCTATTCCTACATGGGCTGCCCATACAAATAACGCCTTTGCGCTTGATAGTTCATCAGCGCAAACTCAGCAACAAACGGTTCGCCGTGAAATAAGTGAAGTGCCTGGCGCCTACCAACTTCTGAATGTTTTTAGTGAACAAGAGTGTAGAAAACTACTGAAAACGTCGGAAGAGCTTGGCTACTTAAAAGATGCGGCAGTGTCACTACCCCGTGAAATTCGGCATAACGACAATGTAACTATCGTTGTAGATGATGCTACGGAGCGCTTGATATGGCAGCGCATTGAGGCATTGACTCAGCAAAACCTTACCATATTCGACGGTAAGAAACCGCTGGGTATTAATACTCGCTTTCGGTTTTACCGATATCAAGAGGGTGATTATTTCAAATATCATATTGATGGGGACTGGCCTGGCTCTAAAGTGGAAGGAGACAAGTTGATTCATAACGCCTATTCGGACAGGTATAGCAAAATGACGTTTCTTATTTTGCTTAACGACAATTTCGAAGGAGGAGAAACACAGTTTTTGGTTAATGCTGACCAGCCGGGAAAACCAGCGAAACGAGGCGACAGGCAAGCACAAGTAAATGTGCGAACGCCTGTAGGCGGTGTGCTCTTATTTCCACATGGACATCATTCATTGCACTGTTTACACAGTTCAACGCCAATAACGAAGGGCGTTAAATACATTATTCGCACAGATATGCTGTTTGAAATCTGACGGTAACTTAGAGCGTAGACGAACAGTGTATACTTGGCATCATGAGTAACACGATGCCTCGGCTTCCTTAACGCTAACGGCTTGAGGGCCAACCGCATACAGCATAAGCCGTCTATAGCGGTTGTTTCCGTCAAGCCAACGGTAAAGGCTGATTAGCGTATTAGGTAGCTATTTTAGCAGCTGCCTAGCAACGATAAGTTTCATAATTTCACTTGTACCGCCATAAATTCGCATAACGCGCGCGTCTGCGTATGCCCTTGCAACGGGGTACTCCAGCATGTAACCGTATCCACCGTAAAGCTGTAGGCACTTATCAACCACTTTTCCGAGTAGTTCAGTCACCAATAATTTAGCTTTTGATGCAAGTTCTGTAGTGAGGTCTTTCGTCAAATGTAATTCAATACAGCGGTCTGTAAAAGCGCGGGCCGCATCAATTTCAGTGTCTAAATCTGCTAAAACGAACTGAGTGTTTTGGAATGCCCCTATATTTTGGCCAAACGCTTTTCGCTCTTTAACATACTCAACGGTTTGCGCTAAAACAGATTCACACATTGCCATACAATGCACAGCGATTGTTAAGCGCTCCTGTGGTAACTCTGCCATTAATTGCGCGAAGCCACTTCCCTCGGGGCCGAGCAAATTAGACTGAGGCACTCTCACATCATTGAAAAATAATTCCGAAGTATCCTGAGACTTCATGCCAATTTTCGCTAAATTTGAACCTCGCTCAAAGCCGGGTGTATTTGCCTCAACAAGTATTAAACTTAAACCTTTTGCGCCAGCGGTTGGGTCGGTTACCGCGACAACAATAACCAAGTCAGCTAATTGACCGTTCGTAATAAACGTTTTACTTCCGTTGATAACGAAGTCATCACCCTCTTTTTTTGCTGTAGTTTTCATTCCTTGCAAATCAGACCCTGTTCCTGGTTCTGTCATAGCGATTGCCGTCACAATTTCGCCGGAAACACACGCGGGAAGGTATTTTTGTTTTTGCTCTTCAGTGCCTAATCTCGATAGATAAGGAACGACAATGTCAGAGTGTAATGGGAAACCTATTCCGTTTAGTCCAAGTCTGCCGATTTCTTCTGTAAGGATAACGTTGTATAGAAAGTCTAGACCCAGCCCGCCATATTCCTCTGAAACGAGCGGTGCTAAGTAGCCCTGCTCGCCCGCCGCTTTCCAAATTGATTTATCAACCTGCCCAATCTTTTCCCATTTTTCGTAATGTGGAACGGCTTCAGTTTGTAAGAATTTTCGAAAACTATCACGCAGCATCTCGTGCTCAGAACTAAATAAGGTTCTCGGTAACATGGTCCTACTCCAACGTTCAATGTAAGTTTCACAACATGTTAACAACCTAATTAGTGCTTACCGATGACCGAAAGCGCCAGAGAATAGACCAAAACGATCATTGACGTTCGCGCCATTCCCCAGGGGTGAGGCCAGTCCATTTCTTAAATGCGCGTATAAAGGCACTGGGTTCTGAAAAACCGACCAGATAGGCAATATTTTTAATGGAGGTGTCTTTTTGCGTAAGGTGGTAGGTTGCAATATCTTTCCTAACGCTTTCTTTTAATGCCGCAAAACTTGTATTTTCTTGGGCAAGATAGCGACGAACAGTCTGCGGGCTTTTATTCAGATCATCAGCCACCTTTTTGAGGGGTAAATTTTCTAAATTGTCGCACTCTCTCAACATGCGTTTAATTTGCGCCGTAATGCTGGCGTCAGACATGCGATTAATGAGTAAGTTGGAAAGGGAATGTATAAACTGAGTAACACTTTCTTCTTTTTGGGTAACAGGTAATTCTAGGTCGCTTCGATAAATACTTAATTCCGTCTGCGGCCTTTCGTAGTAGTGACGACAGGGAAGAGCAGAGTCTAAATCGTGTGAGTAAGTCGACTTTTTACCACTGAAATTCAGGCGATTAAGCGATATTCGATGATTTGTTACCCAAGACGACCATCTAAATACAAACAACATAAGCGTTATATAAACCAGCATGTCTGCATCCGACTCTTCTCGCTTTATGTTAATAACAATATTCGCTTCTTCACCGCTCTCAACCAGTTTTATATCTAAATCATCATGCAACAGCATTAGATATTTAAATAGTCTGAAATACGCATCTCGCAGTGTTTTACCTCGTAAGGCATACAGCACACCTATCTTCACGCCACCTAGTTTCGTGGGGCGCTCAAAAAAGCCTATGGTTTCATCGTTGAGTTTGATTGCCGCAAGTCGAACCAGTTTTCCCAACTTTTCTGACGGCAACCTAAAACTGGCTTCTTCAAAATCTTCCGCGTCATAACCCAACTCGGTAAATAACGCTTTAATCGAGAGCCCATGTTTTTCATAGCCGGCAAACAGGTGTTGTAAGGCTGCTTTTTGTAACGATTGCTTTTTCTTCATTGGCTTAAAGTTAGAACACTCTCATACATTGATCCCATCAATACCGTATCGAATACATGTAATACAAGGGATCTCGATATTAAACAAAGACAACCTCTTCCTTGTTTTCACAACATTTTAGGGCATCTGGCTTGAAGCAGCTTTCAATGGTTTTTCGATGGTATTTCAAGGTCGGGGTTAACATACCGTTATCAATTGTCCACGCAGCCCGAGTAATTAAAATATGCGAAATGCGCTCGTAAGGGGCAAGTGTGGTGTTTATTTTCGACAAATAATGCTTCAGCTTATCGCGCAACTCACTGTTTGTTAATAAACAAGCAGACTCAGAGCGTGTCGCTAACAAAATCGGTTGATTAAGCCCCTGCCCTACGACGATAAATTGCTCTATTTCCGGTACACCGCTGAAGCATTTTTCTAACGGTACCGGGTGAATGAATTTTCCTTTGGCTGTTTTGAATTCATCTCCTTTACGCCCGGTAACCACTAGGTTGCCATTCTCGTCATAAGTACCGCAATCACCCGTGTGAAACCACCCATTTTTAAGCACGCTTAGTGTTTTCTCCTCAGCCCTATAATAACCAAGCATCATACCCTCAGATCGCATAAGGACCTCGTTCTCATCGGACAGTTTGACCTCTACGATATCACCAATAGGTTTCCCTACTGTTCCCGCCGCGGGTATATCCTCAAAGCATCCCGTTCCTGTCGCAAAAGTCTCGGTCATTCCGTAAACTTCTCTTACTTTGATTCCCATATTTAAGTACCACTGGTGTACTTGTGGTTGCAGCGGCGCTGAACTGCTCAAGATCATATCAGCTCTAGAGAGGCCCAACATATATCGTATTTTATGCTTATCCTCTTTACTCAATGCAGCCTGTGCCTCAGGGGGAATTTTGCTATCTACCGACATTTTAAACTTGTCCCACAGCCTTGGAACCGCAAAGAAAAATGTAGGCTGCACGCTAACGATTTCGTCGCTAAAATCATCGAGACCTGCAGAAAATGAAATACAGGCATTACTATATAGGCCCGTAAACTCAACAAGGGCACGCTCTGCCATATGAGCCAGTGGCAAAAAAGAGAAAAGTGAGGCTCTATACCCTTCTTCTCGTGAAATTTTGAACTCTCTGGCGATAGAGGGCGTTACCTTTGCCGGCGCAGAATACAAGTGTATAACGCCTTTGGGGGTGCTCGTTGTGCCGGACGAGTATACTATTGTCATTAGACTATCGAGCTCTGCTTTTGGGTTGCTTAATACAAGACCAAACGTCTGCTGAATTTGCGCTAAATTGTGGTCTACCGCTATCGAGCAGCCGTGCATGCCCACTAGGGTGACGTTTGCCGTATTCCATTCTGCAAACTTTCGCTCTTGCCCACACTCACCAACAAACATTAGCGACACATCACATTCTTTTAGCACATGATTAGCGGCTTTAACCGACTGATTGGGGAATAAGGGCACGCTGATGTGCCCACTTAGCATGATAGCCAGATCTACCATGATCCAATCAGCTGAATTTGCTGACCAAAGCGCTATTTTACTTTGAGGAGGAAGGTTGCGAGAATGGATAAAGCAAGCTATTTTTCTAACTCTCTCTCCTACTTCTGCCCATGAATACTCCCTCCACTGCCCATTGCCTAAAGACTGCCGCAGAAATATGTCAGTAGGTGTTTTTTCTTCCCAATAATAGAAATAGTCTAACGGTGTTTTTAACTGGCTCATGCTATACGCCCCTTCAATCTAAATATGTAAAGCAACATTGTTCGAAAAAATAGGTGAAGTATTTCTAAAGAAATAATTCACCTGCTGCTATTTTCTTTCCTACAATGGCGGGGGCTTTAAATCGCTGACCATATTTTTCAGCAAGCTCTTCACACCTGGCTTGGAAGCGCTCAAGCCCATAGCTATTAACAAATTGAATGTATCCGCCTGTCCAAATGGGTGCACCTATCCCAAAGATACTGCCGATATTGGCATCGGCCACTGATTTCAACACACCCTGCTCCAAACACAGTAAGCTTTCTATTACGTTTATAAACAACAGCCTGTCTTTGATGTCACGATCGGAAATGTCGATGGTTGAGTCGTAATACATATCAAGTAATTGAGGCCAAATTGCCTTGTCACCATCAACATAATTAAAATACCCGCCCTCACCGTGATAGCGACCACCGCGATTGTGTTCCTTCACAAGCTTTTCGATGAGTTTGTTCCCTTCAGGCCAACGATCATCCTCGGCCTTTATCAAGCCCGCGGCTACTTGCGTTTCTCGTACTTTGATACCAATCGTTAAGCTTACTTCGTCATTTACCGTTAGTGGACCTACGGGCATCCCAATAGCTTTTCCTAAGTTATCAACTCTGACTGGATGAATACCCTCACTGACCATAGTTGCCGCCTCTTGTAATTGCGAGGCAAAGGTTCTGGAAGTAAAAAAGCCAACACTGTCGTTAACGACGATGGGGGTTTTCTTTATCTGCTGGACGAAATCGAATGCTTTTGCGAGGGTAGCGTCACTCGTTTTTTCGCCACAAATTATTTCTACCAGCGGCATTTTGTCGACGGGAGAGAAGAAATGCAGCCCAATGAAATTTTCAGGCTTGTGACTAGGTTCAGCCAGTTGAGTGATAGGAAGTGTTGAGGTATTAGAAGCCCAAATTCCATCTTCGGTTAGAAATTGCTCTGAGCCTTCAAGCACCTTGTGCTTCAGCGACATGTCTTCGAAAACAGCCTCTACAACAAGTTCACAGCCTTTCAAGTCTTCATCATTATCAGTAGCAATGATAAGTGAGAGAGCTTGCTCTTTATCTTGCTCAGTTGCTCGGCCTCTTGCTATTTTCTTATCATAAACTTTGGCCGTATAAGCTTTACCTTTCTGAGCTGCGTCAATAGACACGTCCTTTAACACGACCTCAATACCTAAACCTGCCGCTACTGCAGCAATGCCTTGCCCCATCATGCCAGCACCAATTACCCCAATCTTTTTGAATGTGAACTTTGTTTTCACGTCAGGGCGGCTTCCACCACCATTAATCTGATTCAATTGGAAGAAAAAAGCTGACATCATATTCTTTGCTTCAGGAGTAACTGGCAAAGAGGCAAATTTTCTGGACTCTATTCTAAGTGCCGTATCAAAATTAACGGTAACCGCTTGTACTGCTGTGTCTAAAATCGCTTCTGGCGCGGGTAACAAGCCCCTGGTTTTCTTAAGGAGCATATGCGGCGCCATTGCTACAGTTTGCGCTATGGAAGGCCTGTTGATATTTCCGCCGGGTATTTTGAAACCTTTTTTATCCCAAGGCTGAATAGCGACTTCACCGTTATCTTTGTTGTTAACAAGCCAGGCTTTACAATGTGAAATAAGCTCATCTTTGCTCTGTACAGTGGCGTCAATTAACCCAGTTTTCAAAGCTTGCTGCGGCCTGACTTTTTTACCTTCAAGAAGCATTGGAAGCGCTGCCTCTAACCCAATTAGATTTGTAAGCCTAACAACGCCTCCCGCTCCAGGTAATAGTCCCAACGACACTTCTGGTAAGCCAATTTCAATGCGGGGGTTATCTACACAAACGCGATAATTACTCGCTAAGCACAGCTCATAGCCACCACCTAACGCTGCACCGTTTATCGCTGCGACTACGGGAACCGGTAACTTCTCTAATCGACGGAACAACGACTTATTCGCCTCTACCGTATCGAAAATTTTGCGCTCATCTCCTGGCTCCATTGCCATAAGCATATTGAGATCACCACCAGCAAAAAACGTATCTTTAGCTGAAGTGAACACAACACCTGAAAAATCTGTTTCTTTTTCCAAAGTGTCTAGTGCTTCCGACATTTCGCGATAAAACTCGTCATTAATTGCGTTTACCGGTCCATTCATATCCATGGTAATGACTACAATGCCGTTATCGTCTTTTTGGTATTTAAAAGTATTCATGCTTTCCTCCATTATCCTTCGGTTACAGTCTTTCGATAATGGTGGAAATGCCCATGCCACCACCTACACAAAGTGAAATCATTGCGCGTTTTAACTCACGGCGTTCCAACTCATCTAACACCGTACTGACGAGCATACCGCCGGTAGCACCTAACGGATGTCCCATGGCGATTGCACCACCGTTAACGTTGGTCACCTCCTCACTAATACCTAATTCACGCATATACCTAAGCGCCACAGAAGCAAAAGCTTCGTTGATTTCCCAGAGGTCGATATCTTCTTTGCGAAGCCCCGCAATTTTTAAGCATTTTTCGGCAGCAGGTGCTGGCCCGATTAGCATAATAGAAGGTTCTGTAGAGGTAACCGCTCCGGCAACAATTCTTGCACGTGGGTATAACCCCAAATCTTTTCCTGCTTGCTCACTACCAATAAGCACGGCACTAGCACCATCTACAATCCCAGAAGAGTTACCGGGAGTATGGACATGGTTAATGCGCTCTATATACGGATACTTCGACAATAGTGTGGCGTCCATTCCCATTTCGCCCATTTTTTTAAAGGACGGTTTTAAACTGGCGAGCCCTTCTAACGTGGCATTGCCCCTAATGAAATCGTCTTTAGCTAATATCATTAAGCCGTTTGCATCTCGCACAGGTACTACTGAACGGTCGAAATACCCATTATCCCGGGCATAAGCTGCGCGTTTTTGTGAAAGAAGCGCATAATTATCTACATCATTTCGAGTCCAGCCGCCCAAGGTTGCAATCAAGTCAGCGCCAATACCTTGGGGTGGTGTTTTTTGCGTCATTACAAACTCGGGGTCAAACATCATCGAAGCCCCCGCGGCTCCCATGGGGACCCTAGACATAGACTCCACACCACCAGCTACAATTAACTGATTCCAACCCGACATAATATTTTGAGCCGCGGAATTGACCGCTTCTAAGCCTGAAGCGCAAAACCTGTCCATTTGTACGCCTGCCACACTCTCATCCCACCCAGCAAACTGCACAATTG
Source organism: Alteromonas sp. CH_MED4-4 (assembly GCF_037029575.1). Taxonomy (NCBI): domain Bacteria; kingdom Pseudomonadati; phylum Pseudomonadota; class Gammaproteobacteria; order Alteromonadales; family Alteromonadaceae; genus Alteromonas; species Alteromonas sp. CH_MED4-4. Next base: position 41,614 of record NZ_JAYMEU010000001.1, on the reverse strand, counting down.
ACTTGGCAATATCGCCACCTTGCTCTTTGATGGGACCAGTACAACCCAACATTACGTCGTCGACGTAGGACGTATCTAGGTCGTAGCGTTTTTGCAATTCACGTAATAAACCCGCACCCAGCTCTATAGATTTCACTTCATGAAGCGAACCATCAGACTTTCCCTTACTGCGTGGTGTTCTCACCGCATCAAAAATATAAGCTTGTATTGCCATAACACCATTCCCCTTTGCTGTATCAGCGACGCCACAGTACATGGTGAAACCTTTACTATTTCACTGAGACCACGGCCTTGTTAAAAAAATGTTGCTTAAAACTATAGAGAGAATGGACGAAAAAACGATGACTAAAGGCACCATATAAATTGACTAAAAGTGACAAATAAGTCGATTACGTGCACGACACGAAAGATATCGCAGCAGCATGTTGTATTTTGTCAATAATGCTGAGCTTTCTGGTCATTAATAATTGCGCTGTAAAAACATAGATTGTTAAAACAAAGTAAATTTTGGCCACAGATTACAGATTGGCGACGGTAAATAAAGTGCAGTGCTGTTATATGAACAACAACCGAATGAATGTGACCAAAAGCTTCAGAGAAGGCGATAAAACATGTTAGATGGCTTAAAAGTTATAGAAATCGAAGGCATTGGTCCGGGACCTTTTGCGGCAATGATGCTTGCAGACCTAGGGGCGAATGTAACAGTGGTTCACCGGGAAGACGTTCCCATAGAGGGGATGACTGAAAAAAGCCTACTCGATAGAGGAAAGAAGTCTGTCTTATTGAACTTAAAAACAGACGAAGGCAAAGCGTGTGTTCGCGAACTAATTAAAACCGCTGATGTACTTATTGAAGGGTTGCGGCCTGGTGCTATGGAAAAACTTGGCCTTGGACCCGTCGCTCTTCATGAAATTAATCCTGCGTTAGTTTACGGAAGAGTGACCGGCTGGGGACAAAGCGGGCCTCGTGCCCAGCAAGCGGGCCATGATTTAAACTACATTGCATTGTCTGGAGCGCTTTGGTATGCATCGCCCCCCAAGCAAGCCCCGTTCACACCGCCCACTCTAGTAGGAGACATTGCAGGCGGGGCGCTTTATCTTGTCACAGGAGTGCTATCAACTCTTTACAGAGTAGGAAAATCAGGCAAAGGCGCTGTTGTTGATGCTGCTATCGTAGACGGCTCAGCCCATATGATGAACCTAATTATGTACATGAAAGGCCTTGGTGTATTCTCCGATACACGCGGGCACAGTATGTTAGATGGCCCACATTGGAGCCGCTGCTATCAGTGCGCTGATGGTCAATGGATGTCTGTTCAATGCCTTGAGCCACAATTTTACAGGACTTTTTTAATGAAATTAGGGTTGGAACAAGACCCTGAATTCTGTAAGCCAAAAGATCCTACCCTTTGGAAAAAGCTGGGCGAAAAGCTGGAAATATTATTTGCTGAACACGCTCAACAGCATTGGATACAGCTCTTTGAAAATAGTGACGCTTGCGTTTCTCCCGTACTTAGCCCAGAACATTCGCAGCAAGACCCGCATATGAAAGCAAGAAACATATGGTCTACCTCTGAAGGTTTTATGCAGGCAGCGCCCGCACCACGATTTGTCGGTAGCCCTAGCGCTCATAAGCAAAGCGCGCGAATACCAAGGCGAGGTCAGCATACCGATGAAATATTGAAGGGATTAGAAAAGTAAGAGACACGAGGCTGCAACCTACAGTAGATAGGTTGATTACGTAATAAAGCGGGTCAGTGGGCTTTACGCAAAGCTCATAACAGACCCGATTAGACTTATATTGGCCATTTCATGTTTGAACATCATTATTTTCTGACCATATTCTTAGCTTTTCTAAAATATGTAGTGCCGTTCTGCCAAACTCAGTTAGCTCGTAAGTAACAGCGATCGGCCTTTCGCTAACTACCTTTCGCAAAACGATTCCTTCGCTTTCCAGTTCTTTAAGCCTTTGATCGACAATTTTTTTACTGGCACCGCCAAGCATCCTTGCTAGATCATTAAATCTAACAGGCTCATCTTTGAGGTGATAGATAATTGAAGCTTTCCATTTTCCACCAATCAAACGCATTCCACTTTCGATAGCGCAAGGCTTATCAATAATGCTGTTAATTTTTTCTCTTTTTACCATTTGTTTTTACTAAGTTTTCCAAAATTTAACTCATATTCCACATAGGTTACCAAAACACTACTGGTTGATTATTGTATCCAGGTTACTAAAATATACCACACATGATTGAGCGAGAAAACATATCGCTATTTCAGACATTACCAATTAGGAGTATATGAATGAGCAACACAAGTAAAAACAATGTACTAATTATTAATGCACACCAGTATTACCCTTTCTCGGAAGGCAAGCTAAACGCATCTTTCGTCGATAAAGCAGTAACGCTGCTTGAAGCTAAAGGCTACAACACTCGGGTAGTGACAATGGCCGAAGAACACAACGTTGAAGAACAGTTGGCCCATCATCAGTGGGCTGACATCGTATTTCTACAGGCACCAATTAACTGGATGGGTGTGCCATGGTCATTCAAGAAGTATATGGATGAAATCTACACTGCAGGTATGGGTGGCGCCTTATGTGCCGGCGACGGTCGCGTTGAAGAAGCGCCGAAGAAAAACTACGGCACAGGCGGTACCCTTACCGACGTTAAATATATGATGTCTTTAACCTTCAATGCTCCAGAAGAGTCATTTAACGACAGCGAAGAGTTTTTCGAAGGTAAATCTGTAGACGATTTACTGTTTCCAATGCATATGAACTTCAAGTTCTTTGGCATGAAGCCAATGGAAACTTTCGCTAGCTTTGACGTAATGAAAAACGCCGATGTAGAAAACGATTTCAAACGTTTTGAAGCCCACATCAACAAGCATTTTTAAGGATTTATCATGAGTACTGAATACACCAATAAGTTACATGCAGGTTCTGCTTTTCCAGATATTTCAGCAAAGCTGTTAAATGGCGACACTATAAAGTTAGCGACACCTGAGAACGGTCTTGATTGGAAAATGATAGTGGTTTACCGAGGGCAACATTGCCCACTTTGCACTCGATACCTCAATCAACTTGAGAGTGTTAGAGGTTATCTTGCCGAAACTGGCGTAGACCTTATTGCAGTGTCTGGTGACAGTAAAGCGCAGCTTGAAAGTCACCTGCCTAGATTGGATATCAACTTTCCAATTGCGTACGGCTTAACGGTGGAGCAGATGGAAGAATTAGGCGTATATATCTCTGATCCAAGATCTCCTCAAGAAACTGATCACCCGTTTTCTGAGCCAGCGCTGTTTGTTGTGAACAATGAAGGTAATGTGCACGTCGCTGATATTTCTAACAACCCATTTGTTAGACCTGAGTTAGAGACATTAGTAAGTGGTTTGGGCTGGATTCGTAATCCTGATAACAACTACCCTATTCGCGGTATGCATAAATAGGAGCTTCTATGAAAAAAGTGGCTAATTTCGTAGCAGCCCTTTTGGCAACGGGTGCTATGTTATCTGGGTGTGCTATGGCGAACGATGACAATACAGGACACGCTCATATTGTATCGCCAAAGCACTACACTCTTCTTTTAGAAAACGAAAACGTGCTCGTTTTAAAGATGACGCTTCAGCCCGGCGAGGAAGACACTTGGCACAAACACAATGCTGAAACCGTTTATTTTGAAGATGGCGGAAAAGCCATCATCAAAACAGCTGACAAAGCAATGACCTTGGAAATCCCTGATGGTTATGTCATGTGGCATGACGAATGGGAGCACCAAGTTAAAAATATTGGTGACTCAACGATTACTGCAATAATTGTGGAAGCTAAATAACCAAGCCTTCGATTATAGTAAGTGATAGGAACGCGTTTAAAGTTAGTGTCAGGGTTACTTGGCACTAACTTCATTATCTTGGCGCATACGCTTACTTATATTTGCCCTCTCCCACCAGCAGACCAATTTAGAAACAATCTTTATTTGATTTTTATAGCGTAAACATTATATTAACGCTCGTCGAAAATTCGACATTCAAAATCAGAAAGGGAAATATAATGAAAAAAATAATTGGACTAGCTGCTGCAAGCCTTATTCTTACCTCAGGTTGTGCCACCATTCTTACCGAAGAAACACACAAAATAAACGTTACAACAACTAGCGGTGAAACGACTACAGTTACTGTTGACGGCATGTCTCAAACAGTGCCTGGCGTGGTTACTGTTAAGAAAGAGAACAAAGATAAAGTGCTAGTTGCTGACGATGCAAAATGTACCGACGTTAACCTGAACAAAGAAGTTGAATCTGCGTTTTTCATCAACATTCTTAGTGGCGGTGTATTCGGTTCGTCTACCGATTACGGCTCAGACAAAATGTGGAAATACCAAGATTCAGTAAGCGTACCTTGTAAATAAGATATGTTTACACGAATTCTAAAAGGAAGCATTCTTGCTTCCTTTTTTTTGATTTTCGCAGCTAATTCCACGGCCAGTGACGTTACTCAAACTAGCTACTCAAAAGTTGATAGCGCAACGTTACAGCAAATAGCTAACGACCCATTGTGGCATCTATTGTTACAACTTAAAAATGGGAAGCCAATTACTAACGACACTTCTATTTATATATCAAAGTCGTTCGTCAGCCCGTTAGCCGAAGCGCAAGCTACCGTTGACCTTTTTCAGCGTAATACCCAAAACATTTGCAACTACCCTGCCCGTTTACGGCTGCTCAAGCGCTACATACCCGAATTTGCATCTATTACCCCTGCCGAGCACTGCGCAGAATATCGCAAATTTGTAGAAAGTGTTCCGGCCGATAGTATCAAGCTAATTTACGCCTCAGAAAATGTTACATCTGCTAGCTCTATGATGGGGCATATTATGCTTCGTCTAGATGGAACTAACGATAAAGGCATTCCCGTTAAGCACGGTATTACGTTTTTTACAGAACTAGACTCTTTAAACGTTCCTCACATCATGTACGAAACATTGATGACAGGAAAAGAAGGCGTATTTAAGGTTGCTCCTTACCAAGAATTTGAGCAGTTTTATCTCTATGAAGAGCAAAGAAACATTTGGCGATACACGCTAAATTTCAACGAGCAACAGCGCCACTTTGTGCAAGACTACATATGGGAATTGGGACAGCAGAGCCCCGCTTATTTTTTTCATATATTCAACTGTGCGACCGTTACTCAGTTGTTGGTAAATATTGCTCGTCCTGCTCATCTAAATCAGGTAGCAAGCTGGCTGACCCCTCTTGATGTTGTTAAGTTTGCACAAGCAAACTCTCTCGTTGCATCAACCCAATTCGTACCTTCTAACAAATGGGAAATAACGACGTTAGAAGAAAGCATCGGGAGTAAACGCGCGTCTGCCATATCTTCGCATTTAGCTCGCGCTCAGCTAGATTCATTATCACTTTCGTTTGTTGAAACCAAATACGCACTGGCGCTTAATCAGTACTTTAGGTCAGCACAAACAATTTCAGAACAGAAATATCAAAAGAACTCCGCTGAAATTGCAGCGTTTGATGCTAAATATAAGCACCTTTCTTTAGACGTATCTGAATTCCCCGTTCCTTCCTCTCGCCAGCAAGAAGGTTATGTTGCTGCCGGTTTCATTCATCAAGACAGCCGTTCGTTCATGGCGTTTCGTGCCTTTCCTGTTGCAAGAAGGCTAGCCGACGACAACAGGAGCATGATTGGTGAAACCGAGCTTATCTTGGCCGACGTTGAGTTCAGAGTTGGTTTAGAGCAAAGCAACTTAGGTGATATCTATGTGGACAAGGCCATGCTTTACCAAATGGTGTCGCGGGTACCTGTTACACAAAATATAAGCAACTGGTCATCATCATTTAACATTGGAATAAATCGCGTGCTAACCGGCGAGCGAAAACGCAAACTCATTGTGCAATCGGAGTTTGGTTTAGGCTTTACACGTGAAGTAATGCAGGGTTTAGGGGTGTATAGCGACATCATCGTGGGTGCAGGCGCTAACAAGCACGAAGCATTTGTGTACGCCAAACCCGTTATTGGGCTATATGCATATACAAAACTGAATAGTAAGTTGGCGGTTAACTTAAGTAGGACCTACAACCAATATAGAAGTGATGACCCAATCGATGCAGTATCGTTTAGCTTACACCAATATGGTTTCGAAAACATCGCGTTAGATTTTGAAGTGAATATACAGAAAGTTGCCGATGAATATGAATCTAGCGCAGCTTTTATGTTGGGGTATCGGTTTTAACATTTTTTTGGGGCTTTCGAAACGTAACATCTAAAGAGGGTTCTAAAAATGAAAAGTGTCAGTGGGGTGTAAAACTAAATTAAGACAGCTTAAATGACAGCATCGAATTCACGTATTGGTATCTTTTGGATTTACCATGAAAGGCTAATATCTAGGTCTATATTATTGTCGAAAGCAAAGTACAGTAGTCTGGGTATTGCCGACACATGTTTTAGCCATATAAGTGTTTGGGAAACCGAGAAAGCTTACCTTCCAGAATTTCCTACACTTATGAATTCCGAGTATCAGATGTTCCCTCGTGGACGAGTTCTCTTTGAGAAGAGATGTGCTACGTTTAAAATTTTTGCTGATAGCACTATTATTAAAAATAAGTGCAGTAGAAAACTCATTATCGACACTTTTTCATTACAGGACGAAAAATGTAAATGGAAAAGAGATACTCACTATGCGGTCTTTTGAATCGCTTACTAATGACTTTTATCTCACCTTTCAAACGCATAATCAATTTACCGGATACATTAACTCTTATCGTTAGGTTGCAATAAGTATTCGCGAGCGAGGTGAAAGCACTTATGAAAATGGTGCTTTCTGTGAGTTACTTGATAATTAAATAAATAATGTGGAAGAGCCCAGAGCATGGAAGACAACCTACTCGTAAACTTAAGAAAGTATCGACCTAGAGATAAATCAGATCCATTAGAGAACTTTTTAACAGAGGCATTTGCGCACTTATTGAAGAATAGCAGCGAGGTTATGGTAGCTCTCTTAGAGGAGATTAATTCAAAATCAGCGCTCCCAAATGCGTTCAATACCAATAACTATGAGGTCACAACTCAAGCAAATTTCGACGGAAAGTTTCCTGACATGCTTGTTAAGTGGGACGACGTAGTAATAGTTTTCGAGCATAAAGTCTATTCTGAATTGAGTTACTCTCAGCTCGATAATTACAGAGCCTATGCTGAAGAACATTTCAATTATCATCACGTTGTTCTTATAACTGCACGAGAGTATCAACATAAACAAAACCCCGACTGCGCTATTTGTTGGCATGATATTCACGAACTATTGGGTAAAATTAAGCCTTTAAAAAATGAAACAGCCAAATGGTACTTGGAGTCCTTCAAAGGACTTCTTCAAGCAGAGGGATTGGGTAAGATATCTCCTATCAATCAATTGGCTATTACTCATTACCTTGAAGCTAAACAGCTAGAAGAACAAATGCGCTCGCTTATCAAGCAAGCCTCTCTTGAACATATCCTTTGGCCTCTAGCCCAATTTTTGGCACCTACTGTAAAAGATCGACTTTCCGCTGTTGAGCGTAGAATTGGAATAGAGTTTTGTAGTTTTGGAAATGAGCAGAAGCTTGATTGGAAGCCAGGTATTTTCTGCGGCTTTTTGGCTGATGGTGCTGACCATAAATTTGAACACATAACGGGCAAACACATGCACGTCGGATTAATCTTCGACTTTCAAAAATCGTTACATAACTCGCTCCAATCAAGCACTACTTTTAAAGGGCTTAGAAGCGAGATCGCTGAAAGAATTAACGAGTTAAATGCATCGAACGTTAGTTATTCGCCCCATGATAATAAGTGGAAAGTGATTGATAATTTGAGCGCTGATACAAATGCCGAAGTAAACCTTTATCACCCTTTCGCTGTTTTGATGCGCATGGATGCATTTTTCTCTGAGTTACATGATTCTCCAGAGCAGCTTAATGAATTTATTCGTTCAATTAGTTTATTACAGGAGTTGCTTCTATCTTGTCCGAATTTCCAACCTTTCCTTGCAGAATTGAGTAAAAGTAAAGACGGATGATGTCTACTTTTTGAAAACAGATACTAAAGCAGGCCTATAGGCCTGCGTTCCTGACAAGGCTTCAAAAGCTAAAGTATTAATGGATGAAATGTGAAACCCGAAAGAGCGTCATAAATTCCAGAGGTAGAAAATTAAACACCACACAAAACTGTTTAAATATACAGTGCATTAATTTATCCTATTGAAGTGCTCTTCAATAGGATTTTTTATGCTCTCTCATTCTGAATTAAACCCGCAGCAGCAAGAAGCCGTGAACTACGGGTTGAGTTCCGTAGGAGCGGGCGAAACGGAGCTGAGCGATGAAACGCACCACCCGCTGTTAATTATTGCAGGCGCTGGCACAGGTAAAACTAACACCCTCGCCCACAAAACGGCACAGTTAATATTGCATGGTGTTGCGCCAGAGCGAATTTTACTGATGACGTTTGCGCGAAGGGCTTCGTCGGAATTAAGTTCACGGGCGAACCGCATAATAGAGCGAACGTTACGTGAGAAACAAAAGGCGTATCATCCGATCACACTTCCTTGGATGGGCACTTTTCATTCAATCGCATCGCGACTGCTACGAGAGCACGCTTCACTCATTGGTTTAGATCCAGACTTTACGGTTATGGATCGTAACGACAGCGCGGATATGCTTGACTTGCTTCGTCACGAACTTGGCTTTAGCGGCGTAAATCGGCGCTTTCCTAAAAAGAAAACGTGTTTAGACATTTACTCTCGTTGCGTGAACGCGCAAGCACCGCTTATCGACATACTCGATACTCATTTCCCCTATTGTAGCGAGTGGGAAGAAGAGCTGAACACGCTGTTTGCTCACTATGCGAAAACTAAAATTGAACAAGTGAGTTTAGACTACGACGATTTACTGCTTTACTGTTTTCACATGGCGCAGGTCGACGCTATTGCTCAAAAAGTAAGAGAGCAATTCGACAATGTGTTGGTAGACGAGTATCAGGATACCAACGTACTTCAAGCTGGCATTCTAAAAGGTTTCTTCCCAACCGGTGAAGGTCTTACCGTTGTAGGCGATGACGCCCAATCAATCTACTCATTTCGCTCAGCAACGGTAGACAATATCCTTAACTTCCCCGACGCATTTTCCTTGCCTGGCAAAGTGATAACGCTACAACAGAATTATCGGTCACATCCGAACATATTGAACTTGTCTAATACCCTTCTTTCAGAAAGAGATGAAGGCTATAAGGTATCGTTGTTCAGCGAGCGTAAAAGCGGCCCTATGCCTAAGTGGATAACCGTTGAAAACGACATATTCCAAGCAGAGTATATAGTTGAGCGAGTTTTAGCAGCTCGTGAAGAAGGGGTCGATTTAAAACAACAGGCGGTGTTGTTTCGTTCAAGTTATCACAGCGATCGTCTAGAGCTTGAACTTACTCGACGTAATATCCCTTTCGTTAAACACGGTGGCCTTAAATTCCTAGAGGCTTCTCACGTAAAAGACATGCTTTGCATTTTACGTTGGGCAGACAACCCCAAACACAAAATATCTGCTTTTAGAGTGCTTAAGTTGTTACCTGGTATAGGTCCGAAGATAGCCGAGAAGGCGTTTAATGCTTTAGAGCAGCAAGATTTTGCAATAGGGAATTTACGCCACTTCGCAATCTCAGAGTCAGCGAAGCCTACCTTTCTTTCTCTTGTTGATTTGCTAGATAACGTGCACCACAACAATATTCCATGGACCGAGCAAACAAGCGCCATCGCAACGTTTTACAAAGATTTGTTGGAAGCTAATTATGACGATCATTTCACACGTTTCGGCGATATTGAACAGCTCACAATGATCTCTGGGCAGTATTCATCGAGAGAGCAATTTTTAACTGAACTCACACTGGATCCACCGCAGAGCACAGGTGATCTGGCGGGCAAACCTTTGCTTGATGACGACTTTCTTATCTTATCGACGGTGCATAGCGCTAAAGGGCAGGAGTGGAAGCATGTGTTCGTACTGAATGTTGCCGATGGCAATTTTCCCAACGAGTACGCAGCGGGTGATAAACGTGCTCTCGAAGAGGAGCGACGCTTACTTTACGTTGCCATAACACGAGCGAAAGATGAGCTTAGCTTAGTTCAGCCCCTGAAATATTGGGTGCCAGAGCAACAAAAGTTTGGTGACAAGCATGTATACGGTGCCAAGAGCCGTTTCTTTACCGATGCAGTTTGCGCTTGCATGGAACCCATTGCTTACCCTAAGCGTACTGCTTCAGCCAGTGAAAAGAAGATAGCTAAAGGCGCTATAGCCGATATAAAGAAAAATATTCTTGGGATGTGGAACAATACCAGTCCGCATAGATAACTCTCCCCTCAGCGAGAGTTAAAATGTTCATAATCAAGGCGTGTTACAGCAGGTAAAGTGCTTCTACATCAAGGTGACACAACAAAGAGTACGGACATTTAAAGAAAAATGACGCGCCCCGTCATAACACTGAAATAAACTCCCTGTAGCGTGAAGTATTCAGTGAAAGAGTCTTCAACGGCTCAGCTTCAAAAACGCTAAATGCTCCAATACGAGTTTTCATGAAGAAATTGAAACGCTATCAATATGAAAGATATGCCATTCTCTGCCAACTCGCCTACCCTGATGCCGACGAGCAATACCAAAAAATCTTAGATCCTTTTTATGAACGCCAGCTAGTCGATAAGTACGGCAGAATGAGCGTAAGAATCTTGTGGGTCGAGAATAAAAAAGAGGTCATTATCGTTTTTCGCGGATCATTGGGGGTAAGAGATTGGCTAGCGAATTTATTCTTCATCCCAAACAAACTCAATCAGTTAAACAGAAAATTCTGGGTCCACTGGGGGTTTGCGCGGCTATTGGCTCAACCTATGTATTCCAGCACTAAGACATCCAATGAAGCATTACCACTTAGAGAGCTACTTGTAAAAGTGCTTGAACCACTTAGGCAGCAAGGCAAGCGCTTTACATTCATTGGCCATTCGTCCGGCGGCGCAGTAGCGGTATTAATGGCTGATTACTTTGAGCGTTTATACGCAAAGTCAGTAAAAAGGGTAGTGACTTTCGGACAGCCCGCAGTGGGCACTCGCTCTTGGTATAAGCACTACACGCTACACCATAGAACGTATCGCATTTGCTGCGATTTAGATGTAATAACCTTTATGCCGCCCTTCCCTTTTTACTTCTGGCACGTTGGCAAGATGCTGTGGCTGCACGATGATAAAATTTACGAAAACACGCCTACCCATAAACGCTTTTTGATGTCGCTTCACAGCTGGTTGTTACGCCCAATTACCTATCACTACATGCGAAAATATATCCGCAACAAGTCACTTTTCGATGAGCATTAGAACGATCATTTTCGACCTACAGTGCGTAATTTAAAGGTACTTGATTATTCAATCCCGCACAGTACTGCGTAAGAGGTAGGCTTAAAGAAATGTCTTCACTGTCAATCAAACGAGCAAAAGCGGCACTCAAGAACGCGTTTATCGGCGACGCGTTGGCTATGCCGGTACATTGGTATTACAACCCAGCAGATATTTATAAGGCATTTCCGTTAGGGATAGAGCAATTTGAGGATGCGCCATCATTTCATCCGTCTTCAATAATGTCGCTACATTCCACGCAGCAAGGTGGGCGCGCGAATAAGGCGTCTGCAAATCAAAAAGAGATAGTGGGCGACGTTATTCTCAAAGGTAAAAGGCAGTATTGGAGCAAGGACAACATTCATTACCATCATGGTATGAAAGCGGGAGAAAATACACTCAATGCACATTGCGCGCGTATCGTTTTATCATGCGCACTTAAAGGGTATGACGAAAACGAGTTTTTAACTCAATATATTAGCTTTATGCGCGCTGATGAACCCAAACACCCTGACACATACGCTGAGTCTTATCACAGAGGCTTTTTTGCGAACTTAGAACAAGGTACTCCAGCACACAAATGTGGGGCGGCTACACATGATACGGCTTCAATAGGCGCTTTTGTGTCGGTAACACCTTTGGCGGTAGTAGAAGCAAGCAAAAGCACAGCCCTTGAGGACATCAAACGCCTGTGTCGTAGTCACCTTTATTTAACTCACCCGGATGAGTCTTTAGCATCGGTGTGCGATTTCTATGTTGAGTTAATCTACAAATTAGTGCATCGCGAAGGTGAATCACCCAAGGCCATTTTAGAAGATATTGCCCGTAAATCTGCGCACATGAATTTGGCTGCGATTGCGGCAAAAAACAAAAGCGATATCGAGATTGTTGGGCGTATGTATTCGCCAGCGTGTTATATCTCAGACGCGTGGCCCGCCGTTTTGTACTTCGCTTACCGTTATGCTGATACGCATAAGAAGGCGTTGATTGCGAACACCAACGTGGGGGGCGACAACGTGCACCGCGGTTTTGTATTGGGGGCCATAATGGGGCTAATTCAGGCGACAGAAATATCCCAATGGTTTAGTGAATTAGCTGACAAAAAGGACTTGGAAGCGCTAATTAACCTTCTTGATGAACGGTAACTAAGACACAAAAGCCTGGTAGACCCAGTCGCAAAATGAGCAAATGGCATTCACTGTCCGGTAGCGTATTCGCGCAAAAGCGCCTTACAACGCAACCGTTTCCCCTGTTCTCGCCGCCTTAAATATAGCGTTCACAATGCGGATATCGGCCAGACCTTCATTGCCAGTCACCATAGGCTGTTGTCCAGTTAATATGGCCAGTGCATCGTTATCCATTTGCAGCGTTTGCTGCATACCGTTTATGGGAGCCAGCGTTTTTCCATCAGACGTGGTGCCCGTTACCCCGCTGTAGCTCTGCATGGGTTTAAGTTGATACCAGCCCTTTTCACAATCAGCTTTAAAATGGTTAAACCCTTTTACTACACTGGTACCGCAATCGGCCACTAGTCCGTCGCCAAAATCCATCGTAAACAAGGTCGTTTCATCAACCTCAGTAAACGTCTCTGGAAAGCGCTGTGGTGGATGACTTCCCGTTACCGCTAATGGCTCACGGCCCGTTAAAAAGCGTGCGCCGTTTATCGCGTAAACGCCCATATCATAGAGTGCACCGCCGCCCATGTGCTTTTTCATTCGCCAGTTGTCAGGCGCTCTTCCTTGTCCTGCATAACCAGCGAAGCTCGATACCGCGGTCAAGTTTCCATACGGCTTAGTTTCAAGATACTGATGAAAAGTGCGGGTATTGGGTTCGTGCTGCATGCGATAGCCTATCGACAACTGCACGCCATTTTTGTCACACGCATCTATGATAGCTTGGCATTCCTCGCTATCCATGGCCATTGGCTTTTCACACCACACATGCTTTCCGGTATTTGCGGCTTTTACCGCAAAGTCCTTGTGTGTGCCAGTAGGCGTTACAACGTAAATAACATCAATATCGTCATTATTCGCAATATCTGCCATGGTGCTGTACGTGTACACATTACTGTCTTTAATGCCGTACTTTTGCTGCCACTGCGGGATCTTACTCTCGCTCCCCGTGATTATCCCCCGTAATTCACAGTGTTTAGTGTCCTGTAAGGCAGGGGCGAGTAAATTTGTGCTGTAGTTGCCCAACCCTAACAGCGCCACGCCTATTTTCTTTTTCGAAGGCTGTGCCATTAAATAAGGACTGTGCGCAACCAGCAAACCTGAACCTGCCAATTGAAGGAAGTGACGACGAGTAATGCGGGGCATTAGTACTCTCCATTAAGAAATTAATCCGTGCATGGTTTTAGTAGTACCTTTCTTACTCAGAAAGATCACAACACCGTTGCGATATTATCGAATGTGTTACCTGTAACACCATCGAAGGTTTATAGCTGACAACCAATACAGCTTTAAAGCCCTATGGCGCATCGTGCCGTTTGGTAACGCGAAACGATTTACAACAAAATCAGACGAAAAGCAGCTCACTTTTATCGACAACATAATTTACTGTTTGCGCTTTGCTCGCCAAGCTTCTGCCACGATAGGTTCAAGGTCGCTCAAATCCAAAGGTTTAACAAGGTGATGGTCAAATCCAGCTTCTTTCGAACGCTGGATGTGCGATGGTTGTCCCCACCCCGTTTGCGCCACAAATACAGCGTCAGCTAACGCACGATTTTGACGAAGTGCCGTACATAATTCGTAACCATTCATACCCGGCATGCCGATATCCAACAACACTAAATCGGGCGTGAAAGACGCGACAGCCTTTAATGCGGATGGCCCATCTTCCACTACTTGAACCTGACACCCTTTTGCCTCCAATATCCATCCCATGGTAATAGCGGCATCTTGATTATCATCGGCAATTAAAACGTTGAGCTTTTCAGCGGTAGCGTCTACTACGTCATGGGCCTTTTCCGGTTTACTGGCTAATTTGGGTACTTTACTTAAAACGGGTAAGGTAACGATAAACGTTGTGCCTTTATCAACGCCATCGCTTTGCACATTTACCGTTCCATCGTGCAATTCAGTGAGTTTCTTCACTAGAGTAAGGCCAATCCCCAACCCGCCTTGAGAACGTTCAAGGGCACCATCTACCTGAGTAAACATATCGAAAACCGATTTTAGTTTGTCTGCTGGAATGCCCTCTCCATTGTCTTTAACTGCAATGGTAACCTTACCATCGCAAGTACTGATGCAGACCTCGATATTGCCACCCGGCGGAGTGTACTTTGCAGCATTGTTGATAATATTCGAGAAAATCTGCGACAACCGGATAAGGTCTCCGTTTACCCAAACGGGCTCTGCTACTTTTTCCACCAGCAGCGTATGCTGTTTTTCATCAATCAGGGGCTGAATAGTCTCAATCGCCGTATCCAGAATCTCACACAAGTTCACAGGCTTTCGATGAATTCGAATTTTCCCTCGGGTAATTCGTGACACATCCATAAGGTCATCAACAAGCCGTATCATTTGCGTAACTTGTCGTTCGACTCGACCGAATGCCTCGCTCTTCTGATTCTGGCTGTAGTCGTCTGACTGCAGAATTTCCAATGCATTGCGAATTGGTGCAAGCGGATTACGTAATTCATGTGCCAACGTAGCAAGGAACTCATCTTTGCGGCGATCGGCCTCTTGAAGCGCGTCTATCGCATTTCGTTCTCTCGTGGTGTCTACACCTACTCCCGGAAAACGTTCCGGCTCACCAGAGCTGTTATAAATGACTCGTCCTCTGAATGAAGCCCAGCGGACAGTGCCGTCTTTTTGTAAGATACGGTATTCTTCATCAAATAGGGTGCGGTTATTAATACTTTCACAAATAGCAGCCTCACACGCTGCTAAATCGTCTGGGTGGATATATTGTTTGGGCACTTCAATGGCTACACCGTTTTCAGCCTCATCGCTACTGAGATTAAAGAGTTCTCCCAAACGCTCATCTGCCGTGAACAAGTTTTGCTTAATATCCCAATCCCAAATACCAAAGCTGTGTGATGCTTCCAGAGCTAAGCGTCTGCGAGACTCTGCTCGCTTAGCCATTTCTTCAGCGTGTTTACGCTCAGTAACATCTCGCGTCGAACCAGCAATGGCTTCAACGTTTCCGTCTTCACCAATAACAGGAACAAATATGTAGTCATATATACGGCGACCATGAGTACCGGTAAAAGGAACATCACTACGAATAGGTTGCTTTGTTTCAATTACCTGTCGAATCTCCTGCATGTGCATATCTGCATGCCAAGGTTCATACCCAAGCTCTAAACATGTTTTACCAATCGCTTCATCCCAACTCAGCCCCCACATTTGCAGTAACGCGTCGTTGGCATACGTAAAATGCCCCTCAAGGTCGAAGATATAAAGCAAATCGGGCGTATTCGACAGAGCCGTTTCGTAAAGCCTGCGCTGTTTATTAAAAGACTCAATGTTCTCTAGTAACGCCGACTCCGCAACCCGTCGAGCGCGATTTTCGTTGTTGCGCTCAATAATGATTGCAGCGGTTTTAGACAGTGCATTAATTACGTCAATGTCATCGGGTAATGGGGTAAATCGCTCGCGATGAAACAAACAGAAAGTGCCCAATACCGTGCGACTTTCTGCAGATAAAATGGGACGACACCAAAATGATTGAAGTCCTAATGCCTGAGTGGAGAGACTAAAATCACTCGAATCAGTTTGGGCGTTGATGTGAATATTCACCACATCACGAGTTTGACAACACTTTCCTAACGGCGTTAGTTCATCGATTGTAATATTCTTGAAGTACCGCCTAGTTTCTTCTGGCATCGACGGTGCAGCCGCGCTAATGAGTGATAACCCATCTTCAGATACCAAGGATATTCCACTTACAGCTTGAAAATCTGTCACCTTCTCTACTGCATTGACTAAAACGGTCAACACATCTTCTAGTGTAGCGCCAGATAATGCGAGTCTCATGGCATCTCTTTGAGACTGAGAAATGATCTGTAGCCTGCGCTTCATAGAGAAGTCATGAAACGAAAACCCCACTACACCTGCCGCAACGGGGAAAATGGTGAGTTTGAACCAGGCGTGGTCAATACCAAACCGAATTTCCGTTGTTTTACCGGGTTCCTGTTTTACTGCCAGTTCGAACTGTTGAGTAATATTCGGTACTTGCGACTGAGGAAACAAACTAAACACCGAGCAGTCAAAGAGATCAGATTTGTCTAATCCACAGATGGAACGGGCCTGATGGTTAGCGTAAATAACGTTGCCTTTAATATCGGCAAATATCACCGCATCAGTTATATTTTCTATAAGAGCTTGAAAGGGGATGTCGTCGGTAAAAGAAGATGAAGCCTTACTTATTGGCTCAGACATAATTCGCTCAAATAATGTAGAAAAAATTATACTAAAGTAGAAGTCACTATTTAGCTAACGATTTACGTTAAGCAGTACAAAGCGACTTCTCTAGCGGTGCGGTAAGTGAACTTAAATGATTAAATTTTCGTAACACTTACGCTGTTACAAGTAAAAGCTTTACCAAGATCACTTTCTACCAAGGCTAAGACATGGACAACGCTGGCTCGAATCAAGATAAAGGGAACGGGAAGTACGCTGGGAAGTTCCCCAAAATAGCCCAACAAACCAGACTGCTAAATATTCTTGTGATTTTTGCTGTCATTTATACGTTGTACCTTGCCAAATCTTTACTTGTTCCTCTTTTCTTTTCCGCCTTTGTTGCTCTGCTTTTGAGCCCTCTTGTTGCATTCGCACGCAAGTTATTCATACCTCGCACACTGTCAGCAGGAGCCCTGATTGTCTTGCTGGTCGCGCCGTTTACATTTTTAGGTATAGAGCTTGCTGAGCCGGCAGAACGCTGGATGCAATCTCTCCCCAAAATTGCTGCCGAGATATCCAAAGAAATTGAAGAGATAAGCAGCAACATCGACGCTTATGCAACGCCTCCAGCTGAACCCGTTGAAAAAGAACGTTCATTCTTTAGCTGGTTTGGTGACGATGAAAAGTCACCTGAACTTTCTCCATCACAAGACAATACAAACTCTGTGACGGACAAAATTAAACAAAGCGGAATAGATATTGGGCTCACACTCTTCAGTAACGCGCCATTTTTACTGGCACAGGTGCTCGCCTGTATCGTTTTAATTTTCTTCTTGTTGGTTTTTGGCCCCAACCTATTCAATGTTTTTGTAAGAGACTTCCCCATTGTTACCAACAAGCGACGAACGCTGGTATTGGTCGATCAAATTCAACGGGAGCTGTCTTCGTATATCGTCACCATCAGCATCATAAACTCTTGCTTAGGGTTAGCTACAGCAGGCGTGTTTTACTATTTAGGAATAGACGATGCGTTACTTTGGGGAGCGCTGGTTGCGCTGATGAACTTTGTCCCTTACTTGGGTGGTGTGGCGAGCTGCGTGGTATTGCTGGTAGTTGGGCTTGTGCAGTTTGGGCTTACCAGCAGTGCATTTCTGCCTGCGGGTCTGTTTTTAGTATTGAATATTATTGAATCACAACTCATCACGCCTGCGGTGCTAGGAAGAAGTATGCAGCTTAACCCGTTAATAATCATAATTTGGATAGCAATAACGGGTTGGCTATGGGGTGTGGTAGGCGTTTTACTTGCCGTGCCTATTCTAATGTGTTTTAAGATCATACTTGAGAATCTGGGCGTATTTGATCACTGGATAAGACTTCTCGAGTCAAAATAATTTCACTCTCTTCGCCCCATCAACCACGTTGCATGGATAGCAGCGTGTACGGACTTTTACCTAAAATCTAGGCACAAAGCACGATAGTCCTCTTCAAATAAAAGACGAAATGCATATTTTAAAGGAACATATCCTGCCTTTTTAAAATGAAAATAGTTATCATATTCGTTGTCTTTTGATTTTTGGAGCTCCCATGAATTTGCTTAAAAGTGCCTTGGCCGTGATGATCGGCCTGTCGTGTGCAGGCGCGCCTGTATATGCACAAACAGAAAAAAATAATAATGATGACATTGAGCATATTACTGTTGATGCATCTCAGGTTGAATTACGAGATAGCTTTGCAGGAGGCCAAGTATCTCGCGGTGGTCGTGCGGGTATTTTAGGTAATCTCGACATGATGGACTCTCCATTTGCAAGCACCAACTTTACCGCAGACATCATAAGGGAACAGCAAGCAAGAAGTATCGCCGATGTGTTGCAAAACGATCCGGTGGTTCGTGTGGCAAAAGGCTTCGGTAATTTTCAAGAGCTATACGTAATGCGCGGGTTTCCCGTTTATTCTGACGATATGACTTACAACGGATTGTACGGTGTTTTACCTCGCCAATATGTTGCTGCAGAGTTGTCAGAACGCGTTGAGGTTTTCCGTGGTGCCAGTGCATTTCTAAACGGCGCAGCACCGGGAGGAAGCGGCTTAGGTGGTTCGGTAAATATAGTACCTAAGCGCGCGGGCGATGACCCATTAAACCGTGTAACACTTGGATACGAGTCTCAAGGACATTGGTATGGCGCAGCAGATGTAAGCCGCAGATTTGGCGACGACAGCCAAAGTACCGGCGTAAGAGCTAATTTTGTACAACGAGGCGGCGAAACAAGCATCGATAACCAAGATCGTGAATTGAGCGTTGCTGCTATCGGCATTGATCACGATAGCGATAACTTCCGTCTTTCTTTGGATTTGGGCTACCAAGACCATCAGGTTGACTCACCACGCCCTGCAGTCACGCCAGGCAGTACAATTCCAGAAGCGCCTGACAGCGACACCAATTTTGCCCAAGAGTGGACTTACACTAACGAGCGTCAATTTTTCGGTGCGGTTCGAGGAGAATACGATTTTACCGACAACATCACTGCATGGGCGGCGTATGGTTTCAGATCGGGTGAAGAAGATAATGTGTTTGCTAACCCTAGACAGGCAGAAGCAAATGGCGACTTTTCCGCTTACCGTTTTGATAACGTTAGAAATGATGAAATTCGCTCAGGTGAAGTGGGTCTCAATATCGAATTCAAAACCGCAAGCGTGGGACACACGATCATTACGTCTGCATCAACGTTTTTTCTAGAATCTGAAAATGCCTATGCGTTTTCAGATTTTAGCGGCTTTGCTGGAAATATTTATAACCCGGTAACGGCAACCGTGCCCGATGCTGACTTCTTTATTGGTGGCGACCTTAGCAACCCACTAATCACAGAAAAAACAGACCTTTCTAGTTTTGCTCTTGCAGACATGATTTCGTTTAACGATGGAAAAATTCTCTTAACCCTTGGTGGCCGTGTTCAAAACATTGAAACCCGCACCTTTGATTACAATACAGGTGATGAGTTGTCAGGGTACGACGAATCTCAATTCACGCCGGTTGTGGGCATTGTTTATAAATCGTCAGAACAGGTGTCTTATTACGCCAACTATATCGAGGGGCTGCTTCCTGGTGAGGTAGCGCCTGCATCAAGCGGTGGTGAACCAATTGAAAACGCGGGTGAAGCTTTTGACCCATACAGCGCCGAGCAAATAGAAGTAGGTGTGAAATATGATGCTGGCCAATACGGTGGTTCATTGAGTGTTTTCAACACCTCAAAGCAAAGCTCAATTATTAAAGACAATGTTTTCAGTACCGATGGTGAACAGCAAAACCAAGGGCTTGAGTTAAGCGTATTTGGCATGCCAACTTCAAATTTACGTGTTTTGGGCGGATTCACTTGGCTCGATGCGGAAATGACGAAAACTCAAGACGGTACACTAGATGGCAAAACGGCCATTGGTGTTCCTGATTTACAAGCTAACATTAATATTGAGTGGGATGTTGATGCCCTTCCAGGGCTTACTGTCGATGCACGTGCGGCCTATACATCGAAACAATATGCCAGTGCCGATAATAGCCTTGAAGTCGATGCATCCAATCGTTTCGATTTAGGCGTTCGTTACAGCTTCTTTGCAGGAATGACCGACATCACACTTCGCGCTCGTGTAGATAACGTCTTTGACAATAATTACTGGGCGTCGGTAGGAGGCTTCCCTGGCTCAAACTACCTTGTATTAAGTGAACCTCGGACATTCAGACTGTCTGCTTCATTCAATTTTTAACGGATTAAGTTATGCTGCTGTCAATCGCTGCCTTTTTAGGCAGCGCATTGGCGATAGGTTTGTTTTACCGCGCTTGGCAAAGCACACAGATCGCCTTTAAACGTATATCTAAACTCTCGGCATTGTTGTTAATGCTGGCGAGTTTAAGCCTTTGGGTTACAGAGTACGGCCCTGAATTAGGTACCTGTTACGCAGTGGTCGCTTTCTCGTTACAAGCATGGAGTTGGATTTATCTCGCCCGACAACGAATAAGTAAAGATGTAAAACGCGTCAATTTACCGTTCGCATCTGGATTGACTACCCCGTCTACCTCTATTGCTTTTAACGCCCTTGTAAAACTACTTGGCAGTGTGTTTTTAAGTGCTATTTGCGCCATGTTAGTTACTGTAGTGTGGACAACAGCACTTAGCATGAGCAAAGTGAATCAGATTGCACTTGGAATTTACACCATGCCTCTTTTATGGGGATGTGGCGCATACTGGCTGTGTGCAGACAGTAAACTATGGCGCCCGGTTGGGGTGTTGAGTGTACTTAGCGCGTTAAGTTACTTCTACTTGTATAGTATATAAAATGAGTATTTCTATTTCTCCCAGCGCAAATAAAAGCGCCTTAAAAAGTCACGCTTGGTTAGGACTAGCCGTTAGTGTATTGATGTATTGGGTGTGCTTTTCAGGCACTTTATCTGTTTTCTCTCAAGAACTTCTGCGGTGGGAACAACCCCATATTGCAGATAATCTAGATTACACCCCTGGCAGCATTCAAAATGCTTATGAACGCTTTCTCACAATGAAAGAGGGTCAAACACAGGGAAACATTGTCATTCGCTTGCCTACGCACGATTTGCCACGCGCACGCATTAGTGCAGACGGTGAGTATTGGAATATTTCTCCAACCGGCGAATTAAGTGAACCATCCACAACACCTATTACTGATTTAATCGTTGATTTACACACCGCTCTTCATTTGCCAGAAGACATCGGAATGATGGCCGTCAGTGTATTGGGTGCTATTTTGAGTGCATTGATTATCTCTGGCATTGTTGCTCACAGACGTATTTTTAAAGATGCCTTTCGCTTGCGAACAGGTAACAACGAGCAACTTACACAAGGCGACTTACACAATAGAATGAGCGTGTGGGGCTTGCCTTTTCACTTGATGATTGCACTAACCGGCGTTTATTTTGGTTTAGCATCGTTTTTAACGTCCATTTATGCCGATACCTTATATGAAGGAAACAAGCTTGATCTGTTTGCCGACATTTATGGTTCATCAATTCAGCTTGAACATCAGCCAGCCATTGCGAATATAGAAAAAGCGCTGACCGACATAATGAAAATGGAGCCCAATACCCAGCCCATTTTTGTTACTTTGGAAAACGCGACCAAAGACAATCAGTATATTTTGCTCGGCTCTCAGCACTTGGATAAGCTCATTTATTCAGAACAATACCGCTTTGATGCCAGTGGACAATACATCGATAAAGTCGGTTATTCAGATGGTGATGCTGGCCAACAAGCGATATTTTCTGTATATCGCATACACTTCGGCCACTTTGGTCCAGAAGCAATGAAGATATTCTTCGGATTAATGGGGTTCGCGTTAACCATTATCTCTGTTACCGGCATAAATTTGTGGCTGGCAAAACGCGCTAAGCAAGATGCCTTAAACCAGCTTTGGCTGGGTTTCGTGTGGGGCACGCCTATCGCATTTATTTGGGCTGCATTGTTAGAGTTAACGCTGGCGCTGCCCACAAAACCTGTTTTCTGGGTAACATTGACAGCTATTCTTATCGCTTCACTAATGCAAAAAGTGCTTATGAAAACTCACTTGGTGCTGTTGAATTGTCTCGCCGCCTTGTTAGTTGTATTGGCCATTACTCACTTTGCTGTTCACTACCCTAGTTCGTTAGTCATGAACTCGCTCATTATAGACAGCGCGTTTATCGTTTTTGCCCTGTGCGTATGGCGCTACCTATATTCTAGGTTGAAGAAAGGCTGGAACATTTAGCTCAACCAGATGAAGGTTAAGTTTGAGTAAAAATTAGCATTTTTACATAGTCTAAGTCTGAGCATAATTGATATTAAAAAGCCTTCCGTGTGGAAGGCTTTTTGCTTTTGAAGTCTGTTGCGAAACACCGCTGGCACACTTAATCCATCATCATCATTTAATTCAAGTGGCTCCCTAACTGCCAATGATCCAGCTTTGACAAAGAAGTCTTGTTATCAATGCATCACTTGATTTGCAAACCATTAACTTTGATAGCGTCACAAACAATGCCAGAACTCTTAGATATCAATACAAATCTTGCCGAAGTGTTTGCCATTAACCTCATATTCAAACGCTTTAGCGAGTTCATCGAGTGAAAAACTTGTATCAATTACAGGCTTTATTCCGCTCGCCTCTAGGGCATTTACGAAGTCATTTTGATGCTCCCTGCTCCCAACAATAATCCCTTTAAGATTGATCTGCTTTGCCATCAGCGCTGCTGTTGGAACATCTCCTTTCACGCCGGTCAATACGCCAATAAGGACAATATTTCCATTCACACGACACGCATTGATTGACTGTGCTAAGGTAGCAGGCCCTCCCACTTCCACAACGTGGTCTACACCTTTCTCTCCGCTCCACGCGTTAACCGCACTCCCCCACTCGGGTTCTGCTTTATAGTTCACGATGAAATCAGCGCCAAGGGCTTTAGCCTTTTCAAGCTTTTCATCCGAGGAGGAAGTGATAGCAACGTATGCCCCCATCGCTTTGGCTATTTGAAGTGCGTATATTGAGACACCGCCAGTACCTAGCAACAGCACCTTGTCGCCAGCTTTAAGCTTACCCTCAACAACTAATGCTCTCCACGCTGTTAACCCTGCCGTTGTAATTGTGGCGGCCTCTGCATGGCTCCATCCTTGTGGAGCTTTAGTAAACCATGTGGCTGGTCGAACGACATATTCTGTTGCGTATCCGTCAAGGCCATCACCAGGCGTTCGACTGAAATCGCTACACCTAGGTTCACCGTTCAGCCAATCCGGAAAAAATGTCGACACAACATGATCGCCCTCCTCGAACTCATCAACGTCCTCACCAACTTGAGTAATGATGCCAGAGCAATCAGACAGGGGTACACGATTCTGCGCCGTAGGAATAGTGCCATTAGCAACACTAAGGTCATGGTAATTCAATGAACTCGCATGAACACGTACTTTAATTTCTTTACTTCCAACTGTTTGAGGCTCGTCAACGTCTGTCGTCTTTAATCTTTTAAGCCCTTCATCATGGGTTCCAATAACAACTTTTCTCATGTACGGATATCTCTTTAATTTTGATTAGTAATATACGTAAACGATTCAAATGAGATTACTGAAGGTTTTTATCTGAGATAAATAGTAAATGTAGCTCCTGACTTAAGGGAACATTTTGTACTCATTGTTAATTCCGTCTCTCCCTTTATCTTTAATTGTCTAGCACTGTTTCTAATTGAGCTGTGGTCGGAAGCCCCATTTGTAATTTCACAGCACCAGACTCATCCCTAAAATAAATGGCAGGCGTAGCGGAAAGGCTCAGTCGTCGCATAAGCCTGTGGTTGTCATCAAGCTCCTTTTTCACCTCTGGTGTCGGGTTATTCAAAGGCTTAAGCAGCGCTAATTGACCAGCTTCATGGTTGTGAAGAATCTCACTAGGGTTTTCTGCGCTAAGAATGGCTGCAGATTTTCCATAACTATCAGCCTTCAATATACCGACCAGGATATGCCGAATTTGAACATTACCGGCGTCAACCCACGGTCGGGCCTGCTGCCAAAACTTTTGACAATAAGGGCAGTTCGGATCGGTAAAGGCATAGACAACTCTACTAGCATTAGGGTTACCATCTAAAACCCAACTCGACTCACTCAACTGCTGCCATATTTTTTCGCTTTGCGCACCGTTTATGTAGTTATTTAATTCGTTAGCTCCAACATCTTGTCCGTTTGCGTCGAACATTTTTCCAGCCAACATATACTGACCATCTTCCGTGACATAAACCGTGATTGCATTACCTTTGAAGTCAATGACATAGCCTGTCATTTGGGATGGCGCATCAAAGCGACTTATCACCTCTCCGCCTTGCTTTTCAACGATGCTGAGAGGCTTTGGAAGCTCACTATCAGTGGCGAATGATGAGCTAGAGAAAGCTAACATCCAAGAGACTACTTTTAGCATTCTTATTCCTTGAGGTACTTAATTTACTTGAGAAGAGGACGGAGGTAATGCTGAAGGCTAGCCTCAGACAGCTCCCCCATGTGGCGGTCAACTAACTCGCCTTTTGCATTGAAAAATAACGTAGTTGGCAGGCCATATGCGCCAAAGCTTTTTGAGATATTGCCTGCAAAATCAAAGTAAGTATTTTCAAGGTCAACACCTTGGCTCATTAAGAAGCGTTCTGCTTTCGTGGGCGCTTCGCTTTGATTGATAAAAATAAATTTTACGTCTGACTGCGTTTGTTGTGCCCGCGCTAAAACGGGCATTTCGCGGCGACACGGAGGGCACCATGAAGCCCAAAAGTTGATGACGACAGGTTTACCGATATTTAGCTCTAGTGATTGATACTCGCCACTTGAAGTCTGAGCATTGATATTTAGCGGACTAGGAGAGGTATTATATAAGGTTTGAATTACAACTAGTGGAAACAACGCAGCCGCGGTGATAGCCCCAGATTTAAGATAAAACGACATAAGCTGACGATGCTTTTTTGCTCTAACCAAAAGAACCGTTAGGCCCGCAAACCATCCAGAATAGCTATTGAAACCACCATCTCTAATATTGAGTACGGAAAGCCAGTCTTTTTGATAAATCTCCCACAAATCTATGACGAAGATTAAACGTGCCACAACTAGCCCTGCTGCGATAGACCAGAATATAGTGTCAGTAACTTCGTTCTTCTGCTTACTGGCTCTTGCCAAATAGCCGACAAGGCTCCAGAAAATAATTACACCCGCAATAATTAATGCGGTGCTGGTCATCATAGCGAAAGGGCCTAAATTGATCGTATTCACGTTAAATGCACTTAGTAAGTTTGAGCTGGTAAACTAATTACCAAAGATTAATTTAATATTAATGTTCACCCATTAGCTTCTACGCATCAAACCGCTTTGTGAAAAACTATGAATATTCTTCTCGTTGAAGACGACCTCGTTATTGCAGACGCAGTATGTGTTTACCTTCAAAGCAAACTCATGCAAGTCACCCACGCCGTCACGTTAAGTGAGGCTAAGCACTATGTATCAATCAACCAGTTTGACGTGTGCTTGTTAGATATCGCACTACCCGATGGAAGCGGACTGGAATTGTTATCGTTAGTCAGGAAGAAAAAGCTGCCAATGGCAATCATTCTTTTAACGGCAAGAGATGCCATTGAAGATAAGGTGACGGGGCTCAACAAAGGCGCAGATGACTACGTGACAAAGCCTTTTGACTTTGAAGAGTTAATTGCGAGAATTTACAGCGTAACGAGAAGACAAGATCAGCATTTACACGAGATATTGAAGTTTGAAGAGCTTACGTTTGATGCTAAAGCCAAACGCGTAGAAGTGCGCGGCGAACAGTTATCCTTATCTGCATGTGAACTGAAACTTCTGTATTTATTCTTATCAAACCCAGGCAGAATTTTAAGTGAAGCACAGCTTAAAGACTACTTATATGGCGTCAACGATGATGTGAATAGCAACGCCTTAAACGTGCATTTGTTTAATCTTAGAAAAAAAGTAGGTAAACATATCATTATCACGGAACGTGGTCTGGGCTACCGCCTCGCTCATCAGCAGGAATAAGAAACATGAGTCTTCGACTAAAGCTCATCGCAATTATTGCTCCTGTATTTTTTGTCTTGTGGCTAACAGCCAGTTATTTCTCTATTACCCAGCTGAAAAGCGAGATAAACCAAGCCATGGATAGCCGCCTTGCCTCCACAGCAAGAATGATGAATAACCTTATGCTGTCCGACCAAAATTCAGTGGGCAACTTGGGGCTTTCCCCAAACGGTACGTTCAACGATGCGGGCACCTTAAAAGGCCTTGCCTGTAAGATAAGCGCGTTAAATGGTGAAATTATTGCTAATAGCCACCCTCAAGAGCTAACACTACCTGATACGCTACCATCGGGACTTGATACCGTTATTGTTGAAAACATCGAGTGGCGGGTATTTTCTTTAAAAACAGAAAAGCACACCATTTCTATCGCTGAAAAGCTTTCTGAGCGACATGCAATATTTGTCCAGATGGTAATCGTCAGCGCCCTTCCAACACTCATTTCCCTCGTGGTTTCGCTGCTTGTGATCTGGTTTGCCTTAGGAAGAGAGTTGAGGCCGCTTCAGCGACTAAAAGACGCCATCACCAATCGCTCACCAAACGATTTAAATCCAATTCGGTTAAGGCATAACCTGCAAGAAATTACTCCCCTAATTGATAGCCAGAATCAGTTGTTCACCAAGCTTGAAAACGCTATTGAAAGGGAAAAAGCGTTTACCGATAACGCTGCTCATGAATTAAGAACACCTTTGACGGGCATTATTAGTCAACTACAGGTAGCAAAAGTCACGCAAGGAGAAACGCAACAGCGTGCCATTGAGAAGAGTTTATTTAGTGCACGTCGCTTGCAAAGCTTATTAGAAAACTTGCTGTTGCTGGCAAGAGTAGACAAAGCGCCAATTGAGCAGCATGTGCAACCGTGGGAACTGTCTAAAGAACTTAGCAACCTGCTGACAGAGTTAGGCTGTGAAAACAACGACATTCAGGTTCATACCAATGTTTCAAAACGACTATCACACATCCCCGTATTCGCATTCACTATTGTCATGAAAAATCTAATAGATAACGCCCGTCAACATGGTGTTAAAGGAATGCCGATTTCAATAGTCATTGAAGAAGACGACAACGAGTTTGTTATTCGCGTTTCCAATCATGCAACGCTTAATACTGAAACGCTAGCGTACATGACAAGACGATTTTGGCGTGAAAGTCATTCACAAGGAAACGGGCTTGGATTAGCGATTGTGAACGCACTGGTAGAAGCGCTGAATGGAACATTTAACGTCAATTACGAAGGTGACCAGCTACACGTAATGATCACCTTCCCAACTTCGCCAAATACCGAGTAAGGCACACCGAATCTGTGATTGAGCGAAAGCTTCTTTTTAGCTCAACGAGCCCGTCTAGCCCAAACACGGTTCGGCTACATTTTGCTGCTGGGCATGTATTGTAAGCTAGTCGGCGCCAAGGATAGTCACTACCGCCGCGCCCCCCAGACCTATGTTATGCGCCAGAGCAAGCTTTGCATTTTCTACCTGTCTCTGCCCTGCTCTGTTAGTTAAATGCCACGATAGTTCAACACACTGCGCTATACCCGTCGCCCCGATGGGATGGCCTTTTGACATCAAACCACCTGACGGTCCAACAACGTATTTACCACCATAGGTATTGTCTCGGTCAATGACGAGCTTTTCAGCTTCACCTTCAAGGCACAACCCAAGTGCTTCATAAGTGATAATCTCATTCGTTGTGAAGCAATCGTGCAGCTCTATTACATCTATATCGTTTGGAGAGACCGCTGCAGCCTCGTATGCCTTGTGAGATGCTATTTTTGTCATCTCACTCCCCACCGCTGAAATGGGGTCACGCCAAGAATCAATAGTGTCCGTAGCCATTCCTTGTCCAAGAATAGACACCGCATTTGTTATGCCGTGTTTCTTGGTAAATGTTTCACTACACAACACAACTGCTGCAGCGCCACAGGTAGGTGGACAAGCCATTGTTCGCGTTAAATAGCTATCGAAAATCACCTTGTCTGTTAGCACTTCTTGCACGCTAAGTGGAGAAGTAAACAAAGAAAAAGGGTTGTTGATAGCGTGCTGTCGAGACTTAACCGAAACTTCAGCAAAAAGGTTTGGGCTTACACCGAATTTTTCCATGTAGTGCTTGCCAGCTGAACCGAACGCTCTCAACGCGATAGGAGCTGGAGGCACATCAAACTCATCATAAACAGGCGTGAAACGGTCAAACGGACTTTCTCTGTCCTGCCAATGACTGCCCAAAGCTCCCGGCTGCATCTCCTCAAAACCAAAAGCTACAGCGCAGTCGACCTCTCCGGAAAGAATTGCTTGTCGGGCAAGATAAATAGCACTGGCTCCACTTGCACAATTATTATTTACATTGACAACTGGCACGCCAAGCTGTGCCACGTCGTAAAAAGCGTGTTGGCCACAGGTGCTGTCACCATAGATATAAGATGCGAAAACTTGCTGAATATGCTTTTTATCAATATCTGCATCTTTAAGGGCTGATTCCACGGCATTCGAAGCCATAATGCGATAGGGTAACTGGCTACCTGGCTTAACAAACTTCGTCATGCCGGCACCTATAATTTTAACGTTGTTCATGTCTGTCTCTGTCAATATTTGTCTCGGGCGACACTGATAATAAGACTTGAACAATTTAAAGCGTATTATTTCGTTCAACCTGCTACCAGAGGCCTTTGCTCAACACGTTAAGTATTGAGCACACGCCCTAAAAGTGCTCGCGATTCTCGTAATAATCTTTGCCGTTTAGGTCTTCAAAAAGTACGGTAATGTCCGTATGTTTTCCTACGAACGGACGAAGCGCTTCATCGATAAGGTTAGCTACCGCAGTTTTGGAATCTTGCCCGCGATCAAACCACAACACTTCTATGAAAGGATAGCCTGATGAGGCTCCACCAGCCGCAACAAACTGACTCGCAATATGCTCTACCGTGAAGTGATCGTTGGGGGTATCAGTGAGCTTCGCAAACTGCTCAACAATATCCACTGCGACTTTCTCTAATACAGTTTGCTGAATACCTCTTGCGCGTATATGTGGCATTTTCTTGGTCCTTCTTAAAGCGCTCAAATTGTTGTTTATCATGTCTTTACTGACATCATATCACGCATTTTAAATCGCGAAACTAAGGGCTTGTTTCAGCACGCTTAAAGACTCCGTATAACATCGACAGATATATTATTTTGGGAATTACGGATAGTTAAACCGATATGGAATCGCGTACCACTACCTCGCGCCATAAGTGAGCGCAGTCTTCTATGAATTTTTTATGGATAGGATGAAGCTGATACTCATCTTGTGCTTCAACGCTTTCAAAAAACATAAGCTCAGAGACGTCAAAGGAATTATCGATAACATCCCGCTTGAGTGTATTCGCAGGCACGCCAATGTGGAGCGAGTGAACCTGTGGAATGGCGCGCAACGATTGTAAACCGTCAATAAGCTTTTGCTTATCTTCTGTCGACGCTGGGTCTTTTAGCCAGAAGTAAACCATGTGAAGGATAGGTGGTAACTCAGCGCTAGCACGGGGGTTTGCCTGTGCAGAAGCCGGCAATGCAGATAGTGAAGCTAGCGCTCCTGCGGTTGCTAAAAATTGTCTTCTTTTTGTATCTGTCATTGCCTTCATCCTTTTTTTATAACGGGTAAAAAAACTGAATTTCTACAATGACACTGGACGCGCATTGAAGCAATAAGAATCCGTTGATGAGTCATCTGTCACCTAACATTGCGCAGCGACATAAATTGCCATCTATTAACAAGGTTTTTGAACGCAATAATTCGCATCTTGGCAAGCAACTTGAAAGACATTTAAAAGAAACGAAATTTAAACACGTAAACAACGAGATTTTGACGCTATGCGCTTACCTACTAAACAGCTTATTAATAAGATCGAGCACTTATCTAACGGCCTAACGCCAGAACAACTGTCGAGTTTCCTAGATATTATTGATGCCATGACGGCATTAGTTGAAGAGGCGGGTGAGTTAAAAGGTGATTGCGACGCCAAAAGCAACAATGGTAATTCGGAGATATCTATACTCCACTAAGAAGTGTATTTATACGCCCCTACCTTTACGCAATAACATATACAAAAAGCCACTAATATTCGATTTTGATCATTTGCAGTTCGTTTATGTTCGTTTTATGATGATTTTCTCTTAATTGTACATTGGAAGCAGTTTAGATAAACGACTTACGACAAATGAGTTATTTAGCGTAATGATATAATCGCGCTCATTAGAAGCGGTATTCGCCTACATTTGCTAGCACGTAACTTTGTCCTCTTTTTTCTACTCATGCACTGTACGGGTTATAATAAAAAGGAAATCATATGTTACCTCTCTCGGAACCAACACTTGTCCGGCAGTGTATTGCTGAATTTGTAGGCACAGGCATTCTAGTATTCTTCGGCGTTGGCGCAGTGGCAGCATTGGTATTAACAGGTGCTTCCTTCGGCCAGTGGGAAATGAGTATTCTTTGGGGCGTGGGCGTGTCCATTGCCATCTATTGTACTGCTGGCGTTTCGGGTGCCCACATCAACCCCGCGGTGACCATAGCACTCGCAATGTTCCACGGTTTTGAAAAACACAAAGTCGCGCCCTACATAGCGTCCCAGTTTTTGGGAGCATTTTGTTCTGCAGCTCTTATCTACAGCCTATATTATCAACTTTTTGTTGACTATGAACTTGCGCACAACCTATCAAGAGAAAGCATAGGGGCACTCGCTACTGCGGGCATTTTCGCAACGTATCCTCACGAAGCACTTTCATTCTGGGGTGCCTTCAGTGTTGAATTCGTTATCACAGCAGTTTTAATGTTCGCAATATTGGCGTTAGGGGACGAAAAAAACGGCGCTCCGCGAGGAGCTATGAATCCACTCCTCGTGGGTCTTCTAATCGCCGTTATCGGCGCTTCTTTAGGGCCATTGACCGGATTTGCTATGAATCCCGCAAGGGATTTTGGACCGCGACTCTTTACCTATTTCGCAGGATGGGAGTATTCACTTTCCGGTGCAAAGGATATCCCGTACTTCATTATTCCTATTTTTGCACCAATATTTGGCGCTTGCTTTGGTGCGTGGCTGTATCCAACATTAATAGGCCATTCTCTTTCTCAAGAAAGTCATGGCTGCACTATTCCTAACGATTGCGAAGCTCCCGTGATAAGAAATACGTCTGAAACACGTATTGAGAGGGGCTAGGTTTATGTTAACAGGGTGAAGGTATGGCAGAAGAAAAGGTAATGAGAACACCGTTGGAATAATAAACTCCGGGCATCCTTCTATTCACTAAAATTATCGGCAATGAAGAAGCTAACTGTTGATATAAAAGCGGCGATGGCCTATTTTACGCCGCGGTTGAACTTACAAAGAAGCATAGCGTGTGTTTTATTTAGTAGCAGTTACTGTCCTGTGGGCATTTTCCTTTTCGCTCATAGGCGAGTTTTTGGCTGGCTCAGTAGACAGTTATTTTGCTGTTTTGACACGCATTGTGCTCGCCACACTGGTCTTCCTTCCTTTCCTTAGGCCGGCATTATTGAACCTTAAACAAAAGGTGATTCTGGCCAGTTTAGGTGCTGTGCAATTAGGGCTGATGTACATCTTCTTCTATCACGCATTTTTGTTTTTAAGCGTGCCAGAAGTGTTGCTTTTCACCATTTTTACGCCGCTTTATGTCGCCATTTTGAACGACGCCCTGTTTAAGCGGTTTACCCCGTTTTATTTATTGTGCGCACTTATTGCCACCGCAGGTGCAGCCATAATTCGCTTTGATGGCGTGACTGATAACTACTGGTTTGGTTTTGCCATTGTTCAGGGTGCTAATCTTTCCTTTGCACTAGGACAAGTGGGTTATAAAAAGCTGACCTCGACTTTTACAGCTCAAGTACCCTATCACAACGTATTCGCGTGGTTTTATTTAGGCGCGTTAGTTGTAGCCTTGCCCGCATTTTTCCTATTCGGCAACCCAAGTCAACTACCGAAAAATACCGAGCAGTGGGGAGTGCTACTGTGGTTGGGTATTGTGGCGTCGGGGCTTGGATATTACTTTTGGAACCAAGGCGCGCTTAAAGTATCTGGAGGTACATTAGCCATAATGAATAACGCACTTATTCCAGCGGGGCTTGTGGTTAATTTACTGCTTTGGCAAAAAGACACCGACTTTTCTCGCCTGCTTCTTGGCGGTACCATCATTGCTATTGCACTTTGGATGTCCCATCAACACGCCAAGAAGCAGATTTAAGCCTCAAAAAGGCCAAAGCTACGCAGGACTATACTCACTCACCATGGTGTAGTCTTTGCGTGGCCCATTGACCTGCCACGTAGAGCGCCACACAGGCCACGCTGTGAAGTCATAGCGCACCACGTAATTATCATCGCCGCACAAGTGCTCTGCGTTTGGGTTGGTCGCACTGAAAGAATGAAAATAACGTTCATCGTCGAACAACACTTCAAATAAACCAGTTTGAGGCTGCTGCCAGAAATACCGACGTTCTGCGGGCATTACGCTTTCGTTAGGCGCAGTTACTTCGCCTTTTTCGTAATACGCCAAGCCGCTTTTTTCTTTTTGTACGCTGCCTTCCAGCCAGCTAAATTCAGCCTCGCCAGAAAAGGTAAATACATCACCATTTCGCTGGATGATTTTGCGCGTTAGCGTCCATCGTCCAGCAAAATCGTCCAAGGTATGAGGATAATTAACTGTCATTGCGCCGCCCTTACCAAAAATAGGTAACAGTGGCAGAATATTGGTCGCCGCGCCCCGGCGTTCCTGGGATTTCTTCAAAGCGCTCATCCCACAAGTTATCGACTGCCAATACCAGGCTTAACCCTTCAACCTGAGCAGGTGAATATGTGAAAGTGACATGTGAGAAAAACGCAGAGTCACCGCCGTTTCTAAGCGCATTGGTTTCTTGTTTCCGCCACTCGTTGTCAATGCGCACTTCAACCGTATCGGTTGCAAACCACACCAACCCAAGGGTGGCGCGATGCGGCGGATAGTTAAGCGCGTAAAAGCTCGCGTCTACCTCATCAATTCGATAGTCTTCAGACTTATCTAAATAGGTGTAGCTGGCCACCACATCTGCGCTCTCAAAGCGTTTAATGGCAATCACCTCAACACCTAAGGTTTCGATATCAACCGGGTTTGCACTGCGAGCTGACGTAGCGTCGAAGCTATACGTCCAATCTGTCAGCTCGTTATCCCAGCGATAGAATACGGCGGTATCAACTTTGAAAGAGGATTTATCAAATGATGCCCCAAACTCTAGGTTTTTGCTGACTTCTCGCTGTAACTGGTTGTTACTTCTAAACAGACCGCTTGTGGTACTGCCGCCTACAGCAGTGTAGCCAGCCACCTGCGTCGCCTCTGCATACGAAAGATAGAGTGTACGCGAGGCATTGCTCCCTGCTTGGGTAAGCCAGCTAATATCGCCCACAAAAGACAGTCGGTCATCGTCGCGATTTGTATCGTCAAACGCCCCACCTAAACGAACGGTAAGCGATTCATTGCTGTTCAACTGAGTTCGATACTCGGGCACTACGCTTATTTTGTAGTAGTCGCGAGAGGTGAAATTGTTCTCTAGCGTGGTTGAGGTGATGTCGTCTGCAGTAAGCTGTGCTGCGTAGTTAATACCAAATTCTTGCGAAACATTATGAGTACCGGAAAACGCCAATGACTTAACTTTGGTTTCGTGAAACGCCTGAAACGCTTCAGGATTTTCACGTGAGAATACGTAATGGTCGTCATTCTCTCTGTAGTAAGCAGAAACCTCAAAGGTATTTTTCATGCTCTCTTCGCCGTAGCGCTGTTTGTGATTTAGCATGACCAAACGGGTTTGAATGTCTTCTGTCTCGTTTACATTAAAAGGCGTGTACAAGTTAGGCCAGCCAAAAAACTTTTGCTGAAAGCCATAAAACACGTCGGTTTGTGAGTCATTACTTGCCAGCTGAATACGCCCTGACGCGCGTTCGAAATTATGATCGCCATTAGCAATAGTGCCATCACTTTCAGAGCGAGAATACTCTCCTTCAACGCCAACAGACCAACCGGGTAAATCACTAAGCGCGTGCTTTACTGCACCGTGTACACGCTGCAAATTGAAGTTGTTATTACCTATTCCCACTGACACACTGCCTGCTGTTTGGATGGGACGCCAGCCGTAAGACACCGTACCTACAGAGCTATTTACGCCGTAAAGCGCGTTATCGACGCCCGTGAAAATACTCGGCTTCGTCAACATTTCTGGCGCAATCGGAATTTCAGCGAAATAGTGCCCCGTTTGCGGGTCGATCAGCGTTGCGCTTCCTATGCGAAAACCCGTGTTTTCGAATATACCGCCGCGAATAGTCACGTCAGCCTGCGCTTCTGCCATGTTCCTTGATTGCAAATCGACTCGCGGATCGTATTCTAAGTTAGATATAGGTGAATTAAACGTCCCTACCGGCTTGTTGTTCGCCGTCGCCGCCCCTTCAATCGTAATTTTTTCTACGCCTTTTTCGTTGCTGTCCACGCCAGAGTTAGCGTTTGATGAATCAACACTTTCAGCGGCCATGGCGGCAAAAGGTAAAGTACAAAAGAGCAAAGATAGGGTTGTGTGACGCATTCAGTGTCCTAGTTAAAAATTTAGGTTCAGCCTGCAGGCAAGAGTAATAAAAACGCGAAGTGTATAGCATTAGTAGACCGAGGAAAACGCTGCGCAGGTGAGTTTAGACCAGTAAGTTTATTTTTACTCACAGCTCTGCACATTTCCATTTATCAATATAAACAGCCTGTATGTATCTGTAGCAGCCCGCAATAATCATCAATCTCACCTTATTGTTTGCTTACCTTCCTTGCTAAAAGAAACGAGATAACATAACGTTCATGACCTCTGCAAAACCTGCCAAAGACACGTAATACCTTGCTTATGCTTGATCTTAAAAGAAGGGATCTCGCGCTTCATCGATGCACTAGATTTTGCGCCCACCATTGTTAGACAAAACAACTCTGGCGGCATGTTCGATAGCTTTGCGATCCGAGGTTTTTCTGGCGATGAAAATAACCCATCGGGTTATCTAATAAACGGTTTCAACGTGCGTGGCTATAGCGGTAATAGAAGCACGGTTAACGTTCAAACCACAAAGATCAACACGCTCTAGAGTGTGTGACTCACAAAGATCCAAGTACCAACCGAAACAAGCACAATGCCACCAAATGTCTCTGCTCGCTTACCTATCAATGTTCCCATAACACTGCCCAACATAATGCCAATAGTTACCATAGAAAAAGTGGCTATCCCAATTAACGTCGCAGCAATAGCAATGTTCACGTCAATTAGCGCGAGACTTGCACCCACTGCCATTGCGTCGATGCTTGTGCCTAACGCAGTAATACACAACAAAATAAAGGATTGTTTTTGAGACGTCGACTCTTCTTCGGCAGGTTTCAGGCTCTCGAGTACCATATGAATACCTAAACCAGAAAGAATTATTAGCGCAATCCAATGATCCCATGCTTCAACGTATGAAGACGCCGCGCGACCAATGAACCAGCCTATAAATGGAGTTGTTGCCTCTATAAGTCCGAACAAAAGGCCAATTTTGAGGGCAAAACTTAAACGAGGGCGATTGATTTTGACACCTTTGCCTATCGCGGCGGCAAACGCATCTGTTGACATAGCAAAGGCTAGCAAGATAAGAGCGAAGATACTCATAGTTTTAGAACTCCGGTCAGGCTAATTGAGTCCACGACAAATCCGCACGCCTGACCTTTACGCGTGGACTTATCGATGGTCTCGCCAACCAAGAGGTGTTTGTACCATGGTAATGTGACCAATTATGTTGATACAAACTTTTCCATTCGAAACGGAAACAGGCTACTCCCCAACCGAGGGGCCTACGGTAATACAGCCGCTATAAACTAATCAAGTTGATTGCGACAAACTGTCCAACTTGAGATATAAATGACGCCATGTTCACGCTCTTTCGATTGCACATATTCCAACAGTGGTCATACACACAATTTTATTAAGTGTCGGCAACCAAGTATTTTTTTCCAGCGTTACGCTTTGCGCCTCTCTCCTACTCATGGACTCCCTGAATAAGCCGTTGTCTTAGCGAATTAACGATTTCATTGTTCATCCCTTTCCTCTGCCCGTACAATAGAGGCACTTCTTTGTTGCAGCGCCAGTATTTCCGGCTCGCACGGTGTAATTCGACAACTCATTGCTAAAAGAGACTTTTTTATGAGAATTCTACTTTCCATTGCCTTCGCTACCATTCTTGCAGGCTGCGCTACTCTCTCTCAACTGGCAGTTTACACTGTATCTAATGCCGAGTTAGAACAAGTGCTTGATAGCCAAGTGAGTAAGTTGCAGAAGCAAACGTCACTTGCTGGTATTCCTCTTTATTTAGACGTGGAAGATATGACAGCAACCATAGGCCCAGATGGCAGAGACGTGGTTCAGCTAGGCGCTATTGCCACTGCGCGTATTAGTGCATTTGGGTTGAACTACCCTGCAAAAGTAAGTCTTGCTTTGGAAGGCACGCCTTATTACGACAGTGAAGAAAAAGCGATTTTTGTGCGCTCATTGTCTCTACTTGATAGCACAATTGATGCTGGCGGCTTTAAGGGTAATTTAGCCCCTGTAAGTGGCGAATTCATGCAGCTCATCAATGGCTATTTAGCCAATAACCCTGTTTATCGCCTAGATCCTGCGAACAAAGCGGTAAGCATGCTTTCAACGGTACCTTTACAGCTAACTGTAGAGCAAGGCCAGCTTGCACTTCGACCTAAACAATAATCATTGAAAAAACGTATGAAGTGTCGAGATTGTTAATGGTTAAAGGTGCAAAAGTAACCTGAGCCTCGATGCTCGCAAACAGATTTTCCCATTCAGTGAAATAGGCAGGCATAGTGACAGAACGTATCAAAACACTAGATGAATTCGCAAAGCACGTAGATTACTCTTTGCTGAATACCCTTACCCCAGACCCGCAGTCGACGTGCGATGGTGACGACCATGACCCGCGCCAAGTGTTCTCAGGTCACTATGTGCCAGTTACTCCGACCCCATTAAATGCACCGACGTACGTTGCTCATAGCGAAACGCTGTTTGCCGAATTAGGCTTAGACGATAGCTTGGCAACATCTAAAGATTTCACCCAGCTGTTCTCAGGGGACATGTCGGATGTACCTGCTCCAATGACCCCCTTCGGCTGGGCAACCGGCTACGCACTTTCTATTTACGGTACGGAGTACACACAGCAGTGCCCGTTTAGAACAGGTAACGGCTACGGCGACGGCAGAGCAATTTCTATCGTTGAAGCAGTATTAAACGGCAAGCGTTGGGAAATGCAGTTAAAAGGTGCGGGTCGCACGCCTTATTGTCGCGGCGCAGACGGGCGCGCCGTATTGCGCTCAAGCGTGCGCGAATTTTTAGTGCAAGAACACATGCATGCGCTTGGCATTCCGACCTCACGTTCGCTGAGCTTGTTTATGTCTGAATCAGACACGGTAGACAGGCCGTGGTATCGCGAAGGGTCTCATTCCTATGAACCTGAAGTGATGGTAGAAAATATAACTGCTATTTCTACCCGCGTGGCGCCCTCCTTTTTGCGCGTAGGCCAAATAGAGCTTTTTGCTAGGCGAGCTCGCTGTAACGAACACAGCGAAGCGTTAAACGAACTAGAAGCCATTGTTAAGCACCTTATTGAGCGAGAGTACTCAAGTGAAATTGACACAACCACGTTGTTTGAAGAGCAAGTGGTAACGCTGGCTGCACTATTTCGAGACCGGCTAACGCGTCTTGTTTCTGGTTGGGTTCGCGTCGGTTATTGCCAGGGCAATTTTAATAGCGATAACTGCGCCGCAGGAGGCTTTACGCTGGATTATGGACCATTCGGCTTTTGTGAATTTTTTGAAGCAGACTACCAACCTTGGACAGGCGGCGGACGTCACTTCTCGTTTTTAAACCAGCCCATTGCTGCGCAAAAGAACTTTGATATGTTCTGTCGCTCACTGATGCCGTTACTTGAAGGCAACAGTGAACAGCTCTCAAAGCTTAACGAGATCAACGACGGTTTTTCTGGCGTGATGGAACGCGCCATGGAGAGTATGTGGGCAACAAAGCTTGGCATTGCCAGCTACAACCACGACTTGCTGATTAAGCTGCTGCAATTAATGCTGCGCACAGGCGTGGACTACAATCTGTTTTTCCGAGAGCTATCGTCAATGCCTGAAGATATGGCGAGTTTGACGAAAAGCTTTTACTACCCGCCTAAAGCAGAGGTCATGACAGAATGGGAAGCATGGCTACAAACATGGCGTGAGCGCATTGAAAAGGACGCCGAAACACAAGGTGATGTTACAAACGCTATTGCTGCTACCGTAGAGAATATGCGCAAAGCAAACCCTAAATTCACATGGCGCGAATGGTTAATTGTGCCTGCCTATAAAGCCGCAGAGAAAGGTGACTTTACGCCAATTCACGAACTTCAGAAGATACTTACTGCGCCTTATGATGAGCAATCAAAAGAGGTAGAGAATAAGTACTACCAGCTGCGCCCACTTGAATTTTTCAGTGCTGGCGGAGTCGCGCACTACAGCTGCTCTTCGTAACAAAGAGCAGCTTCATTCTAGTTTACTTACAAAGAGTCAATCGATTCGCTAGGCTCAGTAAACCACACCGGGCCATCTTCGGTCATATAAAAGTGATCTTCTAAGCGAATACCGAACTCGTTTGGTACTACGATCATAGGTTCGTTACTAAAACACATGCCAGATGCTAGCGGGTGAGGATTGTCTTTTACCAAATACGGCCATTCGTGAATATCCATGCCTATGCCGTGCCCGGTTCGATGGGGCAAACCTGGTAAGTTATAGTCTGGTCCTAAGCCATCTTTAGCTAAGCTGTCTCGCGCGGCTTTATCCACATCGCCACAGGGAACACCAACTTTTGCAGCGTTAAATGCGGCAAGCTGCGCGCGCTTTTCGCTTTCCCATAATGCTCGTTGCTTATCGGTTGGCTCACCAAAACAATAGGTTCTCGTGATATCAGAGAGGTAGCCGTGCACCTTACAGCCAGTATCAATCAATACTAAGTCGTTCTTCTTTAGTACTTGAGGGTCTTTAACGCCGTGGGGAAACGAGGTGGCTTTTCCAAAAAGTACAATGCAAAAATAGTTACCAGCGGCCCCCACTTTCTTATGTGCATCGTTAATAAATGCTTCAACTTCTGTCGTGGTAATGCCTTCATAAAGCATACTGGCAGTCGCTTTGTGCACAGCTAGGGTCATGTCCATAGCGCGTTGAATAAGCGTGAGTTCACTTTCAGATTTGTGCATGCGACAGTGTGCTGTTACCTCTGCACCATTGATAATTTGCCCAGATTGGCCAAGCATCTTGTTCAAACCATCTACGATAAAAAACTGGGTCGACTCATCCACACCCAGTTTATCGCCTCCAGCGGTGTTTAGTTTATCTAGCATAGCTATGACAAGCGCATATGGGCTCTCGTGCTCTTGCCATCCAATTATGTCGCCTTCCACTAATTTACGTTCGTTTAAAGAGTCGATTTCAAAGGTAGGAGCTAGATATACAAGGTCACCTTTTGCAGGTAAAAGCGCACCGACTAAACGCTCACTGGCGTACCACTGCATACCTGTAAAATACGCTAAGTTAGTACCAGCGTTTAAGTAAAGCGCACCAATGCCATTTTCCTGCATATAATGCTGCGCTTTGGCAATTCGGGCTTTGTATTCAGAGAGCTCTATGGGGCGCAAATCGCCTGTCATGTTGACAAGGCTATCTAAAGCCTGCTGTGGTGTTTTTGTACCTATTATTTTACCCATTTTTTTCGTCCCTACACTGGCGCAAGGCTGATTGTCTATTTGAATGGTCATCAGCCCGCCTTAACTATGAATTTATTAAAACGGGCTCACTGTACAACATTCAATAGGAATGTCGAGATAAGCAGAGGTGGCTAGACCTTTTGTACTGCGTACCTAAAGATAAACACTCTCTTATGATTTGCAGCGCTTTAAAGCGCACTTTTCCACGCAGCCTCTGGTAACAAGTACAAGCCTTTTTCGCTTTTTGCACCTTCATTCACGATATAGCCGATGCCCGCAGCCATGACGGCCAAGGTTACGTCGAAAGCATTAATGCTGTCACCATAGCCCGCAGTTAAGTTAAACATAGAGCCATCGGCTAGAAGATACAGTGTTTTATCGCCTAGTTTATAAGCATTTACATAGGGCATTGGCTCACTGTGAGTAGCGTTGTTTTTAAGGTAAGGCACATCAATTTCTTGGGCTACATGGCCTACGTTTAAAATAAACGTTCCGTCTTTCATGTTGTCTAGATGACTCGAATTCACCACGCCATACGCACCAGTTGCTGTGGCAATAACATCAGCCTGGCTAGCCGCTCCATTTAAATCAACCACTGGCCAGCCGTCGTATTTCGCCTGAAGCGCTCTTGCTGGGTCAAGTTCTGCTACTTGAACCTGTGCCCCGAACGCTTTAGCCGAGGCGGCAACGCCCTGCCCAACCAAGCCATAACCAATAACAACCACTACTTTTTCGTGCAGGGTTAGATGAGTGGTTTGGAAGAAGGTTTGCCATGCGCTTAAGCCCACCATGTGCCTGTTGTGAAGCCCTTCTTTTACTGGCAAATCATCCCAGTTAAAAATTGGGTAGTTTGGCGCCATACCATTTAAACGGTTAATGCCAGAGCCCGTTGCTTCTAAGCCCGATACAATACTCGGTACTGGTTTACTTGCTTTTATATTTTCGTGAAGTCGAGTTGTCAGATCAGCGCCCATTTCACACAAATGGGTAGGCTGCCACGCCAGCGCTTTATCGAATGACTCAGACCAGTCAGCCTCGCTCATATCACGCCATGCATGGGCCGTTGCGCCTTTATCAACAAGATAAGACACCACGTCATCTTGCACTGTAGTGGGGTTACACGTGGTAAGAAAAATGTCGCATCCTCGTGAAAGTAGCCCTTCAACCAAAGGCGCCATTTTCAAATCTAAATGCATGTTGCAAGCAAGTTTAACGTTCGACAGATCGGGAAGTGATGCAATGGCATTACGAGTGCGCGGCATATGAAGGCTAGCCCACGCCAACTCTGCTTGAAAATCTTGGTACATGAAAAGGATACTCTGAGAAAATGAAAAGCAGAATCATACGTGAGAATGCTGTATTTATAAATCAGCTAGGGCCTGTATATGGTCTCCCCCGTTATTGCAAGAGTAAACATGCTGTTTTGACTAAAATGGTTTGCGTCCGTATATCCGGCT